>WAQN01000133.1 GCA_015520195.1 Desulfurococcales archaeon | reverse complement strand
TCTTCACTAGGAGAGACGAGGGTGATGTGACTCATTTCCTCCTAATAACGATATGGAATTCGATGGAGGATATGGAACACTTCATAGGCGTAAACCTATACAAAGCCAAGTACTACTCAGAAGACAACTAGTACCTCCTAGAGAAAGAAAGCAAGTATAAATATATAAAATATTCTATGAATTATAAAATCAATGCCACTCAAACATCAATAAGGAATCAATAACCTCGACTAAAATACCAGCGAGATTATCAATTCTGCGAAAGGCTTCAGCCTTGTTCCGCGGTCTCGACTTCCGATACATTCAACGTCAGGATTGGTGATGGTTTTGTGGGTCTGGTGGCGGGCCCGCCGGGATTTGAACCCGGGACCTCCGGCTCCGCAGGCCGGCGCCCTCTTCCTGGCTAGGCCACGGGCCCCTGTTTATTCTCCTTTAGGTATTGGGTTATTTTCTTTGTTTTGGGGAAGAGTATTTCGTCTAGTTGTGTTGGGTTTAGTCCTCCGTGTGTTGGGTCGTCTATTTTTAGGTTTTCTTTTTTTGTTTGTTGTAGTTTTGTTATTTCGTGTAGTCTCCATCCTTTTCCTGGTATTTTTACTGCTATGAGGGCTTTTCCACCTGCTCTCTCAGCGAATTCTGTTAGTCTGTTTGCTTGTCTCTTGTTTATGTATACTGGTTTGCCTGGGTGGCCTATTTTTACTTCTATGACTAGTGTTACTCCCTTTTTTATTGCTACTATGTCTGGGTGTATCCTCCTCCTTACTCCTGAGCCGCTTGAGGGACCTCTTATAACTGCGTATCCCATTTCCCATAGCTTGTTGGCTAGTTCATTCTCTACTCTAGCCGCTTTGGCCTTCCTAGGGTTTCCCTTCAACTGAGTGGCCTCCCCTAGCCTCCCTTTTTATCCCAGTGTAGTCTCACTGTATAATTATATAATATCTCTAGCGTGGTCTACTATAAACTGGGTGTGGGGGTGCCTATATAGTTGCCTGAGATCCCTATTGGACTCATAGTTATAGCCCTCCTGGGCCTCGGCTTGCTGTCTATGAGTATTAAGATTGTTAAGGAGTATGAGAGAGCAGTTATATTTAGGCTGGGTAGGCTGTTGGGGGCTAAGGGTCCGGGGTTGTTCTTCATAATACCCTTCGTAGACAGCATGATGAAGGTAGACCTTAGGATAGTTACTGCGGATGTCCCGGAGCAGAGGACTATAACTAGGGATAACGTGACTGTGGGTGTAGACGCCGTCGTCTACTATAAGGTTTTTGACCCTGTCAAAGCCGTTACTAAGATAGAGAACTATCACTACGGTGTATTGATGCTGTCCCAGACCACCCTAAGGGACATTATAGGCCAAGTGGAGCTGGACGACTTACTGTCTAAGAGGGAGGAGATAAACAAGCAGCTCCAGGAGATCCTAGACACACTAACGGATCCATGGGGTATAAAGGTGACAGCTGTTACGATAAAGGAGGTAAAACTACCGGAGTCAATGCTTAGGGCTATGGCTAAGCAGGCTGAGGCTGAGAGGTGGAGGAGGGCTAGGATAATAGAGGCTGAGGGTGAGAGGCAGGCTGCGAAGATAATGGCTGAGGCCGCCTCATTCTACCAGGAGCTCCCAGTAGCATTAAGGCTTAGAGAGCTACAGACGCTTGTTGAGATAGCTAAAGAGAAGAACATGATAATAGTAACCCCACAGCATACTGATGCAAGGATGGGAGAGACAATGGCAATGGTAGCTGGGATGACTAAGGAGGGTGCTGTTAAGGGCAGAAGCTAGCACTAGTATATTCAGCTGGTTAAATCCTCTATTCACCTAATATTTTCATTATATTGGGAGATGTTGGTGAAAATTGGAATGGCGAGGTATGACTCGATAAGGACCATAAGGGTGCTGATGGCTGCCATTGCTATACTCCTAAGCATAGGCCTATACGCTTCCACTACATCATACGCCCAAGCGGATAAAGGGGACCTCGGGGCTAAATACTGTGGTGTTCAGGCCGAGAAGAAGTATGGCATAGTTGAGGGAGTTGAGCCCGACGGGGTTGTCGGCCCTAAGGTCTACTATATAAGGGTTGAAGGGATAATAGACTACGCCATGGCCGAGTACATAGATAATGCCATACAGGTAGCCGAGGACGACGACGCTATACTAGTTGTAATGCTCAACACTCCAGGAGGATTAGTGGATGCAGCGCTAGAGATAGTATCATCCATAGCTAAATCAGAGATACCAGTAATAGGCTACGTTGTTGACAAATGGGCTGAAAGCGCGGGCACACTAATACTCATGTCCACTCATATAGCCGCGATGCAGCCAGGAACTATAATTGGCTCTGTACAGCCAGTAGCATACAACCCGGCAACTGGAGGATATGAACCCATTAATGAGTCTAAGATAATAAACCCGATAATAGAGGTCTTCTGCGAGCATGGCGCTTCCAAGGGAAGGAATGCAACCGCATTAGTCCGGTTCGTCCTGTATAACGATAATTATGGCGCAGAGGAGGCCCTAAGGTATCATGTAATAGAGGTTGTGGCTAGGAACCTTAATGACTTGCTGTCCCAGGTTAACGGTAAAATAGTGGCACTACCCTCAGGTGACACTGTTAAGATAGATGCAGAGAACCCTGATGTGTTAGAGTTGCAGCCTTCTGTGAGGGTTACAGTCCTCCACACGCTGTCAGACCCCTTGCTGGCAGGAATACTCCTCTCGCTGGGCACACTAATATTACTATTTAGTCTAGCCTCAGGGCACCCTGGAGGGGCTGGTGTCGGTGCATTACTACTCCTACTGGGACTAGCAGGTTCAGGATTCAATCCAAACCTGACATCACTACTACTAATACTAGGGGGCTCCATACTGATATTCATAGAGATCTATACACCCGGCTTCGGCATAATAGGAGGGACGGGAATAGTAATGCTTGTACTAGGCATAGCCCTACTACCAGTATCTGGAGGCCAGGGCTTCAGTATCTCCCCAGCATATGCTGACCAGCTCCTAGGAGCATTATACGCTACAGGCGGCTTCATAGGCGCTGTCACGGCATTCATGGTGTACAAGGTAATACAGGTTAGAAAGAAAAAGCCTATACTATGGTCGATAATAGGATCCAAGGGTAGAGCCATAGACAAGATAGAACCCGGAAAGCCTGGATTCGTAATAGTGGAAGGTGAATACTGGAAGGCAGAGAGCGATGAGACAATAAGCCCTGGGGATACAATAGTAGTAGTTGATAAAGAAGAACACGTATTAAAGGTTAAAAAGTACGAAGAATAACTGGAAAACCTATAAATTTATTAATTAATGAAATATTAATAAGAATATTTACCTAATTAAAATTATTAAGTATAGAATAGATCATCAATTCTAATCAAACTGATTATAAAATCTCTTAAACCATATTCCTTCATCTCTACTGCAATATATTGGGCTACTAAAAGAGTTCCCTTAGACTGGACTATTATAGCTACAATTTACTAAATTCACATGTATCTTTATAGGTGCATCTTCTACATGTATATGAATTATTCGTGGGTCTAGGGTTTCTAATGCCTTTGATTAGCTCTACTACCCCCTTTACTAGTGGAATAGCCACATCCTCTGTGTATATTCTGTATTTTATGCTGGATCCTTCATGGATCCATGTGTTATTGATTATTATCCCTCTTAATGCTTTTGAAAGCTCAGTCTCACTCCTAGACGCTATTATAACTAACTTACTACTATCCACATTCATACCTATCCTCTCTAGGAGATAGCCTGCTATGTAGAGTGGTATGAAATCGAAATCGTGTATCTTGAGACCCATCCTTATATAAGACTTAAGCACTATGGAGACTCTATTATCATCAAATATTACAGCGTCAGGCCTTAGGTAAAAGACTACACCATCAATAGTATAAATTATAGGGTCTGTTATATACCGCCTCTCCAGGCTCTTAAGAACGCTCTTAACTACGCGCCTAGCTTTACTCCAGGCTCTTTTATAACCATACATACCATTAGTCATGTTTAAATAAGCCATATACTCACAATAAGCCATATCCTTAACCATAGACCATGTAACCATGTGTTCAACAGGTATCCCTATCATTCCAAGTCATCACTAGGATAAATCGGATGCGCAATCATTTACACATAAATAGCTATTCAGGTTCAACTGGGGCCCAACCATGAGTAATACTTAAACTAGCGTATGCTAAAAATCAAAAGCATAGGCACGTTCATCTCATATTAGAATTTTCTACTTATAATCGTAATTATTCATATAGAGTTTAATTTATAAACTAGATAATTAAACGCTAAGAACCGCTAAAGCTCTAGGAAGGCTTATAAAGAGTAAAGAGTTAGGAGGATATCTGTCTCTT
>WAQN01000132.1 GCA_015520195.1 Desulfurococcales archaeon | reverse complement strand
TTGTAGAGTTGCGCGTATTCCGTTTCGCCTATGTTATTAATCAGAGTGGGATCCGGGATCGCCACAATGTACACTGGTGGGCTCTCCTTGAATAGGGGGTTAAGCACTCCATACTCTACCACAAGGTGCTCAAGGCTTAATGTAAAGTCGATCCAACAGCTGTAACCTGCTCCATCGAAGTCCCTGTAGTTATCATAGAATATCACTCCAACCCTATAGGTCCCGCTCCTATCAACTGGGAATACCGTTGTCGCCTGGAATTGTATAGGCTTATCTATCTTGAACCCGTAGTCCTTATATTGATACAGCTTCCACGTACCAGTAGCCTCATCATACTTCCATATCGCTAACGCGAAGATCTTCAAGTTCCTCGGTGATGCCGGGCAACCTGTCAGACTACTAAATGTGGCAGTCCAGTAGTAGTTTATCTTGGCCGATATCTTAATGTAATCTATGTTTGAGATATCCCTGGCCGCAATGTACGTCCAGGCTAGTGCATCGTAATACTGGCTCCCATCAACGTCTGCATCGTTATCGATCCTGGTATCATAGTTAGGACCGTTCAGCAACGAATATACTGTAAGCTCGTTTATACCATTACCATCGAAATCCGTTACGTCCACTGATGCCGCCCAATCATCCAGCCTTATAATACCACTAGCACTAGCAATAGTCCCGCCATTGACCACAATCTCGTTAGCATATCCAGATACGTACGTGTAATCAGCTGATCCTAAGAAAGCTACTGCCTGGGAATATGTATAGTAGGTTCCAAGGAATCCTTTTATGACAAGAATATCTCCTCCACGAAGTCTTACCCTGAAGGATGAAATTACCCTTAAAGGATTATTTTTATCGAGAATCGTAATATAGAGATTAGATGTTGAATCTACTACTATTCTAATCTTATAGAGGCCTGGGTGCGTGTTGTCATCGTATATGAAGCTCTCACGGTATGATATATCACCCTCCACTAAGATTGGGGGCTTCCAAGCGTATACCTCGCCAGCCGAGAGTAGCTCACTTGCTCCTCTAAAGTAGAATCCACTTAAAGGCACGAATACGCCTCTCCAGGTAACTCCTCCTGTACCACCACCGATGCCACCAGTTCTACTAGGGTATAGTGTCTGCGAGCCTCCAGCACCGCCTGTTAGTGGATGTAAAATCCCAGATTCCGTTGAGACCTTCACGATTAGATAGGGTGCAAGGGGGAGTATGGATTCGTTAAATACTATTAGTAGGTTCTCGCCGGGGCCAAGCCTTATAGGCTCGCCTAGTGGCGGTAACGGCTCGCTTACCCCACTCACATCTACGTTCTTAAGCATTTTTACTACAAGCGGCGGGTGGCCTGGTCTAGTATACCTTAAATCGAATATTTTATATATAGTATTGTTGTATAAGTCTATGAGGTATAGATATTTAAGCGTAACCTCGACTGTCCCAGTATTATTTATCCATACTCCTGGGATCCAGCCCGCCCTCACAGCTAATTCACTGCTGGGATTAACGCCTCCCACGGCTATCTTCTCATTATAAGCCAGCCTCTGCCTTTCTAGCTCGGTTTTAGCCTGGCTGGCGGTCCATTGCATGCTCTGGAAGCTGTTAAGGATTATGGGGAGTGCTAGCATGAATATAATGGTTAATACTATTAGGCCTCCTATGACCTCAGCTTGGCCCCGCCTGTATCTGGTGGTCGATCTTCTCCACAATCCGCGTGGTGCCAGACGCATTACCTTGTACCCCCGATAGTATTTTAACACTGTTTAAAGTTAATGTAGGTTGCTAGTTGCTAGTTAATTACTCTTAATTAATGCAACAGTATTAGCTCTGGGAGCTCTGGGAGCGTTTTTAGTAGCTGTTATTTTGTAGGATCTCCGTTTTAGTTGGGGGCTGAAGCCGCAGGGAATAGGTCATCCCCGGCAAGGTCCCCCTAGGTGTTGGCTCTCCATCGCCCCCAGGATTTTATCTAGTAATGCTTGTAAGGGGCTTATACTTATCTCCCCCAAGTTATGCCCTCTCAGGTTTCCGTTAATCGTCAACGAGGTACTCAAGAGCTTTAGCCAATGACTTATATGTTCATTAAGCCTGTTTTTAATACACTCAAGAGTTTCGGTAACCAGGGTCTTGTCCTCACAAGTAGGGAGCCTCTAGGAGACTTCTTCTGTGTGCTCATTCTGTGACTCCAAACTCGTTCTGACGACGAGTTATGCTAGAGGGATGAATAGAGTCCTAGAATGATGAAGTGCCTGAGACGCAGTTTCGTATATGACTGAGAAGTTATAGACGTGATGAACATTGTTAAGTCCTTTCAAGGGTTATTAAGTGTCTGGTGAGGAAATGTAAGCTTCCGAGTATTTCAGCCATACTATCTCCCAAGATAGGCTATAACGGTTTAGCTTCTCTCACGCTCCGAGGAGACCGAAGGGTACAAGGGAATGGTAGCCTGAAGAGTTGCCGCCCTCGGGAGAGCGGTAAACCTTAACCTTGAGTTATTCAAAGAGTTTTGAGAACGCTTTCTAAACTCCTTCCTAAGAGTCAGGATTCTTAACTAAATTATTACATAGCCCTGCCGCTTCTAATAGCTCTCTGCCCATTTTAGTCCCCTCTTTACTATGAGTAGTGCTACTATGAGGATTAGTGTTACGTAGAGTAGGCTACTCACTGGGATGTCTGCTCCTCTAGCCAGGGCTTTCCCGGCTAGTGCAAGGTGTGTTGTGTAGAGAGTGTATGATACTGCTCTTAGCGGTTCTGGTAGTAGCTCTACTGGGTAGTACACGGGGGCTATGAAGGTTAAAGTGAAGAGTAGAATATCAGCTAGGGAGCCTGTTAGCCTAAAGTCCTTGGGGCCGTATAGTGCCAGTATGAATCCTATGCATGCTGAGATTATGTAAGCATAAATAGCTAGAGCTAGGAGCCCCGCAAGCTGGGTTAAGCTTAGCTTAAACCCTAGTATTAGCTGGCCTACGAGTAGGACCACTATTGCTCCAATCATTGTGTAGGATGCGCCTCCAAGCATAACTCCTAACGCATACTCGAAAGGCTCCACGGGCCTCGTTGCCAAAAACGCTATCCTCCTAGTGGCTCTATCGTAGGAAACGTTGAGGGCTACATCAGCTAAGCCGCCGCCTACAACTGAGAAGAGGAGAGCTCCTACAATAACATCAACGTGATACTCGCTAGGCGCGAGAATCACGAGTGGTACTAGTATAGAGACTGGCATGTACATAGCTACGAAGAAATAAGTTAGAGGCCTTCGAGTAAAAGCCACTTCCTATACATCTGCGCTATAACGTAGACTCTTAGCAAGCTCTTAGACATTAGGAGCTCACCCTCCCCTCGATATAAGCTCAAGGTAGGCATCGTCGAGCGTAGGCCTCTCAATCCTAGCACTTCTAATAGCCTCCACGTCGAGAGCTGAGAGTACCCTCACCAGGTCCGCCTCGTTAAGCCAGAATACTAGCTTACCCTCAGCTACAGCGTACTTGACACCCTCTGGGATCCTCCCTAGTATACTTCTAGTTGCTGGTACCTCTAGCTTAATATTGTAGCCTAGCTCCCCTAGTATAACGTCTACAGGGGCTCTTCTAACCACCTTCCCCCTCTTCAGTACTACCACGCTATCTGCGAACTTACCAATCTCATCTAGGTAGTGTGTTGTAACTATTACCGTTACACCTTCCCCGCGGAGATCCTCGAGTATCCTGGCAACTCTACGCCTCGATTCGGGGTCAAGCCCGACCATAGGCTCGTCTAGTAGGAGTAATTCGTTATCACCTATGAGGGCTTGGGCGAGAGCAACTCTCCTCTTTAAACCTCCAGAGAGGCTTCTCACGAGCCTACCGGTGACTTCCTCGAGCTCTAGCAGCTCTATTACTCTCCTAGCCTCGCGTCTAGCCTCTTGTAGACTTAAACCCTTTAGGATAGCTAGGTAGTATAGGTGCTCCCACACAGTTAAATCCTCATAAAGCTCATACTCCTGAGGGAGGACTCCTACTCTCCTTAAAAGCCTAGCCCTATCCCTGGCAGGGTTTAGGGATAGAACTGAAACCTCGCCCTCGGTCGGCTTAAGCTCGCCACTAATAATCCTCAGGAGTGTAGTCTTACCAGCACCGTTAGGCCCCGCAACTATACACACCTCGCTACGCTCAACACTAAGATCCACTCCATTTAATGCAATCGTACCATCCTCGTAGATCTTCACTAAACCTCTAACAGAGACAATCATACACTTCATCCCTAGGTCTAGGCTCAGCCTTATACAACTCAAAGCCTAACTTTTTAAAAGCCCTCTCTCCACCATTACAGCTAACACCGTCGGTATAGCCCCTCAGAGCATTCAAGAGCGGCTTTTCTTGGAGCTGAGAGTAATTGTTTCGTCTGCTTTCGTTGCTATAAGTCAATATAGATAGCCAGACGTGATGCTCTCTGAAGGAGTGCTTTTCGATCACGATATGAGCTACCATAACATCAAGGACTTAAGGGAAAAGCCTATGCGAATGGCTCCCCCTTAAGCTATAGAGATCTGCAGAGCTGCTATCTGCACGTCATATCTAAGAGCTTGTAACAGCAGCTGTAGATACGAAACTGCAGCGTTCAAATTCCTCCATCGGGGTGTTGTGCTCTCCGCACTCCACCTACTCGATACTATATTAATAGTGTCTATTGGAAGGCTCAGTGTATTTATTGTTGATGAGGATTATGAGGGTGTTATCCCGCTTCCTCTGACCGTACCACTCTATATCTTTTTGTTTCATCGTGGTACGGTCTTCACTGGTTCCCGCCTCGCCCAGGGGGCTCGCCCCCACCTGGGGGGTTCATCCCTTGGGGTCATGGGGGGCTGTCGAGCCGGGCGGCACGCGGCTCCCATCTACGGGTCTCTACCCCACGGGGCTCGGAGCACTGCTCCCATCGCCCCGCAGGGCCTGGAAAACACTGTAGCCAAATAACATATATAAATCCTACCAAGCCACGAAAAGACACAGATAGACACAGAAAGCCATAATCTAATGTTTCTGCCCCTGGCTCCTCCGGTGCCTTTGGTGGAGTTAAGTGGGCCTTAACACAACTGCCCCGAGTATACCAGTTGTGTTATAGTATAGTTAAGTCACTGCCGGTTCAAACCAGGTTAAAAAGCGTGCAGGAGACCCTCCACGCCATCAAAACCTGGAGGAGGCTGCGCTCTGCCGATTCTCCTTGATAGTGAATTGAAAATAAAACGCTAAGCAAGGCCAAACCCAAGTAACTCCTCGCAAGCATACACTACATGAGAACATCCTATGCAGGCTATATCATCTGCACTAAACACTACTTGATCCCTGCCAGAGGGTGTTACTTTCTAGGGAATTGACAAACCGTTCCCCGCTTACGGTCTCTATAGG
>WAQN01000131.1 GCA_015520195.1 Desulfurococcales archaeon | reverse complement strand
TGGTAGGGTGAATAAGCTATGAGATTTTGCCCGAAATGCGGCGGATTAATGGTTCCCATAAAGAAGGAGGGGAAAATCTTGCTAAAATGCCAGAGGTGTGGTTATGAGATAGAGGCGTCTAAGAAAGAGGTTGACAAGTATAAATCAGTATCAAGGCCTGATGAAACCGCAAAGGTTGTCAGTACTAAAGTTATATCTAAGGCCAGGAGAACGGTGGCTACAGAGGAGGATATAGAGCAAGCAAGAGAGGACTATTACGAGCTGGTACTAGACCAGATCGGTGAATACGGAGATTAATTATAGTAACATAATATTTAAAACTACTAAAAAGATTTAGATAAGACTTTAAAACCCCTCCTACTACATCATAGTATTAACTAGAAGATGCCTAGGTGAATGTTAATGAAAAGAAGAATTTCTAGGAAAGCATCAAATCCTGGAGGAGGCTCGTTTGCAATAGCAGCAATTGTTATCATCGTGATAATAATAGCAGCCGCATTCTTTATGATGAGGGGAGGTGGTGGAACATCACCAACAGAGACTGCCGCATCACCATCACCCGCTGGTGGAGAAAAGGTTCATCTAATAATGTCTACTGGGAGTCCAGGAGGCATATATAACCCTCTGGGATTTAGAATAGCCGAGGTAGTCAGTAAGTATAGCGATAAAGTAGAAATAACAGCGCAGGAAAGTGGAGCAAGCGTTGCAAATGCAAAGGCTATAAAGAACGGGGACGCGCAGCTAGCTATAATGCAAAGTGACGTAGCATACTTCGCTTATAACGGGTTATACCTAAGCGATTTCGAGGGCAACCCAGTATCTAATCTAAGAGCGCTGGCAGCACTATACCCAGAGCCCATACAGATAGTTGCTAGGGCTGATGCTGGTGTGAAGACTATATGGGATCTAGAAGGCAAGGTCGTTGCAGTAGGTAACCCTGGTAGTGGCTTATACGCGACAGCCTATACCATCCTCAGTGCGTTAAACCTATGGGATAAAATAGTCAAGCAGGAGCTTGGTCTCAAAGATGTCCCACAGCAGATCAAACAAGGAACAGTAGATGTGTTCTTCCTAGTCGCGGGTGTGCCCACACCAAAAATAGAGCAGCTTGCTGTTCAAGTTAACTTGAATTTAGTGAATGTGCCTGATGACGCCATGCAGAAGATACAGGCAGCTGGTCTAGGCTCCCTATATCTACCTTATACTATACCAGCAAAATCATATGAATTCCAAGAGGAGGAGGTAAAGACCATTACAGTTGTGGCGCTCTTCGTAGCCTCAGCAGACGTGCCAGATGATATAATTTACAATGTATTAGAAGTCATGTTTGACCACTTAGATGAGATCAAGACAGTGCATGAGAGAGCTGCTGATATAAGCTTAGATAAGGCAGCTACAGTCCCGATACCTCTGCACCCTGGAGCCGAGAGATTCTATAGGGATAGAGGAGTCCTAGGTTGATATAAAGTAATACAATGATGCACCAGGTAATTAATATTTTATTAAAAATAATTTAGTATATTAAGGATTGATACAGGTTTACTATATTAAGGGTTAGGATACAATATTATTCCCAAGGTGATGGGATGAAGGAGAGTTCCCTCTGGGAACCCCCTAGAGAGCTTATTCATAGTTCTAATATATCAATGATAATGGAGTCGGAAGGGATAAAGAGTTATTCAGATTTTGTAAGGCGCTCAATCCAGGACCCTAAATGGTTCTGGAGGAAACTACCAGAATGGCTTGGAATAGAATGGTTTAAAGAGCCCACGGATATAGTCGACTTATCTAAAGGCGTAGAATGGGCTAGGTGGTATAGAGGAGGAAGAGTTAACTTAACCTATAATATAGTTGATAAAATAGTGAAGACAGGGGGCAGCGATAGGGAGGCATTCACGTGGGTTGGAGAAGACGGTTCTAAGAAATCACTAACCTACGGGGAACTTAAGGATGAAGTAGATAGATTCTCGAATTATCTAAGAGAGATAGGAATTGGCAAGGGTGAAGTTGTCTCGATATATGCTCCTATGCTCCCAGAGTCTATAATAGCGATGTTGTCTGCTATCAAGATAGGTGCAATTGCGAGCCCTATATTTTCAGGTTTTGCACCTAGGGCTGTGGCGGATCGCATTATATTGGGAGAGTCTAGGGTTCTTGTTACTGTAGATGGCTATTATAGAAGGGGTAAGATCATTAACTTGAAGAGGTTAGCTGATGAGGCTGTAGATCTGAGTAAAGGTGTGGTTGACAGAGTTATAGTTATACGTAGACTGGGATTAGATATGGACTGGTTTGATGAAAGAGATGAGTACTTCCATAATGCAGTGAAGGGTAAAAGGCCTAGTGCAGAGCCTGAAGAGATGGATCCAGAGGACCCAGCATTACTCTTATTCACATCAGGAACCACTGGCAAACCCAAGGGTGCAGTCATAAGTCATGCAGGGAGCCTGCTGAAACCTGGAGAAGACCAGTACATAAACTATGACGTAAGACAAGGCGATAAGATGTGGTGGATAACTGATATAGGATGGATGATGGGACCATGGCAGGTTATAGGATCCCAGCTGCTAGGCGCTTCTCACCTCATGGTTGAAGGAGCCATAGATTATCCGGACAAAGATAGGGTATGGAGGTTGATAGATGAGTACCGTGTAACACAGTTTGGCTTTGCCGCTACAGTTGCTAGAATGCTGAAAAAACTTACCCCCAAGATAGGCGGAGAATATGACCTCTCAAGCATAAGGACATTTGGAAATACAGGAGAACCGATAGATTATGATACATGGATGTGGGTAATGTTTGAGGTTGGCAAGGGCGAGAGACCATTAATAAATATAAGTGGTGGTACGGAGGTCTTTGGAGGATTAGTACTGCCAAGCCCCGTGGTACCGTTAAAACCCACGACTGTATGGGGGCCAAGCCCCGGGGTCAATGTGGATTCTTTCGATGACAATGGAACTAGTATTAGAGGAGCTCCCGGATACCTAGTTGTTAAGAACCCAATACCAAGCATGACTAGAGGCCTCTGGAGGGAGCCAGAGAGATATATAGAAACCTATTGGAGCAGATTCCCAGGTGTCTGGTATCACGGCGACCTAGCAGTTATCGACGAGGACGGCTTCTGGTATATAATAGGTAGGGCAGATGACGTCATAAAAGTCGCTGGGAAACGCATAGGCCCCGCTGAGATAGAGACCATAGTAAACTCCCACGAGGCAGTAGCTGAATCGGCATGCATAGGATGGCCCCACGAAGTTAAAGGAGAGGTTATAGTGTGTTTTGTTACACTAAAAGAAGGATACACTAAATCAAGTGAGCTAGAAGACCAAATCGCAGATCTTGTAGCATCATCACTAGGCAAGCCATTTAGGCCGCATTCCATCATATTCGTCGAAGACCTGCCGAGGACGAGAAGCGGGAAAATAATGAGGAGGGTTATAAAGAATATCATGACTGGCAGAGACCCCGGCAATGTAGTTACACTGGAAAACCCCGAATCTATAGACTATATAAAACAAGTTGCAAAAGAATTTAAAGAATTAATGAAAAAGTAAGCAGCATTTATGTTGATTGATTAATCTCATCAGGACTGTGGTATGAACTTCCTGAGTATTCTAGCAAACAATGGAAGGTTCCTAGTCTGAACCCATATCCTGCCTGGGCCAGCAGCGTCTATGACGATCCCTTCTCCACCAAAGAAGAAGGTCTTCCACCCACCCCACTTCCTTATATTCCACGATACTGTATCTTCTAAGGCGACGAAGTGCATGTTGTCTACAGTAATCCTCTCACCTGGATCTAGTTTAATCTCCTCCATAGCACCGTAGCTATTTATAAAGACAACCCCATAGCCAGACGCTTTAAGCCATACTAGTTCTCCTTCAGCGATTAATCCTCGAAGTCCTCTCCATCCGGTAGTTATATCGATGTTACCTACATGAGCCAGGTAACTGGAATCCTGGATGAAAAGTGTATTGCCATTTAACTCTATGGCCTTTATATCGCCGCTTAGACTTGGGGCTATCCATATTTCGACATTACCTCTAGCGACTATTGTGTTCATGAAAAAGCTCTCTCCCCCCATAAGAGCTCTTGCTAGCCCCTTAAAGATGCCTCCACTAGAGGTCTTCACTTCCAGGTCGCCTTTATGGAGCATATAGGCTCCTGGCTCTACGGTTAGTGATTCGCCTGGTGACAGCCTAACCTTCAATATAGAATACATAGGAGAGTACTCGATGCTATACTCCATGGTTATCAACCTAAAATACAGATAGCATGGTAATATAGGTTAATAGTTTTTCCCTGGTTAAGTAGATTAGTTAGAGACTGCTAGTGGTAATGTATATTTGAGTCTAGCTGTTTATTACTTACTCAGTCTAGTGGATAGGTTGAATAGCGTGGTATCAGATGATTGACCCCATAAGCCTAATGGATATAGCCCAGAAACTTCATAGAGAATCTTTAGACTACGGGATACCAGCGGTGGACGTTAGTGACGGCCTTGTCATGCAGGTATTAGCGTATATGACTGCTTTGAGGGGAGGTAAGGTCGCTGTTGATGCTGGTGCAGGTATAGGCTATTCTACTCTATGGATCGCTTCAGGGATGGAATATGGATGTGTTAATGGAGATTGTAAAGTTATTGCTATAGAGTACTCTAGGGAGAGGGCTTCAAGGATAATCAGCAATCTTTCTAGGCTAGGTTTGAGTAATGTCGAGCTTGAAGTAATAGAGGGAGATGCAATCTCATATATAAAAAATATGAATAACAACAGCCTGGATTACGCATTTATAGACGTGGAAAAAGAGGATTACCCACTTGTTATAGACATACTATCAAGCAAACTCAAGAGGGGAGGGATAGCATTATTTCATAACGCGTTTTTCCCTAAACCTCCGAAAGCGTTTTTCGATAAGGCGTATAGAAAGCCTTGGAGAGTTATGATATCTCCCACGCCAGCAGGCCTACTAGTCGCCGTTAAGGAGGAGTAACTTCTATATACTATATGAGATGAATGATATGGGCTTAAATTTGCTGGCTAAGTAGTTAGCTCGTTCATCTCTAATTCTTTTGATGTGCTCAGCATATCCTGGAATGTGTTTGTAGGGATCGAGCTTTCCTAGATCTAGGCCTGGCACGCTTACGATGCGGTACATGTTCAGGTTTTCGTCGAAATCTTCCACAGCGTCTCCACGTGCAATAGCGAGCACTGTTTTAAGGGTATACTGCGGGGTGATCTTAGTGTTGCCTATATACCCAGTATTCAATACATACACCTGGATATCAGGGTTGTTGTATAGTATCTCGTAGAATCTAAGCCCATTAAGCCATTTTGGACCGATTATGAAGGGGTCGAAGCCAGGTACTCTAACAGGTTTTCCGACCTCCCGGGGATCCATCGTTCCTGCGCTAGTCTTTATCGACTCCCCTAGCATGAAATACGCCGTTGCCTGCTCTATACTTGATACTCTTGCGGCTACGGGCATGTCATGTCTCCTAGTTAGGAATATGATTTTTGTTACCCTCTCTGTGTCATACTCTAGATCTGCACCCTCGATAGCATGCCTAATGGCTATTGCCCTTGCATTAGAGTGGCACCCGCTTGTATCCCTGAAGTCGAGGACTCCATTCTTTACAGCTACGTTCTCTAGTATAGTATCCTGATGGTGGAGCGCCTTCATTAGGTTGGGTATAGAGGGGGCCGAGTCCGTCTTTGGATAGAAATTCTCCTCAGTTGCATAGGCATGTGCTCTCCTATTGACTATATTTATGTCATCTTGTCTAATAGCTACACGCTCATCATCTCTAAGGTCGCCTTCATGCAGATGGAATGTTATGGTGGACTTGCCCGTACCGCTTAAACCAAATATCAAGAACCCCTCACCCTCAGGTCTCCCACCATGAACATAGTATACTTTTGTGGCTGCATGCACACCCAGCAGACCCATGTAATCCCTAGCGTAGTTCATAGCCATTCTGAGGGCACTCATTTTAAGCTCCCCATAATAGTCGCTACCTAGTATAACCGTGGCTCTCTCCACTGGATCTACTAGCACTAGCTTCCTAGGCCACTCGGGTATGTCTATAGTTACTATTTCATAGTCGTCGTCATCTGATGGCTGGAAGTAGTTGACTGCGAACATCAATGCTAAGTGTGGATATCTACTCGACACATAAGCTCTAACCTTTACCCTAAAACCTCTAGAAATGCCAACAGCCCTATCGACGGCTATAAACGTCTTACCCATAATATACTTCTTTAACTCATTAATCTCAGCTAGTATATGAGCCTTCACATCTCCAGAGACCTTGTTGACATCGTCTATAGTGGCGTCAGGCATACGGGCGCATACTCTACTATGAAACAATGGTATGCCAAAATCATTTTTAATAGCATATTTTGATGCGTGAGCCTTGAGCCAAGAATAACTTGGATTCCTTATTATTCTACTTCTGGACTCAAGATGGTCTACTAGGCCTCTTATCTCATCCAACTCCTTCCAACCCATAGCACTATATAGTTTTTAACTAACTAATATATCCTAGACGCTTAAACCCATTAACTATGACGAGGGATCATACCCAACATTATAGCAGTAGTAAATAAGAGGCACGCTGATTCCGTCTAGAGTTAAACACATCAGCTATTAACCCTTAACTGTAAGCATAAGGGATAGGTGCAAGAGGATGGTCGAAAAAGTGCCCTCAGAAGCAGAGGCTAAATATAACAAGTACGTCCAGTTAAGAGAAACCCTGAATGCGCTGGCCCAGGAGAGGATAACGGTAGAAGGTTCATTAGCAGAAATAGAGTCGTTACTTGAGAAACTAAAGGAGCTACCAGGTGACGCGGATCTTTACAAGATGGAGGGCTACATACTAGTAAAGGCTACAAGGGATTCCATAATGGAGGAGCTTAATAAGAGAAAGGAGGATTTAGAGATAAGACTAAAAGCGTTGAAGTCCCAGGAGGACAGTCTAAAGAGGGAGCTTGAAAGGCTTGCTGAGGAATTAAAGAGGCTATTAGCCAGACAACAAGGTGGTGCAGGAGGCCTTGGAGGCCTCTGACGATGAAACCCTGCAAGTAGCACTTGAGAATGCGGGAAAGAAAGCTCAGGAGGTTCTAGAGGCAGCACTTGGAGATGCCGCCTCGCGCTACACGGTGACTTTAAAGGTATCGCGTGAGGATGGTGTTGTAAGGTTAGTTGTGGATGTGGAGGCGTATAGGCCAAGGGATCCATGGGTAAAATATGTAGTCGAGGAGGCGATCGAAGCTGCCATTAGAGAATTCGATAAGCATTATAGGGGAAGACGTAGGCGCAAAGTTAAAAGAGATAATTAGGTCTTCTGAAACAGCCATTGTCGTGACACATAGGAATGCTGATCCCGATGCAATTGCATCAGCATATCTAATAACTCACGCTCTGAGCATCCTTGGATTAAAGACTATAATCTATATACCAGAGGGTCCTTCTAGGCTATCAAAACGCATAATAGATAGATTGGAGCTTGATAAAGGACTTATCATAAGTTATGATAAGCCTAGCTACGCGACATCGCCAGATATGGCGGTGGCAGTGGACTCCGCTAATCCGGCACAGCTCGGCCCTTTCTCTGAGCTATTTGAGGAGGCTACCTACAAGGTGGTGATAGACCATCATGAAGGAAACACTTTAAAGGATAAGGCCGTGGTGAGCCTAGTCTATAAAGATGCTCCTTCAACCACGGAGATCGTGGTTAACGTTTTAGAAGCGCTTGGAATAAATCCAATGAATAGGATGGCTACACTGGGTATAATTGGTATACTCTATGACACTAAGAGGTTCATTAATGCTAGAGAGTCTACTTTTAAGGCTATATTAAGGTTGATTGAGTGGGGTGGTGATTATAGGGAGGCTATAGGGCTGCTCACTACGTCTAATGAAAAAGAGGGTTTATCCGAGAGGATAGCTAGGCTGAAGGCCCTATCACGGCTAGTGTTAGGCCGATCATGCAATGATATACTAGTAGCCGTAACACGTATAGGGAGTCATGAATCAATGGTTGCCAGAACCCTCATAGACCTAGGAGCTGATGTTGCAGTCGTAGTTACATCTAGGGGGCTAGAGAAGAGGGTATCTATAAGAGTATCTAAATCAGCGCTTGAGAAAGGGATCACTGCATCATTAATTGCAGAGTATCTCGCAAAGAAGTATAACGGTGAAGGGGGAGGCCATGACGCAGTCGCTATGACCCATTTAAAGTATAGCGGGGATATAGAGGACTTGAAGGAGTCAATAGCTAAATCACTGCCAGGAAAAATAGCTAGGATATGCCTCTCCAAGAGGGGATGAGGAGATTTTGAAGATCCACGTGTATGCAGATGTGAGGGAGGAGAATACCGGGATACCAGGTCTATTAGAGTCGCTGGGCTTAACCGTTATAAGAAAGCAATTAAGCATAGGAGACTATGTAGTGGCAAAGGAAGCTGTCATAGAACGTAAGTCATCATATGACTTTGCCAGGTCACTATTCGATGGGCGTCTCTTCGATCAAGCTAAAAGAATGGCAGAGGCTTATCCTATAGTCATTTACATAGTAGAGGGGGATCCGACTAGAATTAAGAGGTACCAGTCTAGGATGAAGCAGCTCTACTCCGCAATGATAACCCTAACGCTAGACTATAATGCAAGGATAATAATGAGTTCTGGGCCGAAGGCCACAGCACTAATAATAGATGCTATAGCAAGGAGGATGGCAAAGGAGGTAGGCACAGGCATCGTCTTACATAAGAAACCCAGGCTAAGTGATCTAAGGGAATGGCAACTTTATATAGTGCAGTCATTCCCCTTCATAGGCCCTAAGACGGCGGAGAAAATCCTGGATAGGTTTTCGACTATAGAGAAATTCTGTAGCTCCAGCATAGCAGAGCTCTCAAAGATAGAAGGAATAGGGGACAAGAAGGCAGAGTTCATACGAAGGATACTAGTCACACCATACAAAAAGCCAGATAAAGATAGGAGGAGGGTAGGGAAGCTAGACGAGTTTTACGGATATAATGAATAATTACCCTAGTTACTGTTTAATAGCTTCTAGTTAGAATAAATAATAATTCTTAGGTGTTATCCTTTGAAAGGGGGTGTAAAGTCGTACATAGCACTCTTAGCATCGCTAATAATCATTGTCTTAATAATGATGACTCCTATAGGATTCCTCCTAGAATTAAGTGACCCCTATAAGGGAGTAGTGAGGTCAGCGGAAGCCGGTATTATACCTAGCGAGTTAGAGCTTAAGGCGGATGAGCTCAGCTCTGATGTGGTAATCAGATTCGATAATGTAGGAGTGCCCCATATAGAGGCCTCAAATGAGAGAGACGCATTCTTTGCTGTGGGCTTTATACACGCATGGTTCAGGCTTTGGCAAATGGATATTCAGAGGAGACTCGCATCTGGGATGCTGGCTGAGGTTATTGGAGAGGATGCGTTGAAGAATGACGTATACATGAGGATCATAGGTTTAAGGAGATCTGCTGAGGCGACTTCTGAA
Source organism: Desulfurococcales archaeon (assembly GCA_015520195.1). GTDB lineage: Archaea > Thermoproteota > Thermoprotei_A > Sulfolobales > Acidilobaceae > WAQN01. Next base: position 56,405 of record WAQN01000131.1, on the reverse strand, counting down.
TGGATAAAGGCTAATTACCCGTATGTATATTCACTATTAGAAGCATACTCTAATGGCGTGAACTACGCTATAAATCTAATGAATAAGAATGGAAATCTCCCGTTAATGTTCAAGCTCTTAGGGTATAAACCAGAGCCCTGGACGCCTGTGGATAGTTTAGTCTGGGCTAAATATATGGCTTGGACCTTAACCAACTTCTGGTACCCCCTCCACCTATCCCTTTTAGCGTCGAAACTAGACTACGAAGACATGAAAATACTATACCCTGTTCATCCATACTATGCTGACAATGTAACAGTGATTCCAGGAGATGGAGAGATAAATGGCAAGAGGATCAACCTAGACCCATACATGCTTAGGAACCTAAACTGGTTTGAGGAATGGGCTACTGGCCTAGACTTCAAGGATCCAGAATTTGCCAAGAAACTAGAAGACGCAGTCATGAGCATCTTAGAGCTCGTTGGAGAGCGCCCCAAAGGCATCGGGAGTAATAACTGGGCAGTTGCCCCCTCTCGGAGCCTATCAGGATATGCAATGATGGCTGACGATCCACATTTGCCATTGAATCTCCCCTCACTCTGGTACATGCTCCATATAAGGACTAATGATGGATTAGAGGTTTACGGAGCAACCCTGCCAGGTATCCCCTTTGTGATTATAGGATACAACCGCTATATATCGTGGGGACTAACTAATACCCAGATAGGAGTCATGGACTTCTACGTCGAAAAAGTAAACCCAGAAAATCCATTGCTCTACTACTACGAGGGCAGATGGCTTGAAATGAAGCAGGTAGAGGAGACAATAAAAGTAAAAGGCGGAGACGATGTAGTATTAAAGGTTAACCTAACCATACATGGCCCCGTACTGACGACTAAGGGATTAACTATATCATTCAAGTGGACTGGCAACGCGGGCTTTATGAACGATAATAGTGGTGTTACGAGGGAGGCCGTTGCTATATATCTTGTTAACAAGGCAAGAAACCTGGATGAATTTCTAGACGCACTAAGACTATGGGATGTGCCTTCACAGAACTTCATGTACGCTGATGTAGAGGGTCATATAGCAGTTATAGAACCAGGCCTCTTTCCCCTTAGAAAGGTAACCATACCAAGTGGAGAGGAGATGCTGGTGGTTAGTAGCAGATCCCTTCTAAATGGGACTGGCGGTTATGAATGGATAGGATATATACCATTCGAGGACCTCCCAGCATCAATAGATCCTCCTCGAGGATTCCTGGCAGCACCTAATCAGATGTCTGTTGGGCCATACTATCCCTATTTTATACTGGGTGCATGGTGGGATCCAGGTTCAAGGGCGCATAGGATATTCATGCTATTATCATCTAAGGATAAGCATAGCATTGATGATATGAAGATGTACCAGTATGACGCATTTGACTGGTATGCATATAGCGTGTTGAAGGTTATGTTGAATGCTGCGGAGTCGTATGGAAGTCTTAGTGGTAAGGCTTCTAGAGCCCTAGAGCTCCTTAAGGACTGGGATTATGTTATGGATAAAGACGAGGTTGCCCCTACAATATGGTGGGCATGGTTCTCAGCCCTGCAAGACTATTTATACAAGGATTATCTAAAATCACATGGCATAAATGTGAAATTATATCCTACACCAGATGCTACGACCTGGCTTATATTAAACATGAGGGATAGTAAATGGTTTAAGGAGGGTTTTGAGGTAGCGATGGCTAAGACCCTGGAAGAGGCCGTTTCAGCCCTAGAGGAGTATCTTGGACAGAATATGAACGAGTGGAAATGGGGAAGATTGCATGTGTTATTACTTAACCATCTATCAGGATTAGATCCACTCTCTAGAGGCCTTTACCAGATAGATGGTGGCGATGATGTTCTACTCAACACGCCTATACCATGGGATCTAGAGGCGTTAAAAGAGAAGCCTACAATAGCCCATGGGCCCAGCCTAAGATTCCTAACGTTGATGTATGGTCAGGGGTTAGATGAGTGCAGGGTTGGATGGATATACCCAGGTGGCCAGTCGGGGAATCCAGTGTCTAGTTATTACGATAACCTTATAGATGATTGGATAAACGGTAGCTATATAAAATGGGATTGTGCAGGTGAAGCACCTAGCCTCATAGGTTCTATTATTCTCAAGGCTGGGGGTTGACTAGAAAGATGGGCAGGCTTATACAAGCTATAATACTAGCTATCATAGCGGCGCCTGCTAGTGGGTACTTTACGGGAGAACCCCTTGTAGCATTTCTAGTATCTGGGCTAGTAGCTAGCGTAGCTATGCAGCCTAAGCACTCTGTGATAGCAGCAGCCTCGGGGATAGCATCATGGTATGTAGCTGGCTTCATCCTGCTATCTGAAGGAAGCGGTCGTAAGGTTATCAAGTTATTATCAGAGATAGCTGGAATCCCCGATGTAGCACTATATATTATACCCTTGCTTTTGGGATTACTAGTCTCAATGCTACTAGCATACAGTATCTCATCCCTAGTGGTTAAGCGGTAGAAGCAGTACCAGTTGTCTGGTTGTATGGTACGCTGTGTTTTATAAACCCTAAAATCACGCTCACTCAACTGGGTGCTGTTACAGAGTTTAGGAAGGGTGTCAGGGTGCTGAGATATGGGAGCAAGGGTTAAGGTAGTCTCTGAAGTGGAGAAGATTATGAGTAACATTGACCAGATCAGGAATATAGGCATTATAGCCCACGTGGATCATGGTAAGACGACCACAAGTGACTCTCTACTAGCTGCTGCCGGGATCATATCTGAGAGGATAGCTGGAGAGGCTCTTGTGCTCGATTACCTTACGGTGGAAAAGCAGAGGGGTATAACTGTTAAGTCAGCCAACATAAGCTTATACCACGAATATGAGGGTAAACCTTACGTTATCAACCTAATAGACACGCCAGGCCACGTAGACTTCTCAGGTAAGGTAACGAGGAGTCTAAGGGTCCTTGATGGCGCTATAGTAGTTGTGGACGCCGTTGAAGGCGTTATGACCCAGACTGAGACCGTCATACGTCAGGCTTTAGAGGAGAGGGTTAGGCCCATACTATTTATTAATAAAGTAGATAGACTGATAAAAGAGCTCAAACTATCGGCTGAGAAAATACAGGAGAGATTTGTAGAGATAATAAGAGAGGTCAATAACCTAATAGACCTGTATGCGGAACCAGACTTCAAGAAGAAATGGAAGCTAAATCCAGCCGAGGGTACAGTCGCCTTTGGCAGTGCTAAGGATAGATGGGGTATAAGCATACCCATGGTTAAGAAGAAAGGAGTTACATTCCAGGAGATAATAAAGGCGTACGATTCTGGGAGCAAGGATGCAATAGCCCAACTTGCAAAGAAGATGCCCCTACATGAGACATTGTTGGATATGGTAGTTAGATTTGTACCAAATCCAAGAGAAGCGCAGAGGTACAGGATCCCGAAGATATGGAAAGGGGATCTAGGCTCTGAGATAGGAAAAGCAATGCTTGAAGTAGACCCTAATGGGCCTCTGGTGTTCTTCGTTAACGACATTAGAGTCGAGAAGACAGGGCTTGTAGCCACGGGGAGAGTGTTCTCTGGGACTTTAGAAGCTGGAAGAGAAGTCTACTTGGTAACAGCTGGTAGGAAGGGACGAATACTACAGGTGAGCCTCTATATGGGGCCCTTCAGGGAGGTGACAAAAGCCATACCAGCAGGTAACATAGGGGCTATAATGGGTATAGAGGATTTAAGGGCTGGCGAGACTATAGTAGATACCAGCCATATAGACCAGGCTGCACCCTTCGAGCAGCTGAGATATGTTAGCGAGCCAGTAGTTACAATAGCTGTTGAGCCGACGAAGATCCAGGACCTACCTAAGATGATTGAGGCCTTAAGAAAGATGACAATAGAGGATCCTAACTTGGTTATAAAGATAAATGAGGAGACAGGAGAATATCTAATCTCAGGCATGGGCCCTCTACACCTAGAAATAGCACTAACATTATTGAAGGAGAAGTACAATATAGAAGTAAAAGCGAGCCCACCAATAGTAGTTTACAGAGAGACTGTTAGAGCTGAAAGCGAGGTGTTTGAAGGTAAGAGCCCCAACAAGCATAACAAATTCTATATAAGCGTAGCCCCCCTCAACCAGGAGACTATAGAGCTCATACAGAAGGGGATGGTAACAGAGGACCAGGACTTCAGGGATAGAGCTAAGATCCTCAGAGACCAAGCGGGATGGGATTATGATGAAGCCAGAAAGATCTGGGCTGTAGACGAGAACATAAACGTATTCGTCGATAAGACAGCTGGCGTGCAGCATCTAAGAGAGGTTAAAGACACCATACTAGCGGCATTCAGACTAGCAATGAAAGAGGGACCATTGGCGGCAGAGCCTGTTAGGGGAGTCAAAGTATTATTGCACGATGCAGTTATACACGAGGACCCAGTACACAGAGGGCCTGGACAGATATACCCAGCAGTGAGAAACGCTATATGGGCAGGGATAATAACGGCGAAACCGACACTACTAGAGCCACTACAGAAACTAGACATAAGGACTCCAATGGAGTATGTAAGCAACATAGCATCAATACTAGCTAAAAAGAGAGGCAGGATACTAGAAGTATTGAGCCAGGGACCAGCAGCCAGAGTTATAGCGGAGATACCAGTATCAGAGAGCTTTGACTTAGCCGCAGAATTGAGAAGTGCAACTGCTGGTAGAGCATTCTGGGGAGTAGAGTTTAGTAGATGGGCTCCAGTACCAGATGCTATGCTGGAAGGCCTAATTAAGAGTATAAGGGGTAGAAAGGGTCTTCCACCTAGCCCACCTAAATTGCAGGATCTCATAGGCCCCTAACAACAGCATTGCAACTAGCCTAAATTAAATACTACGGCTCTTTTAAAGAATTTATTCAATATAGTCTCTAACCGTTTCATGATACACTTTGAAAATCTAAATATATGAATTAATATGGATATATTTAGTCATTTAGACCCTATATAAATACTAGACCACCATATCACTATTATAATCCTCTCTCATATTCAAGTCATTGACGGTGTGTAAATTGCCGCTCGACTGGAGCGATCCATTCGTGAGATCGACGCTATCGCTCGTGATCATACCGTTACTGCTAGTTCTAATGTTGTTAATGGCGATAATGTTTCTAAGAATAGTAACGGCTACTAGCAGGGACGTTGCTTCCCTAGAGAAATACAAGGAGCTAAGATATGAGGCTGGAAACCCCATGAAGGGTGAGGCTAAAAGCAAGGTTTCAATGCAGTACTTCGGTTTCCTAGTCATATTTTTAGCCGTTGAGCCTGCAATCATCCTACTAGCTATAGCGCTCACGGTACCACAAGCGCTCACGGGGAAGCTACTATATCTATACGGAGTATTCATAGCTGTTTATACTCCATTACTATTATACGCGGTGAAAGAAGCCAGGCGCATTGAAGCCTGGATGATAGATTAGGAGTGGAGGTGGTGAAAATGGCTATTGAGGGAGTAAAGGCTAAGGAGCAAGGGAAAGTGTATGTCGGTAATCTAGATGAAACTGCCAAGAGGGCTAAGCAGTTATTAATAGGGAGGCTAAAGCTGGGCAAGGCGGTGGATTGGGCTACGTCATTCAGCCTATGGCCTGTACACCTAACGACGAGCTGTTGTGGGTGCGAGTTTGCAGCTGCATGGAGTCCTAGGTTCGATGGAGAGCAGTTTGGAGCCCTGCCATGGGTTGGGCCAAGACAAACTAACCTTATAATAATAGAGGGTACGGTCACCAGAAAGATGGCTTGTGCAGTAAAAGTTACTTGGGACCAGATGCCTGCACCCAAATTTGCCATAGCCATGGGGGCTTGTGCCCTCGATGGAGGCATATTCTACAACAGTTATAACATAGTCAGGCCATGGGAGATAATACCCATCGACGTATATATACCAGGATGCCCTCCCAGGCCTGAAAGCGTTGCCAGAGCCATAGTCGACTTGCAGAGGAGTATTAGGAGTAAGGGAATAGCTAGTAAATGGGTGGAAGAAGGGGTTAGACCAGACAAACCCTTGGTTGCCCCTAAGCAGGACGTCTGCTCATGGTGGAGGGGCTAAGATTCATGAAGTTAAGTGAAGAAATGGTTAGAGTTGTAATAGAGAAAGTGAAGAAGGAACTTGGAGATCTAGTTAAGAGTGTGGAAGAAGGCAAGGGGTACATTAGTATTAAGGTGCCTCTAAACAGGTTGAGAGAAGCAGCAGTGAAACTCAAAAACATGGGATTCGATCATGTGAAGAGCCTAACAGTAACTGACTATAAGAAGAAAGGTGTATTCGAAGTAATGTATATGGCGTCTAGTTATCTAGACGAGGAGCTATCCAGGATAATAGTGTCATTGACGGTGGAAATAGACAGGAATAATCCTAGAATGCCTAGTCTTTCTGATATTTGGACTAGCGTCGAGTTTCAGGAGAGAGAAGTATACGAGTTCTTCGGTATCCACTTCGAAGGACACCCAGATCTCAGACCCCTGTTGCTCGTACCAGATATAGCGGACCTCAAGCCGCTAACTAAAGACTTCATTGTGAAGGAGGAGCCTATATTTAAGTCATGATAATGAGGCGTGAGGGGGTAATTATGAGTGTTAGTGTAATTGGAGGGCCTAAGAGGGAGTCCGACTTAAAAATACCAGGCACTGAGGTTAGAAAGATTGAGAAGGACCTATATGAAGTATTCATTGGCCCGCAGCATCCGGGCTCTGGCCATATGAGGATAATAATTAGGGTGGATGGTGATGTTATAGTAGAAGCTGACCCTGATATGGGTTATGTCCATAGGACAATGGAGAAGCTTGGCGAGATCAGGCAGTACATAAAGAATATCCCGCTATTCGAGAGAATGGCTATCCAAGATGCATGTAATGTAACGGTACCCTATGTGCTAGCCCTTGAGAAGATACTTGATATAGAACCTCCCCAGAGGGCTAAGTACCTGAGGTCGCTCTTATGTGAGATAAATAGGATAGCAGCTCATTTATACGGGTTTGGGATTTTTGGCGTATTCATAGGACACTCGACTATGTACATGTGGGCGTTTGCTGATAGGGAAGTGATGGTTGAGCTAGCAGAGAAGCTGACGGGTGCCAGGCTAACCCATAGCTACCCAATACCAGGAGGTGCTAGGAGAGATATGCCACAAGACTTTCCCCAGGCGGCCAGAAAGGCTGCTAGATACATGCGTAGGAGGCTTGAGGAGTATAGGAAGATATTTCTAGATAACCCTGTGATGAAGGCTCGTATGGAGGGTGTAGGTTATATACCAAAGAAACTTGCAGCAGAGTTGGGCGTTGTAGGGCCAGTGGCTAGAGCCAGTGGTATCAAATATGATGCCAGATATAATGACCCCTACGACGCCTATGATGAAGTTGACTTCGAAATACCCGTTTTCGAGGAGGGAGACGCTCTTGCCCGGGCATGGGTTAAGGTGGAGGAGATAAAGCAAAGCCTCAGGATAATAGAGCAGGCAGTTGACTGGCTAGAGAGCCACACTTCTGAAGCTCCAATACACGATAAATTCTGGGCTAAGTCACCTCCACTCTGGAAGAAGGTCTTCGAAAAGGAGGGTAGAGTAAAGCTTCTACCAATGATGGCTACAATGAAGATTCCTCCCGGGAAGGCATTTGCTCGCGGTGAGACGGCGAGGGGCGAGATAGTGTACTACGTAGAGAGTACTGGTGATTCTATACCCTACAGGGTTAGAATAGTCTCGCCATCAGCTAGGAACGCTATTGTATTCAAGTACGTGGTCCCTGGTCATAGGGTCATGGATCTCCCAACCATATATGGTAGTATAGACTATTTCCCTCCAGAAGCCGATAGGTGAGGCGTCATGTCACTCGTAGAAGTCCTAGCATCTATAGTATTCTATCCCCCCATATACCAGCTCGTAATAGTTGGCCTCATAGTAACCTTGGGTGTAGTGATCATAATATTATGGTTTGAGAGGAAGGCTACTGCAAGGGTTCAAAGAAGGCTAGGACCCTATCATGTAGCCCCAAAACTCGCAGGCATGCCACAGCTACTAGCAGACTTGTTGAGATACGCATTCCAAGAGATAATAATTCCTAGAACAGTCGACAGGGGTGTGTTCATCACTGCCCCAATTATCGCAACGGTCTTATCTATACTACCAATAGCTGTAGTCCCATTCACTTCTATCCCCGATTACTGGCCAATACCAATGGATTACAGTGTGTTAGTAGCTCTAGCGATATCAACAGTATCCCCTATATTCCTGGTATTAGCTGGCTGGGCGAGTAACAACAAGTTCTCTATAATAGGAGGTGTAAGAGAGGCTTTTATAATAACGGCCTATGAGTTAATAGCCATCCTAAGCATATTATCAGTGTCAGCAGCTACACTCTCATTCAACTTCATAGATATAGTTAATGCGCAGATGAATACTGCGTGGTTCATAATACTGAATCCAATAGCCTTCATGGCGGCCTTCCTAGCGGTTCTAATGTCAACCTCAGGATTCCCCTTCGAGATACCAGAATCGGAGAATGAGGTTGTAGCTGGCCCATTCACGGAGTATAGTGGGATCCTATATGGCCTCAACATGGGTGCGGCGTATATGAAGAGGTTTGCATTCTCAATTATATTAGCAGTCGCGTTCCTAGGCGGCTGGAGCCCGTTGACTCCAGGTGAAGGCATACTATATGGTTATCTCCTACCCTCAATCGTTGTTATCATAAAAGCCTTCATCCTGATGATGGTGTTCAGCTTTCTAAGATCAGTATACGGTAGGTATAGGCTTGATCAAGCACTTCAGGGGGCTTGGAGGCTGGTGTTCCCAATGGCCCTGATAGGCTTTGGTATAGGCATTATAGAAGCCTATTTAGGCTTAACCTAAGTATTTTTTAATACATATTCATGATGTTAGCACATGAATGTATTAACGATATAATAAAATTGGATGGTGGTGTATTAAGGTGCCCGCACGGCCAGTGGCTAAGGCCCTACCCAAGAGGAGAGGGTTATTTGAGGGATTCAAGGGTAACATAGCTGCTATATCGTTGGGTGTAAAATACCTCATAGACCCTAAGAGATTCACCTTAATCTACCCAAACGAGTACATAAAGCTAGATCCAGGCTATAGAGGCTTCATAGTACTGGAAAAAAAGAAATGCATAAACTGTTCGTCATGCGCTCGTATATGCCCTGCGGCTGCAATGAAGATGATTAAATTGCCAGAACCGGATCCCAGGCATCCAGGCAAGACTAAGATAAAGTTATGGCCAGTGATCAACTATCAAAGATGTATATTCTGCGGCTATTGTGTAGATGTATGCCCGACTGAAGCCTTATACCACGTACCTTACCACGATATAGTATACGAGAATCTAGCAGAGATGGACTGGGACCTAGAGACGTTCACTAAACCACCAGACTATCCCACAGCATCAGAGGGAATGCCAGTCAAGTATATTGTAGACGAGGAAAGGGGGCTGGTGAAGGTTAAAGCTCAAGAAGGTGAACAATGAAATGCCTGAGCAACAACTGATGCTACTAGCCTCCTCACTTCTTGTGGCATCAATGATAGTAGCATCATATTATGTCATTAAAGCCAAAGACCTAGTTTATGCTAGTGGCGCGCTTGCAATATTAGGTAGCCTTAATGCTGCATTCATAGCATTATTGGGCTACGGTCTAATAGCGGCATTCCTAGTGATAGTATACGTAGGCGCTGCTGTCATGTTCATAATAGTATCGGTGTCAATGCTGGGTGGAGCCCCGATAGAGACCTGGGAGCCAGAGAGGGGAATCATATCAGCGGCAGCAGTTGCTGGTGCATTAGGAATTATAGTTGTAAGTTCTGGTATATATGCTGCATATACATCACCTACATCGCCAGTTGACTTAGGCAGGATAGCTTCTCTCATAGTGGATAGGTATTTAGTGGTGATTTCTGTGATTTTCGTTGCCTTGGCAGCAACGTTGATTGAAGCCATAGCTATAGCCAGGAGACGGGTGTAATGGTAATGGCTATGGAGGATGTAATCTTAGGCCAATTGGGGTTCATAGCGGCTATAGCTATGGCAGTTATAGGAGTCTACGGATTTGCATCATCTAGGAGTTTAGTAAGGCAGCTATTATCGATAGAAGTTTTATTCAATGCAGTACTGATAATGGTGGTTATACTAATGTCTTTCAGCCCGTTAAACGCAACTTTACTGGCGATAGCACTGATAAGTATAGTGTCGGGAGAGGTAATTGTGGTTGTAGCTGTGATAGCGGCAGTATATAGGTTTTCTAGAACATTTGAGTCAAGTATAATGGAGGAAGAAGGGGTGTAGCCTCATGATAATGGACTATCCATTACTATGGATAACACTAATAATCCCACTCATAGTCTCTCTAATAGTACTCTTAGTAAGGATTGAAAATGTGAGGTCAACAGCATATGTGGGTGGCTTCACACTGCTATTACCAGCGTTCATAGCCACATATTACGCTATTACAGGTGCCCTCAGTGAAGGAGTATTTGACCCGTTACAGATAGACATGGAGAATCGTGGATTGGGCAGATTCATGCTCTATATAGATGGGCTATCAGCGCCTATAGTTATAGGGATCTCGATAGTAACTGGATTCGTGAGTATATATAGTGTAAAGTACATGCTTCACAGGATAGATGAGATGAGTAGCCGAGGTGAACCACCTCCAAGCTTTGGAGTCTACTACGTGTTATACGTCGTATTCTCCATTTCCATGCTAGGCATGGCGTACTCGACTAACCTAGCGGAGTTCTATATATTCCTAGAGTTATCTCTATTATCATCATTCGCATTAATAGCCTATTACGGGTATGGAGATAGAAGGAGAATAGCACTACTATACTTCATCTGGACCCACGTGGCAGGAGCTTTATTCTTAGCTGGTGTACTATACTACGGCTTTAAATCGGGGACGTTTGACGTTATAAAAATAGTAGAGGGCCTTCCAGCATATGTATCGCCATTCTTAGAGAAAGGCTACCAGATAGCGGCGTGGCTCATAATTATTGGGTTATTCATAAAGATGGCGGTATTTGGAGTTCACATGTGGCTTCCATACGCTCACGCAGAGGCCCCAACACCAGTATCAGCTCTCCTATCACCAAACCTCATAGGTATAGCTGGATATGCGTTGGCTAGATTCGCACTACCCCTATTCCCTTCAGTATTCGAGACATACCAGTGGGGGTTTGTGGCCCTCTCCTTCATAACTATAATATATGGAGGACTCGTTGCTTTAAGGCAGAGCGACTTCAAGAGGTTCCTAGCCTATTCGAGTGTAAGTCAGATGGGGTACATGCTACTAGGCATATTTACCTTAACGGCCTATGGAATAGGCGGCTCCATGCTCCATTACTTATCTCATGCTGTTGGGAAAGCCGTTCTATTCATGGTAGCTGGGGTATTCATAGCGGAGCTCCACGGGTTAAGAGCCATAGATAAGATGGGCGGCTTAGCGAGGAGATATCCCTTAATAGCTGCTGTAAGCCTACTAGGCTTCATGCACCTTGTAGGTATTCCACCAGCCCTGGGCATGTGGAGTGAGATACTAATAACATTCGGGCTCGTTAAAGCTGTCCCTCTAGCTGGTGTTGGGTCTGTTGTGTTGTTATCCTCACTGGTAATAGTGGCTTTTGGAGTCACGGCTGCATATTCATTTGTAACCATGAGGAGAATATTCTTTGGTCCCTTAAAGCAGCAGGGTACTGGCGAGTCGTTGGATGACTTTAAGGGATCTATACTATTCATAGCTGTGTTAGGTGTGTTCTTTTTCATCGCTATAACTCCGTTCTCAGAGGCTTTAAGGACGGCTTCAACAGTCCTTTCGAGTCTAGTTGGAGGTGGTTAGGATGTCTGAGCCCTTGTCATATACAATCACGGGTTTCCTGCCTTGGTCATTGACATGGCTATTACCCTATCTAGGGGCATTAGTGTTAAGCCTAGCCTATATCGCCGGGTTTAAGGGTGAAAGGCTTTATGGACTTGTTAGTGTAGCTTCTATCCTCTTATCAGCTCTAATCTCTACACTAGCAGCATATAGGGTGTTCACGGACAACGCCATATACGCTAAAGCATCAGTGGCATGGTTCCCGTGGCTAGGGGTCACCTTCGGCACATATATAGATGGTCTAGGGGCTGTTATGGCATTAGTTGTGTCGTGGCTTAGCTTTCTAATAGCCGTTTATAGCCTTAAATACATGGAGGGGGACTGGGGGTTCCCTAGATACTTCATCATATTCACATTCTTCGTGGCTAGCATGCAGCTAGTTGTACTGGCGGATAACTTAATACTCTTATTCATAGGCTGGGAAGGTACGGGCCTTGCGAGCTATGCACTGATAGGCCACTGGTATACTGATGAGGAGGATAAGTGGGTAGGCGTACCTGGCAGGAGGGCTCTAGGAAAGCCCATGTATTTCGAGCCTAGTCATAGCGCCGTTAGGGCAGTACTCTTCACCCGTGTGGGGGATGTAGGACTTGTTATCGGTATAGCGGCTATTTACCTAGCTTCGGGCACCCTTGTTATACCTGAACTTGCGTCAACTGCTACTGGCTGGCTTGCTGAACTGGCATCTAAGGGCATACTCCCGGCTATACTATTAGTGTTTACGCTCGGTGCTCTGGCTAAGAGCGCGCAATTCCCATTCCATGAATGGCTTGTCACAGCAATGACTGGCCCGACCCCTGTGTCAGCCCTCATACATGCCGCTACAATGGTTAAAGCGGGAGTATACTTCATGCTTAGGTTTGCCCCTATCCTTATAGCTGGAGCCATAGCATTGGGCACGCAGGCGGTGGTGGAGGGGTTACGTGATTACTTCTTGATCGTGGCTGGCCTTGGTGCTATAACGGCATTTGCCTTGGCTACAATGGCTCTTGTATCTAACGAGCTTAAATTGATTCTAGCCTACTCCACCGCTAGCCAGTTGGGGTACATGTTCATTGCAGCCGCGTCGGCAGGCTTGCTATTAGGATTTGCTGGAATGGAGGAGGTGGCCTCTAGTGTTATGGCTGGGTTATCTCACCTAGTAAGCCATGCAGTGTTTAAGGCAGCGTTATTCCTTGTAGCTGGATGGCTTATACACGTAGCCCATAGTAGATTCATAGATAGAATGGGTGGATATGCAAGATACATGAAGCTAACTGCCATATCACTCTGGCTGGCTGGTTTAAGCCTTGCAGGCATACCCCCGCTTAGTGGGTTCTTCTCTAAGGAGCTTGTGATTCACTATGCCGAGGAGGCGGGTGTTTCATGGATATTCTTCCTTGCAGTGGTTACTGCTGGCCTGACGGCAGCGTACACGATAAGAATGATTCTTAGGGTAATGCATTTGGAACCGTTAGAAGCTGATTCCCATGTAAAGGCTCATGAAGCTCCCAAGTTAATGTTGATCCCCTACCTGGTATTGGCTATAGCTTCCCTAGCGCTAGGTGTTGGGTGGAGTTATACTTCAGGTTTACTTTCTAAGGCATCCGAGCTCACGATAGGCCTGGTAGAGAAGGCTAAACTCTCGGTTGAACTGACAGGCGTTACTGGCGTTGTCATAGCCTTAGTACTTGGATCTATCGGTAGCGTGTATTACTTATACTCCATTGCAAGAGTGGATTTCAGAGATCTAATTGAAAGGAATACTCTAGCCAGGTACCTCCACGACTTTTTATTCGATAGATGGTATATCAACTCGATATATTATATAGTTATAGTAGGGTCATTCTCATACGCTGCCTATGCAATGTACGCGCTAGACAGCATAATAGACACTATATATCATGCTGGCGTCCCAATGCTGGGAGCGTTAGGTGCTATGGCTTTAAGAGTGCTGCATAGGGGGAGAACAGACTATTATCTGGCCATGTACGCCTACTTCATCTCACTAGCACTACTACTGTTATACTTGTTCTGGGGGAGGTGAAGGGTTATGATAGAACGTGTAGTAGAGGTTCTGATATATGTAACCCTTATAGCATCACTCGCAGTACCCTTAATCTACTCCTTTGGAGTGAGGCGTGTAAGAGTACATTTAGCCATAGCCTTTGCATCTACGATACTATACACGATAGCTGGGGTCATTCTGCTATCGCTGGCTGGTAACGGTCAGGTTAGATTCTATAATGGACTAGTGGTACACGACTCCTTTACGTCGGCAATGGTCTTAGGCTCAGGCCTCACAGCCCTCCTAGTGCTAATATCCATTGAAAGGAAGGCATCATACTGGTCAACTCACCCTGCACTATACAGCTTATTACCTCTGACCCTCTTCGGAGTATTCTATCTCGCAGGGGCTATGGATACCCTAGTAGTGCTGGCAGGATGGCTACTAGTCTCTGTTATAAGCTACGTGATCGTAGCGCTACCAGATGACCTGGATAGCGCAGTAGCGTCTTCAAGATACATAATGGTTGGAGCCGTGGCTACACTACTAATAGGCCTATGGGCAGCCTCGAATGTAGTGGTAGCTAGCAGCGTTGGACTTGAAGGCTTTAGGCTATCATCATATACTGATGATAAGATCTCGGCTCTAGCCTTCACAGCTATAATAGCAGCATTAGGATTCAAAGTGGGTGTAGCCCCCTTCCACTGGTGGCTTCCAAGCGTCTACGGCAGAGGGGATGGCAGGGTTATAGCTGTAGTAGCTGGTATAGCAAAACTGGGCTTCATAGCCGTAATAGCTAGAATAATAGTTGAAGCCTCAAGGAGTCCACTAGCCTATGCTGGAGTCCCAGCATCTAAGTATATAGCAGCGGGGCTAGCCGCATTAGCTGTAGCAACTATGACCTACGGTAACATAGCAGCCTTGACACCGAGAAATGTACAAGCCATACTAGCATACAGCAGCATAGCCCAGGTGGGCTACATACTAGTAGGTTTATCCGCAGCCGCGTATTTTGCTGACACAAGCCCAGAAGCCACGTCCATAGCCCTAGCCGCTGTAGCTCTCCAGTCTATAGCTTATGCACTAGCAAAGGCTCCATTATTTGCCATGATACCAGAGGCGGGGAGGGACTTGGCAGACCTAAAGAAGCTAGCGGCCAGGGGTAGGGGGGTCACGCTAGCTGTTATGATGCTCATATTAAGCCTACTAGGTTTACCACCACTACTAGGATTCTGGGGCAAACTATACTTGTTCCTAGCCGCAGCTGGCTACTCACTACTACTCGTAGCAATAGCACTGATAAACAGCGGGATAAGCTCGGCTTACTACATAAGAATGATAAGGGAAATGCTGAGGACAGAACAGGCAGGTGAAAAAGCAGAGATAACCGATACAACCGAGGCATCACTAATAATAGCAGCTATACTGATAACCCTACTAGGAATAACAGCACCACTACTCATACAATCCTTCGCTCCCATCATATAGAATTGAATGCTAAAACAAAAAACCCATGACAACTATACCAAAATAACTGGAACAAGCGGGGGTGCCCGAGCCAGGGCCAAGGGGGCGGGCTCAAGACCCGTTGGCGTAGGCCAGCGTGGGTTCAAATCCCACCCCCCGCACCATGATGGAATGTCTCTGTTTCCTTCGTTTAGTAGTTTCTTAAGTGTGTCTTCGAGGTGTAATATGAGATTTATTCTACGCCTACCCGGTTAGGGTGCTATATCACTAAATCAGATACTTATGAGATCTGCCTCCTATTCCTCATTATATTTTTCTTTGAATATAGTAGTCATATTTTAAATATAGGTGTACAGGTGATTAGATGCTAGTATAGTGCATGTAATTAATCTCTAATTTTCAGTGTCTGGCTTGGTAATATTTTAAAGCGTAGTATTATTCCTTCCAGGATAAGTGGTTGTGGGGTGTAGAGGCTGATGCCCGCTATAGAGGTTGGTAGGCTCTGCGTTAAAACGTATGGTAGAGAGGCTGGGAGAAAGTGTGTTATAGTAGACATAATAGATGAGAACTTCGTATTGATAACAGGGCCGAAGAACCTGACTGGCGTTAAGAGGAGGAGGGCTAACATAGACCATATTGAACCTCTAGACAAGAAAATTGAGATAAATAAGGGTGCATCGGATGAGGAGATATTGAAGGCGCTTGAGGAAGCCGGCCTAGTAGACTTCATGAAAGAGAAGGTTAAACCAGCTCCCCTGATATAGTCCTAGGCGATTAGGTGCATACTGGAACTGGTATAACTCTAAATTTATCCCTAACTATTCATTCCTTAAATGGATTCATTGGAGGTGTGCATAGGCTGGAAGGCATCGATGTAACTAGGCTAGGCTTGGACTTTATTAGAGAGATAGATGAATTCTGCGGGTTCAACAGGAAGTGGATAATTAAGCATGATGAACCAACCAACCCAGAGTATGGATGGCTGCCGAGGATGAGGCCTCTGGATAAGTATATAGAATATGGCGTCATAAACCTGGATAAGCCGCCTGGACCCACTAGTCATGAAGTCGTAGCCTGGGTTAAGAGGATGTTCGATATAGATAGGGCAGGCCACGGGGGGACCCTAGAGCCCCTATGCACCGCGTAGGGGCGGGGATACCCCAAAGTCACTGGTGTGCTGCCAGTAGCGTTGAAGAGGGTAACCAGGGTAGTTGGGAGCGTAATACATTCAACTAAGGAGTACGTGTGTGTTATGCAGCTACATAAGCCTGTTGAAGAAGATAAGCTGAGGAGAGTGTTAAACGAGTTTACAGGGGTTATATACCAGAAGCCTCCAGTTAGGAGCAGCGTTAAGAGGGCTATAAGGAAGAAGAGGATTAATTCCATAGAGTTAATCGAGTACACCGGGAAATATGCGCTGTTAAGAGTAGACTGTGAGGCAGGCACCTATATGAGAAAGCTATGCTGGGATATAGGCCTTGTGCTTGGCGTCGGGGCTCACATGAGAGAGCTCAGGAGGACTAGGACAGGCCCATTCCATGAAGATAGAAACCTAGTGAGGCTACATGACCTAGCAGAAGCCCTCTACAGGCTTAAAAGTGAGGGTAAAGACGACCTACTAAGGAAATATGTGCTTCCAGGGGAGTTCACCATATGCCATCTACCTAAGGTAGTATTAAGGGATACAGCTGTCGAAAGCGTAGTTCACGGAGCCATATTAGCTGTGCCAGGAATAGCCAGGCTGCATGAGAATATCAAGAAAGGGGACCTAGTAGCACTTCTAACACTAAAAGGCGAGTTAATAGGCCTAGCAAGAGCATTAATGACTACCCAGGAGATAATCGAGTCCAATAAAGGCGAGGCTTTTAAACCTGAAAGGATAATAATGGAGCCAGGCCTCTATCCCAGGGCTTGGAAGAGCAAAGCTAAGGCTATGTAGATGCTATATAGACAAGAATTAATTTAAACCACTAATGACTCCAAGGATAAATCCCTGGAAGCCTACAACGCTGGGGGACCAGCCTATGGTGAGGCCCTCGCTGCGTAGTAGGTCTATGAGGAGGATACATAGAAGAAGCCCAGGCGGAAGACACATAGTATTATATGAAAGGAGGAAGCCTGGCATAGCTAGATGTGCTAGGTGCGGTAAACCATTAAACGGAGTGCCTAGGTTGAGGCCAAGTGAGCTTAGAAGCCTCAATAAGACAAGGAAGAGACCTGAGAGGCCATACGGTGGAGTACTTTGCCCGAAGTGCCTAGCAGACCTCTTAAGAGAATCAATACTAGCCCAGTCATAGTAGTGTCAGGACCCCCGGGTTCTGGGAAATCTACCTACGCAAAGAGGCTAGCTAGCGAGCTCGGCCTAGAATACTATACTACTGGCCAGATCTTCAGGGAACTAGCCAAGAAGCTAGGAGTCAGTCTATCTAGGCTAAATGAAATGGCTGAAGAAGACCCACGAATAGACCTTGAAATAGATAAAGAAACCATGAGGATAGCATCAAAAGGTGGAGTTGTAATAGACAGTCACTTAGCAGCATGGCTTCTTCACGACAAAGCCGACGTGCTCATATATGTTAAAGCACCATTAAACGTTAGAGCCGAGAGAATAGCCAAGAGAGACTCCATACCACTTAAACAAGCATATACAGAAATAGTCGAGAGAGAAAACAGTCATAGGAGGAGATTTCTAAAATATTATGGACTCGATATAAGGGACCTCACCATTTTTCATGTAATAGTAGACACAAGTATATACGATGTAGAGTCAACATATAAGATTATACGAGAAGCAGTAAAACTGAAACTGAAATTAATACAATAAATAAAACTCTTTCTATGTGCCAGCCAGTAAAGCTACAGGGACAATAGTAAATGAATGAAATACTTATAGACTTATGGACTATAATATAAGTCGGTAGCTGCCTTCATATTTTCCCCTTTAGGTGAAACACAATAAAGATTAACCAAGATCAACAAGAAGAACATAAATAACACGAGATAACACAGCGCCTAGTCTAGGCTATGAGTGAATATTAAACTATAAAGCTAAAACCATAGGCAGGTCGTTGTTAAACATTATGGCTAACTCGACATTGAAGGCTTAGAGGCAATGGTATAGAGTGGCTAGGAATCGTTAAAGTGGATATGGTTTGGTTATAGTCTAAAGGTTTAAACTAATATTCCTCTACCAGACACTATAGGCAGACTCGGTGTTAGGAGATTTGGCTATCGACCCTAGAAAAGTGCTGCCGACTAAGATAAACCTTATCAGGCTTAGGCGAGAGGAGAAGATGCTTAAAAAGATACGTGGAGTCATGGAGGAGAAGAGAGAGGTTTTGCTACATTACATCAAAAGCGCGGCGGACGAGTATAATAGATACCAGCTCGAGGTGTTTAATAAGATAAACGACCTTTTCACCGAATACTACAAGGGGGTAGCCGAAGAGGGTATTGGAAGAGTCGAGTCCTATGCTGAGGCGACACCGCAGACTCTATCCATAGGGATTGGCGTTAGGGTTCTATTTGCGGTTAAGACGCCGACATTCATGCTGGCCAGGGATAGTGTCCCAGAAATATCACTACCTCCAGCCGTTAGTCCAAGCCTTTACTCTAGTGTTGTCATGCTTAGAGAGTTGCTGCCCTCTATTCTAAAAATGGCTGAGTATGAAGAAGCGTTAAGATTGTTAATTGAAGAACTTAAGGAGACACAGAGGCTGATAAACGCTATGGACTATGTAATACTGCCAAGCTATGCTCAGTCTATAAAGTATATAAAGAGCGTATTAGATGAAAGGATGAGAGAAGACTTCGTTAGGCTTAAGATGCTTAAGAGAAAACTTGAAGAAAGAGCAGCCACGGCTTAGAGGCGCCTTAGGGTAGTAATAGCCCAGCGAATATGAATATGCCAGACACTACCAGCAAGGTTTTCAGCAAGCCACTGGGAGTCATGTTGCTAAGTAGCCTTGTAGCCTTGGCTAAGCCGAATATGGCAGCTCCTATAGCTAGGATCGATAATAGTATAAGGCCAGCGAAGACTAGATAGTAGCCGAAGTCAGCGTTTGGCACTACACCTAGCTCCTTGAACTTCTCAGCAGCCTGGTATAGATCTTCGAATGCCACTTTAACTCACCAGTGAGATTAATATTACTTTGCTAGATTCAATAGGAATAAATGGGAGTAGTACACTGTAAATACAGTCCGATGATGAGGGTTAAAAGCGGGGAACAACTTTAATGTCCTCAACCGGGACTCTGAGGTCCAAGCCAGGGAGCAATCCTCCTATAGAGGTTGGCTCTTTCATTCCACCTCGAGAGGAGCCATTCTGGGATCCTGGGATTTCTAACCACGTCATAGTAGTCATAAGGCTTTATGTCTATAACAGGAGAACCACTCCACGCGTCTAACCCCCTAACTTTTAGTTTAGGAGGTTCGACTCTTATGAGCTCCACAACACTTAATGCAATGTGATTAGGCCTTGGCGGGAAACGGGTAGCGAATATGCCGACTTCAGGTAAATCATCACGTCCCCACGGTTTAACTTTAATTCTGACTCTATCCTCTTCATGCATGACATATATTACTATTATATGTGAGTATTCCTCGATACCTTCCAACCCTTCAACGTATTCCTCGTATATCCTAATTATTGATTCAATTTCATACCTAGATCTATGCTCCCTCCTCGCAGATAGCCTAGGCAGACCCTTCTCTACAACGCCTATCGGTTTAAAACAGATTTCTCCACTCATAGGCTTTCCTCTCGCAGTCGAAAATATATTATAATATAGCTACAGTAAATTATCTCTCCGTGTATAACACTATACAGATAGGGGGTTACATATGAAGGTAGGGAAGGTGATTAAATTAGATTTCACTTATGAGGCATATAAGGGGTGTAGGGATAAGCCAAGTGTTAAACTTGTATCCGCGATCATGGATTCTAATCCAGGTGATATAATAGAGATCCGCGGTGAAGACACGGTATTTCCCTTCTCTATACTACTTGAAACACTCGAGGACGAGGGATTCACATATGATATAATAGAAAGAGATGATCTAATAGGATACTATGAAGTCAGAGCTGTAAAACAGAATGGGGGTAACTAGAATTGGGAATAGACTGTAGCAGAATACGGGATGACATACCAGAACTCCAGAATTCTAACGTGGTTTTCCTAGACAATGCTGCTAGCACACTTAAGCCCCGCCAAGTTATTGAAGCCATGTCAGAATTCGCATATACTACGTATGCTAATGTACATAGAGGCGTGTATAAGTTAAGCATGGAAGCTAGTAAAATCTACGAGGACGCCCACGAGACCGTGGCCAAATTTATAGGAGGAGACATGAGGGAGGTGGTCTTCGTCAAGAATACAAGTGAGGCTATACAACTAATAGCACTAACCTTATACTGGAACGGGTATATAGGAGAGGGTGACGAGATAATAATAACTGAGGCAGAGCATCACAGCAATATGCTTCCATGGGTTAGGATAGCTAGGAAGGCTAAAGCAAAAGTAAGACTACTCCCAGTGGACAGGAGAGGCATACCCAGATGGGAGGATATAAATGAGTATTTAAGTGAAAGAACCAGGGTAATAGCGACAAATCATATATCAAACGTCACAGGCTACATATCACCACTTCAGGAGATAGGTAAGATAGCCGAGGAACATGACTCTTTCTTCGTGGTAGATGCAGCACAGAGCGTACCTCACCTTCCAGTAGATTTTAAAAAGCTTAAAGCGAGCTTCGCTGCGTTTAGCGGTCACAAAATGCTAGGACCTACAGGTATAGGGGTTATGTGGGGAAGACATGACCTACTAGAAGACATGGAGCCTCCATTAGGAGCTGGTGGCACAGTCAAGAGAGTCAAACTAGTTGACGGCTTAGTTAGTATAGATTGGGAGGATTCCCCGTGGAAGTATGAATCAGGTACTCCTCCTATAATAGAGGCTGTGGGGTTAGCAAAGGCTGTAGAATATTTATCCAGGATAGGCATGGAGAACGTATATGAATATGAACGCAGCTTAACAAGGGATCTCCTTGAGGCGGTTTCCGCATTAGACTTCATAAGGATAGTGGGACCTAATAGTTCGGATTTAAGGCATGGTATAGTGTCGTTTAATGTAGAGGGTCTACCTCCAGACGTTGCTGGGCTCTCATTAAGTCGGCAGGGAATAGCTGTTAGAACTGGACTTCACTGCGCGCATATCCTGCATGACAAGCTCGGATTCCCTGATGGAAGTGTTAGGGCTAGCCTCTACATATATAATTGCAGAGAGGATATAACTCGCCTGGTTGAGGCTTTAGAGAGCATCTATGCTAAGCATGTTAGAGGGCTAAGATGAATCCTATTATCCCCGATAGGAAGACACCGTCGAAGACACCAACGCCTCCTATACTAACTATGGGAGCCTGTAGCCTATGGAAGTCTTTAGCCAGCCTTAATACATCGGCCCCTATAAGACTACCCATTACTCCCCCCGTATAGGCTGATATTGCAGCTACAGGCCCTGATCCGATTATAGCCATTGATATGAGGCTAGCAGTTAGGGGAGGTATTAGCGCTGGAACAGCTATACCAACACCAGGAACCACTCTAGACGCCAGATATGTGATAATAGACGTTACAGTTATAGATGCTACTATAGGAGCTGTAACCCGTGAGCCATAGTTTGAATATGCTATCCAAGAGAGGATTAGTGATACAAATACCGGGACAGCTGCTCCCCCTAAATTCAAGGCTATGATTGTAACCCTCCTAGACACCCTAAGTCTGGGTACCGCTATTGGCAGCCCATATACATAGATGAACTCCACCTCTACTCTAAGCTCCTCAACCTCGGGGCTCTCGATCCTCTTAACAACGACGTTAAAGAAGCTTAGCAGAGGACTAGTTAATATAAGAAACGAAGCCATCCAGAGCGCCAGTAAATGTAAGCTGGAAAAGGCTAATCCTGAAAGAGCTACTGAGGGTAAGACTGAGGCTATCAAAGCGAATATAAACGCCATGAACACGTATATCCCTATAAGTAACGGGTGTCCAGGCGGATACACCAGTATCCTAGACCCTCTCAAAGCCCTCCCTGCAATCACCTATGATAACCTATTACTCTCTATAGAGAGTTAAACGCTAAAACTATTAGTCATATCTGGGCCTATGTTGTATTCGAATAAATTCTCCTAATACGGCTAATATATTTAGTCTAGACTTTAGATTAATTGAAGTGGGTTAGTCTAGATAAAGCGCGGGTGGTTCCATGAGCAGAGAGGCAGAGATTGTAGAGGATCTGCTAGTAAGCGATGTGATGAAGACACCTGTCATAACAATGAGCCCCACGGCTACAGTCATGGAGGCTGCTAAAGTGATGGTTGAAAACGATATAGGAAGCATTATAGTCGTAGATGAGAGGGAGAGACTTTTAGGTATAGTAACGAAGACTGATATAGTAAAGGGTGTGGTGGCTAGAGGTCTTCTTCCGAGCTCCGTTAAGCTGGGCGATATAATGGTTAGAGACCCATACTATCTATTCTCTGATGCAACGCTAAGGGAAGCTGCTGAGTTGATGGGTAGCAAGGGGATAGGTCATCTCCCAATACTGGACCCTGATAATATGAGGATAGTTGGTATAATATCTAAGAGGGACATACTAAGGATAGCTCCGTATTATATAGAACTAGTTTTAGCACTTAAAAGGTCGAGTGAATAAATAGTAGAATGGGAGGTAGTGGTTTGTGGTGTTCGAGGATCTTGCGCTCAGGAGCGTATCTAGGATACACACGCAGGACTTCCCATATATAGATAAGGATTATTCGCTAGCTGAAGCGCTCCACTTAATGGATAAGAAAAAGACTGATAGGGTAGTATTAAGCGAGTCAGGGGTAGCTAGGGGCATTCTTACACTGAGGGATGTAATATTTAAGCTTGGCACTATAAGAACCAAGCAGGCAGCACCTTCAGCTCTGCATGCATCTAGTTTCATGTCCGAGCCATTGAGGGTAGTAAAAGAAAGCGATACACTGCTAAAAGCTGCTACCATAATGGTTGAGGGGGGATTCACTAGTGTGCCTGTGGTTGGCGATGAGGGTGTTGCGCGTGGGATTATATCTAGATGGGAGCTTGCTAAGGTTTTAAGAGAATCTCCTGAAGCGGCTGATTTAAGTGTTAGAGAGTTCATGAGGACTCCTCCTGTTAGTGTTAGCCTGCAAACTAGGATACTGCATGTTAGGCAGTTAATACAGCAATACGATCTAAGCGTGATACCCGTTATGGATGAAGGAGTATTAGTAGGAGTTATTGGTGTTGACGAGATAGCGCGTGTATTCATTAAATACTATGAGCTCGCTAGGGGTGAGCCTAAGAGGATAACTCCGCTTAAATACATAGTTGTTGCTGATGCGATAAAGCTTAGGCCTCCGAAAGTCGATCCAGAGTCGTCGCTAGCAGAAGCTGCTGATAGCATGATAAAAAACCGTTACAGGGCTGTCATTATAGAGGATAGGGGCAAGCCAGTAGGCATAATAACCGGGTATGAGTTAGCAATTGCCCTCTCGCAGAAAAGAGTTAGGAGGCTCTAAAAATATGGGGGAGGGGAAGGAGAAGTTCATAGCAGACACCATGATGGGAGAGGTGGCTAGGTGGCTTAGGATACTTGGATATGATGTCCTCTATAATAGGAACTACTCCGACCCCCAGATACTTAGGATAGCTAAGGCATCGAAGAGGACAATTATAACTAGAGATAGAGGTCTACACGTTAAGGCGATAAAGAATAAAATAAAAAGCATATATATTTATTCGGATAAGATCGAGTTTAGACTAGCGGAATTAGCGTCAAAGGCGAGAATCGACCTAGAGATTAATCCTGATAAGAGTAGATGCCCAGAGTGTAATGGTGTTCTGGTTAAAACAACAAATAAGGAGTCAGTAAAAGACAGAGTCCCACCGGGGGCACTACAGGCCTATGATAAATTCTATATCTGCATTAAATGTGGTAAGGTCTACTGGGAGGGTAGTCACTGGAGGAACATAAAGAGAATAATAAATGATGTTAAATCAATAATAAAAAGTAAAAATAATAAAATAGCCTAGATTTAACTCTATTAACTAATTCTTAAATTCCAGAAGAGTGGTAAATACTAATAAGGTGCAGTTACTCCAACTACCCCTTGCGGAGGTTGTAGAGGGATTGCCCTCAAAATCAGTTAAGAAGATAGATAAGAGGATCTTAAAACACGAGCTCGTCCCAGAGCATAGAGTGTTAACCCTAGAGGAGGCAGCAGAGGTGCTAGGCAGACTCCGTGTTAAACCATGGCAGCTACCCCACATTAGCATAAACGACCCAGTGATAAGCCTTATCGGAGCGAAACCCGGGGATATAATTGAAATTAAAAGGAAGTCTCCTACGGCTGGGGAAACCATTACATATAGGGTTGTTGTACCCTACTAAAACTCCTAGATAAGATGCAACTGTACTGGGGGTGGAGCAGGAATTGAGTAATACCAGTAGCCAAGCAGTCGATATAACCCCAGCTGACCTCTGGACAGCGTTTAGTAGCGGAATAAAGGAAATGGGATTGTCACGCCAGCATCTAGACTCGTTCAATGCATTCGTAACACAGAGGATGCATAGGATAGTTGAAGCGCAAAAGGAGATTAGGCCTGCCTGGAGACTTGCTGGCAGGAGGAGAGGTTATGAGCAGCCCCTACCAGGTGTTGATATAAAGATTGAGATAGGTAAACTAGAAATCGGGGGGCCAGAAGCCAGAGAGGCTGAAGGCTTCAGCCACCCGGTACTCCCATTCGAGTGTAGGATAAGGAATATAACCTACTCAGCGCCTCTCTATCTCGAATTATCCCTTGTCGAGAACGGGATTGTCACCCAAAAGGATAAAGTTAAGATAGGAGAAATCCCGATTATGGTTAAATCAGTGATTGACCCCCTATCTAGGATGAGTAGGGATGAACTAATAGCTGCTGGAGAGGACCCCGACGACCCAGGCGGATACTTCATCATTAACGGAAGTGAGAAGGTAGTCACAATACAGGAGGACTTAGCAGTCAACAGGATAATAGTAGGGCCGTCAGCTGCTAGTACCACCAGGATAACACATTCAGCTAAGGTAGTCTCGACGGTTCTAGGGCTGAGAAGGCAGGTTATAGTTGATAGGATGAGTGATGGGAGCCTTGAGGTTAGTATGAGCAGGCTACCCTATAGGATACCATTTGTAGCTCTAATGAGGGCTTTAGGGGTTGAGACTGAGGCTGAGATAGCCGCTGCTGTATCCCCTGACCCCGATATCCAGAGAGAACTCCTAGCTAGCTTCGAGAAGGTGGCTGTCACCGTTAGGAGCATGGATGAGGCGCTTGAATACATAGGTAATAGACTCGCTGCTGGCCAGCCTAGGGAAATCAGGAAGCAGAGGGCATTAGAATTCCTAGACAATCAACTACTCCCGCATCTAGGCAACAGACCTGAGGATAGGAGGAAAAAGGCATACTACTTGGCTGAAATGGCAAACAGGGTACTCCAATTGTATCTCAAAAAGAGAAAGCCAGATGATAAGGACCACTACTCCAATAAGAGACTGAGGCTCGCTGGAGACCTTATAGCAGAGATATTTAGGGATGCATTCCAGGCGTTCATATACAACATTGAGACGCAGCTAGAGGAGCATATAAGTCAGAGGAGAAAGATTAGACTCTCATATCTTGTAAGGACAGATATAATAACTGATAGATTGAAAACAGCATTAGCCACTGGAAACTGGGGCCAGGAGAGGACTGGCGTTAGCCAAGCACTGGATAGGACAAATTGGATAAGCCTGCTAAGCCATCTCAGAAGAGTGATCTCACCACTGAGCAGGGGTCAAGCACATTATGAGGCAAGGGACCTCCACGGCACACACTGGGGCCGCCTATGCCCCTTCGAGACTCCTGAGGGTATAAATTGCGGGCTCGTCAAGAATCTAGCGTTATCGGCATATATATCTGTAGGCGTTGATGAGTCTGAGGTGGAGAAGCTCCTATACGATTTAGGAGTCATACCCCTTGATGACCTTATCAAGGAAACACTACAACAAGGCATACCTCCAGAAGTGATGATGACTGGTTCGAAGGTATTCTTGAACGGCAAGCCTATAGGCTATCATCCAAATGGCGGAGAACTGGCGTCCACCCTTAGGAAGCTGAGGAGAGAGGGGAAGATCAGCTATGAGGTAAGCGTAGCACACATAGTTGATGAACACGTTAACGAGGTATATATAAATACTGATGAAGGTAGACTGATGAGGCCAGTTGTCGTTGTAGAGAATGGAAAGCCGAAACTTACAAGAGAGCATGTAGAGAAGCTTAAGAAGGGTGAGATCACGTTCTGGGATCTAGTAAGGGAGGGTGTAATTGAATTCCTAGATCCTGACGAAGAAGAGAACGCTTATATAGCTGAAACACTCGACGATGTAACACCACAGCATACACACCTAGAATTATGGGTGCCAGCCATACTTGGCGTGGCTGCCTCAACAATTCCATTTCTAGAGCATAATCAGAGCCCTAGAAATACTTATCAATCAGCTATGGCCAAACAGGCGCTAGGCGTCTACGCATTAAACTATAATCACAGGTCTGACAGTCACTCGTATCTACTCCACTATCCACAGAAACCCATAGTGCAGACAAGAGCGTTAGAGCTGATGGGATATAATAACAGGCCAGCAGGTCAGAACATGATAGTAGCATTGATGTCCTTCACAGGATATAATATAGAGGATGCATTAATATTCAATAAATCGTCTATAGACATGGGGCTAGCCAGGATCCACTTCTTCAGGGTATACACAGCGGTAGAAAACGACTATCCAGGCGGAGTCAGTGATAGGATAACTATCCCCTCACCTAAACTAATGGATCATAAGGGAGATAAATACTATACGAAACTGGCGCCAGACGGGATAATAGACCCCGAAGTAGAGGTTGAAGGCGGAGACGTGCTTGTAGGTAAGGAGAGCCCCCCCAGGTTCCTTGGAGAGGAGAGGATGATAGGGGCCGCAGCCCTAATACATAGAGATACAAGCGTGCAGTTAAGATATGGAGAAAAGGGTGTAGTCGATAGGGTATTTATCACTCAAACACTAGAGAGGAATAAGCTTGTTAAAGTAAGGGTGAGAGATTTAAGGATCCCTGAGATAGGGGATAAGTTTGCGAGTAGACATGGTCAGAAAGGAGTCATAGGCATGATATTCCCTAAGTATGACATGCCATACACCGAAGACGGTATAACGCCAGATGTTATACTGAATCCACACGCTATACCCTCCAGGATGACAGTAGGCCAGCTAATCGAGATGATTGCGGGGAAGCTAGGCGCACTTAAGGCTAGGTTTGTCGATGGAACACCGTTCTATAAGGAGGATATCGAGTCGATAAGGATCGAGCTGCTTAAAAACGGCTATGACCCCAACGCCAAGGAGGTCATGTATGATGGTAGGACAGGTGAGATGATCGAGCGGCCAGTTACCATTGGAGTAGCATTTTATCAGAGGCTCTATCACATGGTTACAGATAAAATGCATGCCAGGGCTACAGGCAAAGTACAGCTACTCACAAGACAGCCTACAGAGGGTAAGGCTCGTCAAGGTGGGCTGAGATTTGGTGAGATGGAGAGGGACTGCCTTATAGGGCATGGAGCAGCTTCCCTATTAAGGGATAGAATGCTCGAGAACAGTGACGCCTACACTATGTATGTATGCACTAAATGTGGCCATATCTCATGGTATAATCGGAGAAGAGGAGTGTATGAGTGTCCAATCCATGGCGAGGATGGCGATGTAAAACCCGTCAAAGTGCCATATCCATTTAAGCTATTCCTACAAGAGATGCTTAGTATGGTTATAAAACCCGAGATCAAAGTCGCTGACAAGATAGAGATAGTTAGGAAGATCCTAAGAAACGGAGCGGAAGAATCACTCACCAGGAGTAACGGGGGTGGTTGAGTGTGTCCATGAGAAGAGTCAACGAGAACGAGCCATACATGCTCCACAAGATCAAGTTCGGGGTATTATCGCCCCACGAGATAATGAAGATGTCTAGGGTTACTGTTGTAAGACCAGACATATATGAGTCTGATGGGACACCAGTAACGGGAGGACTCAGAGATCCACATTTCGGGGCTATAGAGCCTGGAGAACGATGCCCTGTATGCGGTAACACAAGGGAAGAATGCCCTGGCCATTTCGGAAAGATAGATTTAGCTAGACCCGTAATAGTGCCTCATTATGGTGAAACCATTTATCATATTCTCCAGAGCACATGTAGGGTTTGCGGTAGGATACTTATACCGCAGAAGAGAGCTGAATACCTACTCAACCTATATGATAGACTACGCGATAAATGGCCTAGATTAGCGGAGAACCTTATAGCAGAGGTTAAGAAGGAGGCCTCATCCGCCACGGAATGCCCATACTGCGGGGCTAGGCAGTTCAAGATAAGATTCGTTAAACCCTTTACTTACTACGAGGACAAACCCGAAGGGGAAACAAGGCTTAACCCGATAGACGTTAGGGAGAGGCTTGAGAGGACGCTAGATGACGATTTGAGGCTACTAGGCATCGACCCTGTAAAGTCCAGGCCAGAGTGGATGGTCATAACAGTGCTCCCAGTACCACCGTTAAGTGTGAGACCCAGCATAACGCTGGAAACAGGGTTTAGGGCTGAGGATGACTTAACCCATGCGTTAGCCGAGATTGTAAGGCAAAATGAGAGGCTGAAGACCTTCATAACCTCTAATGCACCTGAGACAATGATAGAGGACGCATGGCTAACCCTCCAACATGTAGTCTCAGCATATATAGACAACGAACTACCAAACATATACCAGCTAACGCACAGGAGGAAGAGGCCGCTAAAAACGCTGGCCCAGAGGCTGAAGGGCAAGGAGGGTAGGCTTAGAGGGAATCTTTCAGGGAAGAGAGTCAACTTCTCTGCTAGGACAGTGATAAGCCCGGATCCCCTTATAGGCATAAACGAGGTAGGAGTTCCTATGGAGATAGCCAAGATACTGACTGTGCCGCTTAGAGTGACACCATACAATATAGAGGAGGCTAGAAAATACATCCTAAACGGGCCCGATAAATGGCCAGGCGCTACATACGTGTATAAGGTGCGGAGCGGTAAGAAGATAGATCTTAGATATTTCAGGAACTATAAGCAGCTGGCTGAAAGCCTAGAGATAGGAGATATAGTTGAGAGGCATCTCATCGACGGGGATATAGTATTATTCAATAGGCAGCCCAGCCTCCATAGGATGTCCATAATGGGTCATATTGTCCGTGTAATGCCCTACAAGACGTTCAGGCTAAACCTACTAGTTTGCCCACCCTATAATGCAGACTTCGACGGTGACGAAATGAACCTGCATGTACCTAGATCGTATGAGGCCATGGTTGAAGCCAAAGAGCTTCTACTAGTACAAAAACACATCCTAACACCCAGATATGGAGGCCCAATCATAGGAGGAAGGCAGGACTATATAAGCGGCGCCTACCTTCTAACAGTAAAAACAAGTCTATTCACAGAGGATGAGGTTGCAAGGATCCTATCAAGAGCAGGCTATGAAGGCGGGCTCCCAGAGCCAGCCATTATCAAGCCGAGGAGGATGTGGACTGGCAAGCAGCTAGTAAGTCTATTCCTACCAAAAGACCTCAACTTCAAAGGTAAAGCAAAGATCAATGCTGGCACGCTAAAATGCGATGACGAGGACTGTTTCCACGACTCATATATTGTAGTCGATAACGGCAAACACCTAATGGGGGTATTAGACAAGAACGCCATAGGAGCAGAGAAGCCAGAAAACCTTCTACACCTAATAGCCCTAGAATATGGTGATGAGGAGGCTAGAAAGCTCCTAGACACTCTATTCAAGTCGTTCATAAGAGTCTTAGAGATGAGAGGTCTGACAATGGCTTTATCAGATGTGGATATACCAGAATCAGCAAAAGACGAAATCAGGAAGCTTACTGAGGAATATAAGAAGAGGATTGAGGATATGATTAAAGAGTACAGGGAGGGCAAGCTAGAGCCGATACCAGGTAGAACCCTTGAGGAGAGCTTGGAGTTAAAGATAATACAGGAGCTCCAGAAGCTTAGAGAGGAGGCTGGCTCAATAGCTGTAAACAATATGGATCCCTTCAACGACATATTCATAATGGCTAGGACTGGCGCAAGGGGAGGAGAAGTCAATATAACGCAGATGGCGGCTATGTTGGGCCAGCAAACAGTCAGAGGGAGGAGGATAACGAGAGGATTCCGTAAGAGAACCCTACCACACTTCAGAGAGGGAGACCTAAGCCCTGAGGCTAGAGGCTTCGTTAAAGGCAACTTCAGAGACGGGCTTAGACCCACTGAGGTATTCTTCCATGCAGCTGGAGGCAGAGAGGGGCTAGTGGATACTGCTGTTAAGACGTCTCAGAGTGGCTACATGCAGAGGAGGTTAATTAATGCGCTCCAGGATCTAGTAGTATCATATGATGGTACAGTGAGGGATACCTGGGGCAATATAATACAATTCAAGTATGGAGAGGATGGCGTGGATCCGATGGTAACTCATCATGGTAAGCCTGTGAATATAGACTTGATAATAGACAAGGTAAGGGGGAAGTAGGATGGCTAGGAGGAGGCTAAAGAAGGTCTTAGAGTATGCTGCTCAGATACTGCCCCCCTCACTCTATAGGGAATTGGTCGAGAAACTAGATAGGGCTAGTGACTTGAATGAGCAGGATAAGATAAAGGTTGTAGAAGAGACTATAAGGAGGTATACGGTATCTCTAGTTCAACCTGGCGAGCCTGTGGGGACAGTAGCGGCTCAATCCATAGGCGAGCCAGGGACACAGATGACGTTGAGAACGTTCCATTTCGCTGGACTAATGGAATTCGACGTGACCTTAGGACTTCCGAGGCTCATAGAAATTGTGGATGCAAGGAGGGAGCCTTCAACGCCTATGATGAAGATCTACTTGGATAAGAAGTATGAGTCTGATCGTGAGAAAGCTAAGGAGATAGCTAGGAGGATAGAGTATACCACCCTGGAAAACGTACTTATGGATATAGAATACATGCTTGGAGACAACGTTATGACGATAAGGTTAGACCCAGAGATGCTTGAAGATAAAGGTGTACCGGTGGAAAGGGTTGTTGAGGCATTAAAGAGAGCGAAATTAGGGGATGTGGAGAAGGATGAAAACGATCCTTACACCATTCACATAACACTTTCAGAAAAGGTCTTGCCTCCAGAGTACTACTATGAAACGAAGCCCTACAAGGATATAGAAGCAAAGATTAGGAAGATCTACTTAAAGGGTATAAAGGGGATAAGGAGAACTGTAATACAAGAAACTACAGTAGAAGAAAACGGGAAGCCAAAGACTATATACTTTATAATGACTGAAGGCAGTAATCTGGCGGAGGTTCTGAGAGTTAAGGGTGTAGACTACACGAGGACAACGACGAATAATATACACGAGATCGCAGAGGTTTTGGGAATAGAAGCTGCGAGGAACGCCATAATAAATGAAATAATGGATGTACTAAATAGCTCTGGCTTAGACGTCGATATACGCCACGTAATGCTGGTAGCGGATATAATGACGTGGACAGGCAAAATAAGACAGATTGGAAGACTAGGCGTGGCTGGAGAAAAGCCAAGCATAATAGCAAGGGCAGCATTCGAGGTAACAGTTAAGCAGTTATATGAAGCAGCAGTTAAAGGTAGCGAAGAGAAATTCTATGGAGTGACAGAGAGCGTTATAGCGGGAACAACACCACTTATAGGGACAGGGACAGTATTATTAAGGATGAGCCCTAGAGAATTGAGGAAAATTGGTGGACTTCAGATCGTAGAGGCTCCAGGACAGAGGGGTGCCTAGGAATGTCTGTATCCCTAGAACGTGAATTACGTAACCTAATCAAGACTGGAACGTATTATCTGGGAGCGAAGCAGACGCTTAAGGCTGTTTTAAATGGGAGAGCAAAGCTAGTGATAGTAGCTGAAAACACGCCTCCACACTACAAGAAGAGACTGGAATACTATGCTAGATTAAGCGGTGTC
This sequence comes from Desulfurococcales archaeon, assembly GCA_015520195.1. Lineage (GTDB taxonomy): Archaea > Thermoproteota > Thermoprotei_A > Sulfolobales > Acidilobaceae > WAQN01. The sequence continues at coordinate 23,946 of WAQN01000131.1, read as the reverse complement.
CCCATAATAGAATTCAAAGGGACAAGTGTAGACCTGGGATTAGCAGCGGGTAAGCCGTTTAAGGTATCTATGATAGCAGTTATAGACGAAGGCTCATCTAGGATACTTGAATTAGCTGAATAACCGCTAATATGATGACCCTAAGGATCATGAGTTAGAGAGGGTGCAATAATATGAGTGAAGATAGGATAACCGTAGATGAGCTAAGATACTTATCCGTATTCCAAAACTTCACTGAGGCGGTGGCATATAGGTGCATAATAGACGAGGAGGGTAATAGGCTAATATTCCTAGTAAACAAGGGTGACCTGGGCAAGGCTATAGGTAAAGCTGGCAAGAACGTCAAAATGCTATCTAAAATCTTTAATAAAAGCATAGAGATAGTTGAATACTCAGATGATATAGATGGCATGGTTAAGAATCTATTCTCAGGAGTAAAAATCCTAGGAATAGATGTAGTCACCCGTGGAGGCGAAAAACAAGTTATAGTCAAAGTCGCAGAAGAGGATAAGGGAAAAGCTATTGGAAGAGAGGGTAGAAATATAAAAAGGGCAAGATTAGTACTCTCAAAATTATTCAACGTATCAAAGATAATAATAAGATGAAGCCACTTAGTTAGCCTAAATACTGTAATACTTTTAACCTCCATGCATCGGGCAATTATGAAGGGGACGATGCCACTATGACCGGGAAGAAAGCGCCATACGGTCTCTTCGCAGCTAGAAAGCTTAGGCGTAAAAGAATGAAGTTTAAATGGAGCCAGAGAGAGTTTAAAATAAAGATGCTAGGGTTGAAAAGAAAACATGACCCACTAGAAGGGGCACCCATGGCTAGGGGCATAGTACTGGAGAAAGTTGGTGTAGAGGCCAGACAACCTAATTCTGCCCTGAGGAAATGCGTTAGGGTACAGCTAGTTAAGAATAAAAAAGTAGTGACTGCTTTCGTTCCCCGTGATGGAGGGATCCTATACATAGACGAGCATGACGAAGTTATAATAGAAGGTATAGGCGGTCCAAGAGGGAGATCGATGGGTGATATTCCAGGTGTAAGATACAGAGTAGTTCTTGTCAATGGAGTGTCACTAAAGGCTATATGGGAGGGGAGGAAGCAGAAACCGAGAAGATAAACTAATTATCACTACACTATACCATCTCTTTCAGCATAATGAACCATTGTGGTTGAGCGTGTTCCAATTTAATTTATCTAAGAGTTCTTATTAGTGCTTCAATGTTGGTTAGCATGGATAATTATTTATGTCAGTATTCCTCTTCTTCATCGTCGATCTCATACTCTTCCTCTTCTCCGCTAAACTGTTCTACTAGGTCCTCTGCCACGTAGACAGGTTTCCCAGTTATCAGGGCTAGATATATAGCATGACTAGGTATCATCTTTACGTTAAGGCTTAATCCATCCTCGCTGAACTCGACTGTAGCAGTGTATAGGTTTGTTTCTCTGTCAAGCTCGTCCACCACTACCCGTTTTAGTGTTCTGGCTACAGCATCTATAAACTCTTCATGATTCATGAGTAATGAGAATAGACTCTGTCTCCTGGGAGGAGGTTCCCCATGATTATACAGTTTTATGGCCTCAGCCACCTCATATGGTATATTCACGAGTGTAAAAACACGTCCATCTTCAAGCCTAAGATTTAACCCTATTAGATAGGTTCCTATATCCATGTCCTCATATCTGATTATCTTTGTGAAGGGCATTATCTCGACAGCCCTGATCAGCCTCTTATCGGTCAATTCAAACGCCTCCCCACCTTATAGCTCGTCCCTATACCAGCCTATCTATTCCCTATCCAGACACTATAAGGGTTTAAAAGCAATTTATAATAGACTTTAGCGTTGAGCTAAGAATAATGGATAGCAATACCAGCAGGCACCTCTAGCTGGTGCTAAGTACATGTTAATGGTAGTATTAGGCCTAGTGGGGCTTATTGCGGGAGTAATGAGTTATATCAATTACAGGAGGGAAACAAGTGTAGTCTGTAGAGCGGATGAGGGGCCGAGCGGGTGTAAGCTAGTCTATATGATACCACAGGCGTGGTTTATGGGGATCCACTTCTCCGTCCTAGCACCCATATACTTCACATTAATCCTGGCAACGACAGTTATAGATATCATATATGAATCGCCATCGTATACGGGATTAATTCTATGGCTATTATACCTGGTGGGTCTAGGATTTGTTCCTTATCTCATATACCTTGAAGTCAAGGTTGCCAGAGCAATATGCCTATGGTGCACTATAATGCATATATGCATCATACTAGGAGCTCTAATGACCACCATGAATCTGATGTAGATGCCTTAACAGCTATTAACAAGTCTTTTAAGAGCCAGCTTATAGGCATAATATTGCCTGGAATAGTGGGGGTTACGAGTTGAGCGGGGAAGTAATAGAGTTGCCCAGCGACATAGAGGTAAGAGCAGACTCTATAAGGCTGTTTGGCAAGTGGAGCTGGGTCGGGGTAGAGGTAAGGGATCCAAGTCTCAAGAGATACATAAGCCTCAAACCCACATGGTTGCCACACACTGGAGGTAGGCATGAGCATAGGAGATTCGGAAAGGCAGAGGTTCCCATTGTGGAGCGACTAATGAATAAACTGATGAGGCCTGGTAGGAATGGTGGAAAGAAGCACCTAGCATACAATATTGTTAAGACGGCCTTTGACATAATTTACTTTGAGACCGGGGAAAACCCCATACAGGTCCTGGTAAGGGCCATAGAAAACTCGGCGCCGAGAGAGGATACAACAAGGATAATGTATGGTGGTATAACATACAGAGTTTCAGTGGATGTCTCACCTCAGAGAAGGGTTGACGTGGCATTAAAGTTCCTAACAGATGGAGCGCGTCAGTGCGCATTCAATAATCCAATGCCAATAGAGGAGTGCTTGGCTAGAGAGATAATACTAGCCTCACGGGGAGACCCGCAGAGTCATGCTGTTAGGCAGAAGGAAGAGATTGAAAGGATAGCTCTCAGCTCTAGATAAGCGGTGTCTTTTTAAAGCTCCTAGGCAGACTTTAAGCCTTGGCGTGTGTAGGCTGAGGTGGGTGTAGATGGCGGAGAAGCCACACTTAAACCTTGTAGTAATAGGCCATGTGGACCACGGTAAGAGCACCCTAGTGGGCCACCTACTATACAGGCTTGGGTTAGTCGAGGAGAAGAAACTTAAAGAGCTAGAGGAGCAGGCACGTGCTAAGGGTAAGGAGTCGTTTAAATTCGCATGGATACTTGACAAGATGAAGGAGGAGAGAGACAGAGGTATAACGATAGACTTAACATTCATGAAGTTCGAGACTAAGAAGTACGTTTTCACAGTAATAGATGCCCCTGGCCACAGAGACTTCGTTAAGAACATGATTACAGGCGCTAGCCAAGCGGACGCCGCGATACTAGTTGTATCCGCTAGGAAGGGAGAGTTCGAGGCAGGCATGAGCCCTGAGGGTCAGACCAGAGAGCACCTATTGCTAGCCAAGACTATGGGCATAGACCAGGTCATAGTCACAGTTAATAAGATGGATGCCCCAGATGTTAACTATAACCAGAAGAGGTATGATCAAATAGTAGCTGTGTTGAAGAAGTTCATGAAAGGGCTAGGATACCAGCCAGACAAGATACCATTCATACCAGTAAGCGCGTGGAAGGGAGACAACCTCATAGAGAGAAGCCCCAACATGCCATGGTATAATGGACCAATACTAGTAGAGGCCCTAGACAGCCTTGAACCTCCCAAAAAGCCTGTTGACAAGCCCCTCAGGATACCAGTCCAGAACGTATATTCAATACCAGGTGCAGGCACAGTCCCTGTAGGAAGGGTGGAGACAGGAGTACTAAGAGTAGGAGACAAGATAGTATTCATGCCCCCAGGCGTGGTAGGCGAGGTTAGGAGCATACAGATGCACTACCAAGACCTGCCCCAGGCAGAGCCAGGAGATAATATAGGATTCGCCGTCAGGGGTGTAAGCAAGCACGAGATAAAGAGGGGAGATGTGGCTGGCCACCTAGACAAACCACCAACCGTAGCTGAGGAGTTTACAGCCAGAATCTTCGTTATATGGCATCCAAGCGCACTAGCACCGGGATACACACCCGTAATACACGCCCACACAGCCAGCATAAGTGCAAGGATGACCGAGATACTAGCAAAGCTAGACCCAAGAACAGGGCAGGTAATCGAGGAGAAACCACAATTCCTCAAACCTGGAGAAGTAGCCATAGTCAGATTCAAGCCGATTAAGCCGATGGTAATAGAGAAGTTCAGCGAAATACCCCAGCTAGGCAGATTCGCTATGAGAGACATGAACAGAACAATAGGAATAGGCATAGTAACCGAGGTCAAACCAGCAAAAGTGGAGATAAGAACAAAATAACGCTAAACTCAAATCAAATTAACCCTCCTACAACATTACTAATTATAATAAAGGGTAACTTACTGTGGGTGCCGATAATGCCTGCATTCAAAATAAGAATATGGCTATGGAGCGCGAATATAAGAAGCCTGGAACAAGTAGTTGAACAGATAAGAGAAATAGCGAGGAAAACAGGTGTTAGAATTAGGGGTCCCATACCATTACCCACAAAGAGACTAACGATTCCGGTATTCAGGCTTCCACACGGAGAAGGGAGTAAATACTGGGAGCATTGGGAGATGAGAATACATAAGAGGTTAATAGATCTAGACGCAGATGAAAGAGTACTTAGGAGATTAATGAGAATACAGGTTCCTAACGATGTCTATATAGAGATAAAACAATTAACCAAGTAACATGGATAACCAGTTATAGGAGGCCTTCTATTTAATTTAATAGAAATAGAATTTATAGGAAATCCTATCTAATCAATTAAAAATTCGGGGAGGACCACTTCTTCATTCCCCGGGACAGTTCTCCAAATTCGTCTTTAAATTGTTGGCACTGAAAACATATCATATTGCTAAACCCGGGGTCTAGTACTGGGTAGGGGCATCCACATCCAGGTATAAATTTAAATGAGATTGAGTTTTAATTTAGCTTTTGTTGGAGTCACCGGAGGAAATAATTAATCTATGATAATGCTTAAATATGATTATTAGTAGAAGAGCATGGATATAATGGTGATGTTTACGTGTTCTACAGTTTATTGGCATTTATAACACTGGGATTAGTCCTGTCACTCACCGGATTGACACTAGCCATAATAGCCTTGGTTCACAGGACTAAGGAGGCCGCCGTGAGAGCATTAACTATACTCTTCCTCGGCTTGGCTTTTATAGCAGCATTCTTCTTCCAAGACGAGGTTCTTGAGAGGCTGCTTTTAAAATATGGATGGGATTATGATGCTATAAGCCAGGTTGAAGTCACTAAGTTAAGTCCTTTTAAGGGTGCGCCAATAGGTGTCACAAGAGAGGCATGGAACGACTTAACACTCTACATTTATGCATCCTCTATTATGGTAGGCATAGCACTAATCCTCGCTGCCTATCTTGCTGTAACAGTCCTAGGATTAGAAGGCGGGGTTAGGACTGGCTCTATAGGCCTTGTTACAATAGCAGCTGTGTTCTCCATAGGCCTCATAGTAGTCTCTACTAATGCGCTCGCAGAGCCTGGATTAAGCCCTGAGGCTCGGGATAGAGCTATATTCTTCAGAGATATGGGTAACATACTACGCACTGTGGCACTGGTAGTCTCCCTTGGAGCCTTATCCTGGGGCCTCTATAGGATACATCGTGAGACCGGGGAGAGGGCTTACGTAATCCAGACGGTGGGATGGCTACTATTCCTAGCAGGTCTAGCTATATTTGGATACATGTCTACTACATGGTGGGAAACCGCCGAGGAGGCTCACATAAAAGAGACCTTATCTGTAGATAGAGCCGTATCACAGTTCCAGCTAGTAGCTTTATTAACTTTCCTAGGTTCATTATTACTGCTAACAGGTAGCATACTAGAACTCATACCGTCAGGTGGTGAGGAGGAGATTGAGGAAATAACTCAACCTGAAGAGCTAGAGGGTTAACGCAAGCAAGAGTACCTTGTGCCTATGAGTGAGCCATTTTTACTAGCCTATCTAATAGTGGATTAATAACTCTCTTAGTAAGTTATATATGCCTCTTTAGTTAGCTATAAATTATTACATAGGAATTGATCGATAATAGTAGCCGTAGCATGCTTTGTTAAAGAGTAGTGTCAGTAAGCATAGGGAGTGCATATATATTAAAAATTATGTTATTAAGCTATGAGTGCAATGAAATGTTCACTAATTTAACCTATAACGTCTGAATTATATATGTTGCAACTCGTCTATCACTAATTATACTCTGAGAGTCATAAATTGCTAGTAGGTGGTAGCATGGTATTTCCATTCATGAGTGTAGAGGATTTCAAGATAAATCTATCGGAGGAGCATGAGATATTTAGAAAAAGCGTTAGGGAATTCGTGGAATCCAAGCTAATGCCAATATGGCAGGAAGTAGAGCAAACCAATAAGATCCCAGAAGAGGTGTTGAAAGAGGCAGCGGAGTTAGGCTTCTTTGGTGTAGGAATCCCAGAGGAGTATGGAGGCCAAGGAGGAGGGCAACTCTTAACAGCTATATTAACCGAGGAAGTATCTAGAGCTATACCATCATTAGCCGTCACTATAGGTGTTAACCACTTATTTGCCGTGCCAGTACTCCTATACGGCACCGAGGAGCAGAAGAGGAAGTATGTAACACCAATAGCTCGGGGAGAGGCTAGAGGTGCACATGCTAACACTGAGCCTAGTGGAGGGAGTGATGTAGCAGGGATCCAGTCCAAAGCTAGGAAGGAGAATGGACATTACGTGATAAATGGTAGGAAAGTCTTTATAAGCGGCGCTGCTGATGCAGACTACCTTGTGGTTTCAGCTAGGACCTCTCCTCCACGTGAGGATAAGAGATGGTGGGGTATAACAGTCTTCATAGTAGAAAAAGATACACCGGGATTAAAGATAGGTCAACAGTTTAGAGTCATGGGTATGAGGGGAGAACAGCCATACGAGGTCGTATTGGAGGATGTCCGTGTGCCTGAGGAAAACATTGTAGGGCCTATAAATGAGGGGTTTAAGGTAATAGTATCAACTTATGACCATACTAGGATCGGGATAGCGGCTCAGGCTGTGGGTATAGCACAGGCGACATTCGAGAAAGCCCTAAACTATGCATTGCAAAGAGAGCTCTTCGGCCAGAGACTTATAGAATTCGAGATGATAATAGAGAAGTTGGCGGACATGTATATGAAACTAGAGGCAGCCAGGCTTCTAACATACTGGGCAGCTAGCCTAGCAGATGAGGGTAAGAGGGAATTTATAGTGGCGGCTAGCCTAGCTAAAGCCTTTGCAACTGAAACTGCGGAGTGGGTGGCTAGACAAGCTATACAAATACACGGGGGATACGGGGTGGATGTGGAGACAGGGGTTGAACGATACCTTAGAGATGCTATAATAACCACAATATATGAGGGCACAAATGAGATCCAGAGACTAACGATTGTAAGGCAACTAGTTAGGCAAGCATTTGGACTCAAGATATGAAATATTAAGTTTAACTAGGCTAGCCAAAGTATACGGTTATAAGTCCAAGGACACCTTAGATATATTAATTTTAAGGGAGACAATAATATTGAAACGGAGGCACCTCTGAAGAGGAGGATGGGTGTAGTATAATGCCGTTTGGGCTTCAACCAGGAGAATTAGCGCTTATATTCCTAATACTATTATTAATCCTGGGACCGACGAAACTCCCAGCACTAGCACGGGGCTTAGGGCAGGCTATTAGAGAATTTAGAAAGGCTGCATCTGGAGTGGAAGAGGCCAAAGAGGAGGCTTCTAGAGCGTTCAGGGAAGTCGAAGAAACGGGTAGAATCAGTGAATCCAGGGTAAGAAGTAAAGATATTGATGACGAAACTCTTAAGAGGTTAGCGGCTAAACTTGGGGTTGAGACTGACAGGAAAAGTAAAGATCAGCTAGTGAATGAAATTGTAGCTAGGGCTAAGGAAAAAGGCCTGTTAGATGAGTGAGCTCCTCTACTTGTAGACTGCACCTCTTTTCTCTATCCCCTCTCTAGAGGGATTTAGAGGAGACACTTATCCATGATAATAAGTTATTGTTCTGGGTAGATCGAACAATCTGATCACCATAGTCAAACAATTCGAGTTATACCCACCCTCCGACACAACTCAAAATCGGTGAATAAAGCCGTGAATGGTAAAAAAGTAAACTCCAAGTTACCATATATATATGCATTAATAGTTATAATAATATTTACAGTAGGATTCTACACCGGAAAATCAACGGGAACGGTCGTAACAGAAACCACCGAAATAACCACAATTACAAAAACAGTAACTAAGACACCTAGCCTTGAAGAACCAACTGACCAGACGCCGTCTTCTCCTGGAAAAATAGAATTCGAGTTAACCCCGTTAGGCCTTAAACCTTCCAGTTGGTATGCGGTGGATTCACTCTTAGAGAAGCTTGGCATGGAGGGAGCTTATACAAGGTACTATCCATATGTTAAAGGTGGAGTGGTTCCAGAGGCAGAGTTCTTGAGAGGAGAGGCCCCAGCACCTGCACCAATGCCTACCGTTACATTGGTAGCTACTACTACTGTTGCCACGCCTACAGGGGCTGTGAGCGCCGAGTTCTCCACTACAAATGTAAGGGTTGAGGGGGTTGACGAGCATGATATAGTTAAGACTAACGGGACTATTATATATGTTGCATCCGGAAGTGTAATGGGTGTTTATTATGCGTATCCCGCCGAAAACCTAGAACTGAGAGAGACTGTTGACGTAGAAAAATTAATTGGGAACATAAGCGGGGAGAAGGTGCTTGTGCTTAGGGAGGGGGACGAATATTATGAGATAGGGCCTGTAACGCCGGGATATAATATAAGGGGGCTATATGCTTACATGGATAAAGTCATCATCATAACTGAAGAATCTTCGTGGGCATATACGAGAACATGGATTATAGAGTATAAGCCAGATGAGGGAGTAGTAAACTATAAGTGGGTTAGCGGCTGGCTTAAGGATTCAAGACTACTAAATGATACACTAACGTTAGTATTAACACAGCCAGCAGCTAAGAAGTTAAGACCATTGATAGATGGTATACCCATTGTGCCTGAAAAGCTCGTTGTGGCTGGTCAGCCTAGGTCATACACTACAATAATAGCTCTAAACCTTAACAACTGGACCCACGATGAGTTTAGCATACTAGGCGCTAACCCAGCAACAGTATACATGACCACAGGAGGCTCCCTTTACGTTGCACTTGAAACACCAAAATACAGGATACTAGAGCAAAGAGTAACTGACCTAGGAGCTATTGTAGAGCTCATAACGAGGAACCCGGAGGCGACCACTATTATAGCTAAACTCCAGGTGTCAGAGACTCCAAATATAACAGTTGTAGGCTCTGTTGAGATAGAGGGCATGCTTAGGAAGACGTGGCAGTTAGACGAGTATAAGGGTGTTCTAAGGATAGTAGCTGAGTCGTGGAGGAAAGGAGGGATAAATGTAGACCTATACACTATAAACGCCTCTACAATGGATATTATAGCAAAGCTGGAGAATATCTCTGTCAATGAAAGGGTTCATGCGGTAAGATTCATGGGGGACATACTATATCTAGTAACTTTTAGAAACATAGACCCGCTCTTTACAATAGACCTAAGCGACCCAGCGAATCCAAGGGTTCTGGGGTTCCTGGAGGCTCCAGGATTTGATGAATACATGCACCCGGTAAGTGATAACTTATTGGTAGGGATTGGCCTGGAGAGGGTATCTGTAGTTACTAAATCTGGCATGGTGGTGGACAGGACTGTAAGAATAACGCTATACAGGATAAATGAGAACTACACAGTATCGGCTGTGAAGAGAATATACATGTTCAATGGCACAATGACGGCATGGTACTCTCAGGTCTTAGACCCGCAGTGGGGCTATAAAGCCTTCACCATAGATCCGAGGCACAATTACATAATGATACCAATAGTAGGTGTTAAACTTGAAAATAAAGGCATGAGCTCTCAGGAAAAAGGATTAATGAGCTTTAATGGAATTGCCCTAATAAAGTATGATGTAGAGAGTGAGGCTATGAAACTTGTCACGATAGTAGAGCACAATGGAGCCGCTAGGAGCCTATATATAGACGATGTAATATACACAATAGCTCCCTACAACTTGATATCCTCCATCCAAGGTTACAGAGAAATGCCGACAATAAAGGCATTTGATGCACTATCGCTAGAGTTGATCAGTGAGGCGTAGGAATATACGCTATGATACTATATCTGCTACAATCACTCTAGCTATAGAGAGGAGCTCTCTAGGCGAAAATTCCAGTAAACTCCTCTCATCGCCTCCACCACCATATACTTTTTCGTTATCCAGTACTCTCTCATCCATTATAATGACTACATCGCCTGGAAGGGGGTATGGCGGGACACCTCCGATCCTATATCCAGTCCTCTCTAACACTTCATTAGGCTTAGCTAGCCTCGGAGATCCCCCTGTAATCGACTTGACTTTTCCTAAACTGAGTCTCTTATCTCCGGGTATGATGCACGCTATTGTTCTGCTATCATCAACCAATACTATAGTCTTTACTATAACAGATTTAGGAACCCCGAGAGCAGATGCTGCCTGAGCCACAGTCTTAACTTGTGATTGTAACATGTGGATCTTCCAGTCTAGACCGTTTTCTTCAATCCACTTCTTTACCTTCTCAACGCCACTCATAACACGTCAACCCATGACTACCTTATCGAATACGTGTATAGGTGGAATCGATTTTAAGGAGGAACCCGTAGCTGCCACGACTATCGCATTCTCATCAGGTAGATACGATACATCGAAACCATCAACCTGGGGATTATATATTGGTTCCTCTCCCTCCTCAAGATAATAGTATGCCTCAACTATGACACTGTCAAAGCTCCAGTTTATCCTGAGCCTATCAGCCTTCAAATCGCTACCCTCTAACGCCACAAACTCCATCTCTAACGAGGGTTCTAAAGGGTCTAAGTCAATCTCTTCAAGCTCAAATCTGCCACGTGCATGAAGTACGTCTAACACTCTAGATACTATACCTTTCCATGCCTCAACCCCATAGAATATCAGCTCCTCAATTAGACTAGGAGCCCTATTACTCCTCTTAACTCTAAGATCCAGCCCCCACCTTACCAGGTCATCGCTGTATGAAGCTACAGCCTCCAGTAGGTATGCTGCAAGGTCCTTGGAGGTAGACGCTAATTTATCCGCCAAGGATTCCAGGAGCTCTAGAGTTTCACTATCAACATTAACTTTTAACTCAGCCATTACAAGCCACCCTTACCTAGGAGACAGAGTATTTATAGGCAATTATTAATAGTGTTGCGGATAATACTTAAACCACAAATATCACGTCCTTCCTAGACACCGCTAGGACGCTATACCCTTTAGATATCAATAAATCCTTGTAAGGAAGGGTTTTAAGCATTGTAACAACTATACTACCTCTAGTGACTCTCCTCAACTCATCTAAAGCCTTCATTATGGAATCAACTAAATCCAATACAGTGAATGCATATGAGACTTCAAATGACTTATCAGAGAATGGCAATGACTCAATATTACCACCTACAAGGAGACACTTATCAGGACATATCACTTGAGTTCTCCACCTAGCTATACTAAGCATCCCCCAACTATAGTCCAGACATACATACTCGTCAATATAGTCTATGAAGCCAGTAGCCCTCATATACTCTAATAGAAGCCCAGTACCACAACCAGCGTCCAATATCCTACCTCTAGGTCTAACCTTCTTTAAGGTAACTGCGTACTTCTCGAATTGCTCTGCCCTATAGAGCTCATCGTATCCCTTAAAAGTAGCTTCATATCTATTCCTTATAACATGCCCCTTCCCCATGAACTACACCCTGCTCTAATTTAGCTTCTACAAACTCTATAACTCTGGGATCAATGCCATGGGCGGTAGCCCACTTTCTGTAGTCATGCATGCATCTAAACCTGCCAGCGTACACCATGTCTATGCTACTGTGGAGATCCACTATTAGCCGTGCGTCATCACCGAATATGCAAGATACTATTTTCTTCAAGATTCTAGTTGATTTACCACGTCTAGCCCTATTTAACCCCCAATCATGGCTAAATACTCCATTAATCTTTAAGCCAGACTTATACGACTCAATAAGATTATATAGAGTTTTAGAATTACAATTGTTAATTTTTGATTCAATAAGATTAATAATTATACTAGCGTATCTAGCTGGCTCATCTATTAATGCCTCAATTAGAACTACATCGTCTATAGTAAGCCCCATATTATATTTGGCAATAAATAATAAGTCTAGTTCTAGGTGTCTCCTTCTATCGGGCATAGACACAGCCCGTTTCCTAGCATATTAACGGGGATTTATTAGTTATACTACGAGAAATACTAGCTTAATCCCTCTAAAATCTACTGTCAGGCGCTAAGTATAGAAACTGATAAATACATCAGCTAAACAGATGGATGCTGGAGGAGGATATACTTGAGTGAAGAAGATAAGGACTGTGTAGAACTCTGCCTAGAAGCGTGTAGGGAGCCTGAATGCGTAGAAGGATGCTTCCTCTCATGTAAAAGCTAGCTAAGTAAATAACATCGAGATAATTAAGGATTTAAATTTAAACATCAAAATGTAAAAGACCTTAGCTTCTGGTTTAACCATAGCTTTTCTAGCAGTCAATTAATATTCTAGTATGATAAAGTATTAGATATAACCTGGTGTTGAGAGAATGGATTTAGTGGCTCCAGGCTCAAGCCTGATGAGGGATAGTAGGGATGTAAAAATCTCGCCATCATCTGAGGGTGAAATAGCAGTAATTGGTGTCCCCTGGGATTGGAATGTAACTGGACCTCCAGGTTCTAGACTGGCACCACGAGCGATTAGGGAGAAATTATATGGATTCTCCAGGTACTCCCCCACCTTCAAGTCTAGCCTAGAATCAAGGCTTGTGGATCTAGGAGACATTAAGGTGGCAGCTAGAGACTGGGAGCTCACAAGGACGAGGATAACCAGTGTTGCCAGGAGATCCTATAAGACATACAAATTCTCGTTATTCCTCGGGGGAGATCACTCGATAACAGAACCGCTAGTTGAGGCTCTAATAGAGGAGTACGGCGAAGTAGGTATATTGATGTTTGATGCACACTACGATTTAAGGAGTGTTGATGAGGGATCAACTAGTGGAGACTGGTTATGGAGGCTATCAAACAAGTTTTCCGGGAGAGTAAAAGCTGCTATAATAGGTATAGCGGATTACGCAAATCCATATTATCTGCAAGAAAGAGCTGAGACGTTAGGATATTTCATAGTGGATAGAATGTCGCTGTATAGTGACCTAAGGGAAGCCTTAAATGCTGTAGACAAGCTAGCTGAGATGAACATGAAAGCCTACTATATAACTATAGACATAGACCATCTAGACCAGGCATATGCCCCGGGAACTGGTGCTCCAACCCCAATAGGCATGAGGCCAGAGGAGACAATAGAAATATTGATGTATGCAGCTAAAAGGATAAAGCCCAAAGCAGTAGATATAGTGGAGGTAAACCCTCTATTAGACGTGAACAATGCTACATCAAAATTAGCCGCTAAACTAGCATTACTGTTAATACATTCGCTACAGACTAAAAGCAATGGTGAAGAATAATTGGTTATTGCTAGTTGGTGTAATATATTATGGTCTTATTTGTGACTTAATACTAGAATTTAAGTTAAACTAAAAAGGTCTTGTTAAACATAGTAATGGGATTATGGAGTCTTCACGCCTGGTGAATTATTATGACTACTTCCAGGTCTAAGGAGCCTCCTAGCATCTATAAGTGTAAGGATGGGGTATATGTAGAGTCTCCTGGAGAGTGTAGGGATATACAGGATGTGCTACATGCATCTAAGCGCGTTATACTGAGTAAGAAGTTGGCTGGCATACTAAGACATTATCCTCACAGATATGGTATAAGCCTTACTAGAGAGGGCTGGGCTAGGATAAGTGATATTCTTAAAGCACTGAGGAAGACGCCAGGCTTCGAGTGGGTCGAGTACTGGCATATAGAGGCTATAGCACGCTTGGACCCAAAAGGGAGATACGAGGTTAAAAATGGGTTTATTAGAGCTAGATATGGGCATAGCATCGATGTCGATGTAAAACCCGATTACAGTGTTAAACCCCCTCGAATACTATATCATGGTACAAGTCGTGATAACGTAGATAAGATACTAGCTGAGGGTATAAAGCCTATGAAGAGGAAAATGGTTCATTTAACAAGCTCACTAGACGATGCCATTGAAACCGGAAAACGCCATGGGAGAAGAATATCCATAATTATAGTTAATGTAGAATGTCTAGAATCCAAGGGTTTAATAGTGGGCAAGGCGGGTAAAACAGTATACGTGGTAGAATATGTACCCCCGGAATGTATAAATAAAGTCAAACACCTCTAAGCATTACCCAACCATGTATCATCATCTCAGATTAGCCTAGATTATAGTGAATGCAAAATAAACATCCAGGTGCATCATTACTCAATGAATATAGAACTAACGTCCTAAACGTTCCCCAGTTTAGGTCATTGATGGCCTCTGAGGACACTAAAACGCCTATAGAGCTCTAAAAGACCTATAAACTAGGAAACAGTTACAAACCCTAAACCGCTTATAACCACCATGTAGTATACGAACCTATAGTGGTGCTGGAGTTGAGTAGTGCATTAGAGATACTATGGGTAGAGAAGTATAGGCCAAAGCGTTTAAGCGAGGTGATTAATCAGGTCGAAGTTGTCTCTAGGCTTAAAAAGTTCATAGAGGAAAGGAACATGCCTCATCTACTCTTTGCTGGACCGCCTGGAACAGGAAAAACCACGGTAGCTCATGCGTTGGCTAGAGACTTGTATGGCGAAGGATATAGGCAGTATATCCTGGAATTAAATGCTTCTGTGACTAAGGATACGCCGATACTTGCCAGAATTAATGGTAATACTCTTAGAACTACATTCGACGAATTAGGGAGAATTTATTTTAATTCAAAAACAATATTTAGGTATGGGGATGGCGAATATGCTAAGGTAAATGAATTGGAGGTGCTTACATATGACGAACACACGGGACGTGTTACTTGGAGGAAAGCCACGTGGATAATAAGGCATAGAGTAAGTAAGGTACTACGAGTGAGGATAGAGGGAGGAGGCGAGATAGGGCTAACAGGTAATCACTCTGTCATGGTTTTAGACGAGAATGGAGAGATTACTGAAAAATCTGCTAGTGATTTAAAGCCTGGCGATTATCTACTATCATTCACTACTATACTACCCGGACGCAGAAAAGAAGGAATAATAATTGAGGATAACGGTGAATTCAGGAATAACGATATGCGGGGCACATCTACGAGTATGCATACCTTAAGCGTTAACGCTCAATATGATTCACTTAAGGATGGTAGGGGGCAGTTTAGCCATTTAACATTAATCTCTAACTATCCCTCACAGCACTCTATTATCGTGGAGAAAACTTGGGATCCTACGGCTACTAGCGCTCAACTACTTGGAGACCTTATGTACTCAAACCTAGATGGATCTATTGAGGAGGCATTTTATGTCAAGGGATTCGGAGACCACTATGGACTACCTAGCTACGTATACGAGTTTTCAACTAACGATAGGAGAAGTTACATTACAGGCTTAAGAAGAATAAGCAGTTCAAGTGGATTGGATAACATAGTTAGAATAACGAGTGCATCAAAAGATTTTCTAATAGACATATCATGGCTTTCTCGGATAACGGGTATTGAAAGCTATCTAAGTGGAAGTGATGTTAAATTAGTGTTGGAAGGATCCATGAGACATGTAAGCTCTGGTCTATTACCAGTATATCCCTTAGTGAGACTGCTTGAGGAGATCAGTAGAGATGGTTTTGTCGTGAATAAAGATGATATGAGCCAGCTACATGGAGTAGATATGATCTCTAAAGAGAAAATGGCTGAGATCCTGGCTGGTATAGATGAGTCAAAGTTGACTAGAAGGCAGAGAGAGTGGTTGAAACGCCTCCATATACTGGCTTTATCTGACTTGAATGTCCTTAAGGTCGTGGATATAGAGGTTGTCAATTACAACGATTACGTCTACGACGTGTCAGTCCCAGGTAACAACATGTTCTTTGCAGGCCCTGTCCCAGTGCTTCTACATAACTCAGATGAACGTGGAATCAATGTGATAAGAGAGAAAGTCAAGGAATTCGCAAGGAGTAGAACACCGCCTGGGATACCCTTCAAGATTATAATTCTCGACGAGGCCGATAACATGACTAGTGATGCACAGCAGGCACTGAGGAGATTGATGGAGTTATACTCTACATCCACTAGGTTCATATTAATAGCTAATTATCCCTCTAAGATAATAGACCCCATACAGAGTAGATGTGCATTCTTTAGATTCCAGCCATTAAAAAAGGAAGATGTAGTAGATAGACTGAGGTACATAGCTGATGTGGAGGGAGTAGACTATGATCTTGAAGCGCTAGAAACAATCTATGAGATAAGTGAGGGTGATATGAGGAAGGCAATAAATATACTACAAGCAGCAGCTGCACTTGGAAAAGTAACAGTTGACGCCGTCTTCAGGGTTGTCGGCTTAGCAAAGCCAAGGGAGGTTAGAGAGATGATAAAACTAGCACTAGAAGGCAACTTTATGGCCTCCAGGGAGATGCTTAGAAAACTAATGATAGAATACGGACTTAGCGGCGAGGATGTAGTAAGGCAGATCCATAAAGAGATCTTCAGTAGTGAATTGAAGATACCTGATGACCTGAGAGTGATTATAGCAGATTACATAGGCGAAATACATTATAGATTAGTGGAAGGAAGCGACGATGATATACAACTAAGCGCTCTCCTAGCATGGTTAAGTATGATCGGAAGGAAGATAAGTGGTGCCTAAGATTGCAAGCGGCTAAAGTCAGGAGAGTACCCTGGGTTATAAAGTATAGGCCCAAGAGAGTAGATGATGTAGTAAATCAAGATAATGCTAAGAAGGTACTAGTACCATGGATAAAGACATGGCTTGAAGGGAAGAGACCCTCTAAGAGGGCAGCCTTATTATATGGCCCTCCAGGAGTTGGTAAGACAAGCCTAATAGAAGCCATCTCAAGAGAGTACAACCTAGAACTATTAGAGCTCAATGCTAGTGACTATAGAAGAGATACGGATATAAAGAGGACAGTTGGAGTAGCTGCCAAGAAGAGGCCTCTATTCAAGAACGGCATGATAATACTCCTAGACGAGATAGACGGTATAGCTCCAAGAGAGGATGCTGGAGGGCTAAGAGCGTTGCTAGAAGTCATTAATGAAACCGAGAATCCAATAGTGATGACTGCTAATGACCCGTGGAAAGACCAGATCAGGCCCTTGAGAGACGTATGCTTACTAGTAGAGTTTAAACCATTATCGACTGGTCAGATTATATCCTTACTTCAAAGAATCTGTGACTCAGAGGGCTTGTATTGTGAAAGAGACGCTTTAAGGTACATAGCTGAAAGGAGTATGGGTGACTTAAGAGCAGCCATAAACGATCTTGAAGCTGTGGCTGAGGGCTACGGTAAGGTGACTATTGGTCTTGTAAGAGCTCTAGTGAGGGGCAGGGAAAAGAGCATAGACTTGTGGAGGACCCTGAACAGCATATTCTATGCGAAATACGCATGGCAGGCGAAGAAAGCTGTTACCAGCAGTGAAGAGGACTATGAAACCCTCATAGCCTGGCTAAACGACAACATACCTAAAAAATACATTGATCCAGGCGACTTATTCAGGGCATACGATGCATTATCAAGGGCCACAGTATTTCTTTCCAGGGCAAAGTACGGCGGGGAGTGGAGCATGCTGTCATACGTCTTCGACCTGATAGGACCTGGTATAGCATTTGCTAGGAAAGGCGAGATCGGAAAGTATAGGTATGCCTATCCAGAGAGGATAAAGCTGATGGCCCAGCTAAAAGGAGTAAGAGAGGTTAGAGATAAACTTGCCGAGAAGCTGTCATCAAGGATACTAGCATCAAAGAGTCTGATAAAGAATGAAGTGATACCATTCCTCTTCGTTATATTCAGGTACTCAAAAGACCCAACTATACCAGCGAGGATAGCATTAGGATATAAGCTGACTAGAGAGGAGCTCAAGTTCTTAGCAGGTGTTAGAGAGAAGGAGATATCAGTTGCTATAGACAAGATTAGGAGGGCTGGAAGAATAGAGGAGGAGAAAGTCGAGGAGAAGCCGTCTAAACCATCAGGGTTAGATGCTTTTCTAGGAATACGGGGCACCAGCTTTAAAGAGCCAACCACGTCTAAAAGAAAAGGTAGAAGGTCTAGGAGGACTTAATCTTCTCTATAACCCTGATGTCTTTAATAAAGGTTGTTGGATACTGGCCTTTCTCATCTTTCTCATATTGCTTAACCATATCCCATATAGTTAATAATGCAGCACTCACCGAGGTTAAAGCCTCCATCTCAACTCCAGTCTTAGCGTTGGCCTTAACTTTCACTGTAACCTCTACATAGTTGTCTCCATACCTGTAATCGACTTTAACGCTAGTAAGGGGTATTGGATGGCATAATGGAAGTATCTCGGGGGTCTTCTTAGCCGCTAGTATAGCGGCTACGGTGGCCACCTGCTCCACATCACCCTTTTCTATCTTACCTTCACGTATAGCCTTTACCGTGTCCTCTTTGAGGTATATCCTGCCAGAAGCAATAGCTTCCCTATACACTATTGGTTTACTGGTTATATCAATCATCCTAGCCTGTGGCATGCTAGCTCACCACTACAGCCTCTCTAATTCCCTTAAGATCTCTCTAATGGCACTTATCTTTGGATTAGTTAGGTCAGCCTCGAACAGCCTCATCCTTCCATATCTCCTCTCAACAACCAAGCCCATATCGATGAGCTCGTTTAGGTGTTTAACTACTAATTTATGGTGTAATCCAGTCTCCCTAATTATCCTTGAAATATTGAGCTGGCCTCTATCCAGCAGGAGCCTCAATATCTTAACCCTGCCCTTACTGCTTAGAAGCCTCTCTATATCCAACTCCTCCTCCCTCTACTAGGAGAGGTTCTATCAAGTATGATAGACTCTACAGCCTCCCTAAGCCTATCCACAGGGATCTCAGGTGAAAGGCGGATCAAGGTGGTTCTACCCTTGACACCCTTCCCTGAAGGCTTTAAGTCTATGAGGCCAAGCGCATTTAGATTCCTCAAGTAAACATGGAACTGCGTGTGACCCCTAGGGGACTCGCCGTAGAACTCTGCTATCTCATTATACTTCTCTCTGAGCTCACCTGTGGTAATTAAGCCCTTTCCCTCTAGAATAGACGATGCTATTGATAGCAATATTAATAGCTCGTGGGTATTTAATCCCCTCAAGTCATCAAGAGGTATGCTTGCCACTGCATTCTCGGATAATGCTAGTCTAACGTGCTCCTCTAGTATGGAAGGAGATCCCTTAACCTCGGCAATCTCAGCAGCCATCCTGAGCGTTAATATGGCTTTCCTAGCACTGCCATCTCCACCCTTTAACTCATCGTATCCATAATAGTCAGCTATCATGTCGAGGAGGTACTCGTTCCAAGCATGCGGTTCCAGCGCCTTCTCAGCCCTCTGTTCTAGTATATCATAGAGCTCTCTTTTACTGTACGGTTTTAGGTATAACCTGAAGCCTATTTGTGACTCCACCTGAGGTATTCTCTCTTTCATGTGGCTGACGACCCTAAAGTCTTGGCCTATAAGTAGGTAGTTGATCCTGTTTATTCCGTCTTTTGCTGGTATCTCCTCGTAGACTCTTAGTAGCAGGTATAGGTGGTCGTCGTCCACCCTAGGCGACATTAATAGGCTCTGAAACTCGTCTAATATGACTAATATGTGGAGATCTCTCCTATACAGATAATCTGTTATAGCCTTTAGGACTTCAATAGCCGCACTGCCCCTAACGGTTATCCCCATGTTGAGTTGTGAGGCTATGAGGGTCAGTATCTGGTGCAGGCTAGGGGCAGAATACGTGTTTATATAGACATGCTTAAAGTTAACTCCATACCTCCTAGTCTCACGCTCCAACGCCAGACCAACATACCTAGCCAGAGTCGTTTTGCCTATACCCACCTTACCCAGAGAACCATATATTAATGAAATATCAGTAGAGCCGAGACCCTCACGAAACCTATTTAGATATCTACCTATCAGCATGCTGGCTTCAGCGTCCCTAACTCTTAAACTGTCGGGTATGTAACTCTCGTCTAGCACTTTCCTGTTCCTGAAAATCCGTGATTCATACATAACTATCACTTCCGCTGTGCTATGGATTACATTTATACTCTAAATCGGATATATGAAGACAGGTGTACTTATACGTTTTTACTAGGTAAGACGATAATTGTATCCATGAATACTCAATGCATAGTATTACGATAGAGTATCTTTAGTATCGAGTAATAATAGGTTTATTGATTTGATTCCTAAACGCTTATTATTTTGAGTGCGATTGTATAATCACTATGCAATCTGGACCGCAGAATCTAGCTTCCCCCAGTGTTATTATAAACAACTCATTTATAGATTCTATGCATAGCATCGTCTTCGACTTTCTATAGATAACTACATTGAATCTCCTAAGGAATTCCTCTATTACTGAATGCGTGATAATAGTCTTACCCGTACCCCTTATTGAAGTCGAGAGCTTTATCCTTCTGGGCCTGTATTTCATTACGATCTCTTCTATCTCTCGGAGTAAGTCATGCCTACTTGGAGATATTAGGCATCTTTGAGCTGGTACTACTCTCTTAACGAATGCGTGGTATCCGCTGGATATTATCCTCCCTAACTGGTAGGGGTCGAGTTTGGTATAGACTAATAACACCCCTGGGAACCCGGAGGGTTTGATCTGTGCGTTAGGGTCCCATGGTATCAGTGTGTCTAAAAGCTCCTCCTCCATCCATGTATCTCTCTTTGGCTTACTTACTGCAAGTGCGCTCGGGCATAGGGGCATATGTCTCTTAGGGGGCACTTATCACACCTCGGATTCTTTGAAGTACAGTATCTCCTACCTAGGGCTATGAGTAGTCTATGGGCCTTCTCAGCCCTTTCCGGACCAAAAAACCTCAATAGCGCCTTAGAGATTTCATCATATGAAGCCTTCTCTCCGACAAGGCCCCATCGTCTAGCTATCCTAGCGGCGTGTGTATCTACTGCGAAATATGGCGCTTTTCTAACTACGGATAGGAATACGTCCACGGTTTTTGGCCCTACACCTTTCACCTCTAAGAGCTTCTCACGTACAATATCGGGCTTCTCTTTAACGAGGAAATCCTCTCCACCAAGGTCTTTTATGTGTCTAGCCAGTTTTACTATGGTTCTAGCCTTCTGTCTCCACATACCAGCTATTCTGATGGATTCCTCTATATCCCTTATGTCAGCCTTCAATATGTCATCTATGTCGACCCCTACTCTACTAGCAAGCTCGTTGAAAGCCCTTATAGAATTCTTATCATTGGTATTCTGGCTTAACACAACCCCCACAAGAACTGAGAAGGGACTCCGCGATCTACGTTTAGCGACGAGGGCAACATACTCCCTCCAGTCATCTACTAGTGAGGACTCAAGTATCCTATACACTTCATCCCCCTTCATAGATGCCCACGTCCCTTTATACACCTAAACCCCGGATTCCAGCTATCTACTTTATTAGGCTAGCCGCCTACATATAAGATTGCCCTGGTTGTGTGGAGTTGGCCAGGGCAAAGTACGTATTCATCACAGGAGGGGTATTATCAAGCGTAGGAAAGGGGATCGTAACAGCTAGTATAGGCTTCCTACTAAAAGCCAGGGGCTACAGTGTTGGAGCTATAAAGATTGACCCCTACATAAATGTGGATGCAGGAACGATGAACCCATTCGCACATGGAGAGGTATTCGTCACAGAGGATGGAGGGGAAACGGATCTAGATATAGGTCACTACGAGAGATTCCTAAACCAGAACCTCTCAAAGAAACATAATATAACAACTGGCCAGATATACCTGAGCGTTATAGAAAAAGAGAGACGAGGCGACTATCTGGGCCAGACGGTCCAGGTCATACCCCATATAACAGACGAGATAAAGGATAGAATAAAGGATCTCGCACTTGAGACGGGAGTAGATGTCATGATCGTTGAGATAGGAGGAACCGTAGGTGACATAGAGGGGCTACCCTTCCTTGAAGCGGCTAGACAGATGAAGCTGGAGGAGGGAGATGATAACACGATATTCATACACGTCGCACTGGCACCAACCCTAACAACGACGGGAGAACAGAAGACAAAACCAGTACAGCACAGCGTTCAAGAGCTCAGGAGAATAGGGATACAACCAGACATAATAGTAGTTAGGTCTCAGAGGCCACTAGAGGAGGAGGCGAGGAGGAAGATAGCCTTATACTCGACGCTACCCAAAAAAGCAGTCATAAGTAACCATGACGTCGACACCATATATCGAGTACCGATCCTATTAGAGAAGCAGGGCATGCCATCGCTCATACTCGAAAAATTAAAGATGAAGGATACAAAGCCTGACTTAGACCCGTGGATTCGATTTGTAAAACTGCTCGATGAATCAAGCTATAAGGTTAGAATAGCCATGATAGGTAAGTATACCAAGTTAAAGGATAGCTATATAAGTATAGTTGAGGCTTTGAAACATGCAGGCGCGTACTTCAAGGCGAAGCCGGTACTAGAATGGGTGGAGTCAACCGATATAGAGGAGAACAGGGTAGATATAGGGGAGATTGTGGATAGGACTCATGCTGCCATAATACTTCCAGGATTCGGTAGGAGAGGCGCTGAGGGGAAGATTAGGGCTATAAAGCAGTTCAGGGAAGCGGGGAAACCACTACTGGGTATATGTTTTGGCATGCAACTATCAGTGGTTGAGATAGCCAGAAATGTCCTAGGCCTTAAAGGTGCCAATTCTACGGAGTTAGATAGGAACACCCCACATCCAGTAATAGACCTCTTACCAGAGCAGAGGAGGATCTCAAAACTTGGAGGAACCATGAGGCTTGGAGCCTCGCCAATAAACGTGGTAAAGGGAACTATAGCGTGGGAGATGTATGGTAAAGAAATCGTTTATGAGAGGCATAGACATAGATACGAGGTCAACGAAAAGTACCTGGATAAACTAGAATCAGCTGGTTTAAGGGTGAGTGGGTGGAGTCCTAACGGTCTAGTAGAGTTCATAGAATTCCCGAGGAATATTCATAAATTCTTCTTCGGCACTCAGCCACATCCGGAGTATAAAAGTAGGCCTCTTAATCCAAGCCCCGTATTCTCAAAATACATAGAAACTATTATTAATAGTAACTAAAAATAATTTCCAATTGGTATAACGCATTATCTCCGTGGTTTAGCTAGTATCATAACTATGCGTTTGACATTAAGCTCCACTGTCTTCTTTATACCCCTCTGCCCCGGAAGATACCTGGAGGTTACGATATTAACGCTCTCCAGTTTCCTGATCTGACTGCTAATATTAGCCTTACTCTGCCCGACTATATCAGCTAAGTCATCAAGGTCGGCTGGACCATCGAGTAGTATCTCTAAAATACGGGTTCTCGTCTCATTAGCGAGGGCATTTGCCACCCTAGCAATATACCTAGCACCTACAACATAGAGAACACCGTCCTTCTCATAAATGCCCTCCTTCTCAGGCACTATCTCCGATGCCATATTGTTAGCACCACATCCATAAAACGTTCACAATGGAGTATAGGATGTGTAAGGAGATTAAATAAGTTTTGTCAAACTAGTTTAGGTAAAGGAATTATAACTAATATAAATGGATGAAGGGCATTTATATAGAGTAGGATTCTAAAGACACCGAAATCC
>WAQN01000130.1 GCA_015520195.1 Desulfurococcales archaeon | reverse complement strand
GGGTTAATTTGCTTATTCCTGGTTTAAGATGGCGGGTAATTTAGTGATCCAACTAGAAGCTAAAGATAGCCTTGCTACATTAGTACTCTATTGATCACTGTGAGTATAGCTAATATAATCGATGCCCCAAAGATAATGAGGGATATTGATGATGACCACGTTAATGGTCTAGGATTAATGTAAAGTTGGGTCTCGTTATCTAGGAGGTAAAGTGATTTATGTCTTATGTCAATATCTATACGTTGTCTCTCAACCCCATTGGCATCGACTATTGCATCCGTTATACTTAACTCTAATAGTACCCCAGTGTCCTTGTCGAATCTCCACTTTATCGAAGTATGCTGCTTTAACCCGTCACTGAGCTCCTGAGCAGCACTATTTAGTAGACCATAGCTTGGCCTCACTATACTACCTGTATCCGAGACTGAATCATTAAACCCTATGGATTCAATAGCTTCAACGGGTAATATGTAGTAAAACGATGTAGCCGGGATTGCCTGCGGTAACTGGAAATTAGTTAAAGTGAATCGAGCTAATATACCTAAGAGCGATGTATCACCCTCTGCATTATTCATCTGACCATAGATTACTGCTTGCCCTTCGCATATATTATTAAGAACGACTACTGTGTAATCTACTGTTAGACTTCTAGACTCACCATCTCTTGTAAAACTAGCAGAGGCTGTATACCTCATCATAGTTCTGCTTGGATCCAAGTTATATGTTAGGCCGAGTTGGCTACACTCTACTCCACTAGCCAGATTAGTTAAGGGGGAGAAGCTTTGTACGTAGAGTAAACCAGCTATGATGGCTACACCTAGAAATAATGCTATAGGCAGTATAGTCGAAATAACAGCCATTGTATCTCCCAGTAAGACACTGGTTTCTAGGCCCACATTATAAACTATAGTGGTCTAAGGCTTGAGCTCTATAGGCGTTAGAGTCATTAATGACAGTAGCATTATAAATACAGCCACACTAGCCACATTAGATAACACCACTCCTTTCCGACCAAATAACCTATCAAGTACATCTTTAAGCGCGTGGCCTCCATCACTTAGTATCAACCCCCCAGGTAAGGGTATGGCTAGAGGAGCTGCGTTTACTATAGCTAAGATTAAGTTGAACATTGTTATAGACGTTAACGAAACGCCAAGAGCCTCTGGCTTATAGTACTGCATTACTACTATGCCAATGGAATTCCTACCTTCAGGCTTATCGATTCTTATTATCTTATAATCACCGTTGTGATACACCTTTAATTCTAAAGATACACTTCTTTCTGGATCCGTGACGCCTATTTCATCAAATACCCTCGACAAGTCACCTATAGTCTTGACTCTAACCCCATTAACCTCTACTATTATGAAACCCCTTTCTAGACCAGCCAACTCTGCTGGGGAATTATCCTCCACCTGGTATATGCCAACACCAAACGCTATACTAGGTAATAATAGAGCCATAATAGAGGAAAGGACAAAGAAAACTACTGCATTGGCAAGCACCCCAGCAGAATACAGTTTAAGCCGTGAGAGTAATGGAGCCTTTACCACGTGATCCTCGTCTGGCTCTACAAAAGCTGCGGGAAAGAATAGGAATATGGCGATTCCAGCGTCTTTAATCCTAAGGCCCTCAGCTCTAGCTATATATGCATGAGCGAGCTCGTGTACCAGAGCCGCTACGCCTATCCCGAAGAGTACGTATGGTAGATCGTCTAAAGGTATGGTGACGCCTGGAATTAATGGTACAACCCCTCCTTGAACTTGGGAGCCTGACCCGCCAAGGTATTTGTTCACGAATAGTCCTCCGATGAACTTGAAGAATATGAATGCTAAGTATACCATAACGCCAAGTCCTATCAGTCCTGTTATACGTAATATCTGGGACTTTAATGATGGTTTCATCGGGTCGAGAGATATACCTGCCCTTATTATTATCGCTAGTGGGAGAATCTGGAATCGTTTGCCTCCTTTATCTTTAAATAGAATATACACTACTAACCAAAATGCGATTATCGACACTACTGCTAATATTACATTATTCGACGTCATCCCCACCTCTCTATTAAATGCCGATTGATCAATGTATACAGTCAGCTTTAACTAGATTTCCATATTATTTATAGATGATTCCAATAATGGCTTATAACTCTCCACTGACCTTCTAATAGCAATTAACAACTGTGACGTCTCCTTTGAGGACATTCTCACAGACTCTATTGTATCGTAACCCATGCATATGTAGGCTAGAGTTAATGCTGTGAAGATGTCACCTGCACCCGTTGACTCACTTAAAACAACATCTATGTCTGGCTCGATTTCCACCTCTATTCTCCTATCCAATATAGTTATAGGGCCTATGCCTCTAGTATATATAATAATGCCACTGCTAGCCCTGTTAAAGACACGGCGAAAATCTATATCGTCAATAGATGCATGAAGTACTGTATAATTGCTTGTTATGACATGCTCCGCTATCTCCACATTCCCTCTAGCATATCCTTGTATATCTATTCCTAGGCATCTAGAATAGGAAGAGTACAGTAATCCATGTATAACCCCAGATTCCTCACCCTGGATAGGAGATAACAGTATCATGTCGGGATAAACCTTACTAGCTACTTCAACAACTACACCTATATCTATAGCTGGAATCCTGGACTTTGCAACGACACGCCTAGAATCACCACGGTAATCCAATTCAAACACTGCCCCAACGCCTGGATGACTGTACCCAAGTCTCTCTATTCCAACAGCATTTTCGACTATGGTAGTATACATAGACAAGTATCCCACAGGTCCTACAGCATAAACCTTAGCATTGAACCTAGATATGAGAGCTAACCCAGAATAAAGAGCTGGCCCTCCTGGCGACACTGAAGCCAGTTTTCCCTCCTCATAGATGTAGTCTATTGTTGGAGGTGCCACTATTAGAGCCCTCAGCCTCAACTCACCTACTCCTACATACCTATTCTATTTCTCAGGGAAATTGTTTTATTTCTGGTTAAAATATTAATTTACAGTTAAATGGGGGTAATGAAATTAATGGGTCTATCCAAATATAACCGCCCAATAATCATAGGTCATAGAGCCAATAGTGGACGAATAATACTGTACTATAAACTAAGTAAAATAGAGTACGTTGAAGCTGACATAACAGCTTCACCACGGGGTCCCATAGTGTTGCATGGTCCTAGTGATATAGAAAGGGCATCAAAGATAGGCAAAGTATTTGCAGCCATAGACTACTTATTATTCTACAGAGACCCAATAATAAACCCTATAACACTCGACTCCTGGCTTAAAAAGGTTTCGTGGACACGGGGAGTTCTACTTGATGTAAAACCGAATATAGACCCAAATGACTTGATATCCGCTATAGAGAAAAGCGGATATACAGGCCATATATTATTTGCGTCCAAGGACCATGAATACCTATTCAAACTAAAACAAAGATTTAGTAAAGCAGTAATACTAGCTACAATAGAGGAAAAGCTAATCAAATTATCACAGTATATCAAAGAGGTTAACGCTGATGGTATATCAGCTAAATACACGATACTAGATAATAAAATAATAAAAGAATTAAAAAATATAAATAAACTAGTATTTGCATGGACTGTTAATTCTCCAGACAAAGCATTAGAACTAGTTGAAAAAGGAGTAGACGGAATAATAACAGATAGACCAGATGTTATTAAAAAACATATAAAAATTAATAATAAATAAAATATTAATAATAAATTTTATTGG
>WAQN01000129.1 GCA_015520195.1 Desulfurococcales archaeon | reverse complement strand
GTTATCATAGCTTTTGTAGCAATTGCTGTCTTATTAGGAGTATATTATGTATATGATAGTAATTCTGAGATAAGTATGACTATGTATAAAACACCATACTGCGTATGTTGCGACCAGTATAAGTTGTATCTAGAAAGAAATACTTATTCCGTAGATGTTGAAATCGTAGATCAGAGTGATTTTATAATGCTTAAAAAGAAACTGGGTATACCAGAAGATATGTGGAGCTGTCATACAATTATTATTAATGATATAGGATATGTTGTAGAGGGCCACGTACCTATATCATCCATTGTTAAAATGCTCTCTGCCGATAGTGACAGAGATATTAGAGGGATCGCATTACCTGGTATGCCTCCAGGTTCTCCTGGTATGCCAGGTTACTCCAATAAATTGGTTGTCTATTATTTTACTGAAACTGGGGAATATGACGTTTTTGACGTTGTATATGATTAACAAATTATATGTTAAAATAATTTATTAAAAGTTGTTATTTTAATTTATATTAATAATGTATATGTTATTTCTGTTTATTTAGTTTATGAAATGCATTACTTATATCGTCTAATAGATCTTCAAGGTCTTCTATGCCAACAGACATCCTTATAAGAGTGTCGGAAATCCCTAATTTTTCTCTTTCCTCTCTTGGGACTGAAGCATGTGTCATTAGACTTGGTATCTCTACAAGAGACTCGACCCCTCCGAGACTCTCAGCTAGCTTGAACACTTTTAGTGCTTCTACAAATGTTACTGCATCTTTTAGTCTACCTCTTAACTCGAATGAGAGCATTCCACTAAATCCAGTCATTTGTCTTTTAGCTATCTCATGCCCTGGATGCTCGGTTAATCCAGGATACAATACTCGCTTAACTAAGTCATGGCTTGATAAATACTCGGCTATTTTCATAGCATTCTCTTCGTGTTTCTTCATTCTAAGGGGAAGAGTCTTTATACTTCTTAAAAGAAGCCATGAGTCATGGGCTGATAAGACTGCTCCCAAAGCGTTCTGTAAAAACTTCATTTTTCCGCATAGTTCTCGGTTATTCAACATGATAGAACCAGCTAATACATCGGAGTGACCCGATATATATTTAGTTGCACTGTGAACTACTACATCGGCCCCTAACAATAGCGGTTTCTGGAAAACGGGTGATGCGAATGTATTATCAACCACGACTAATGCGTTTTCTTCATGAGCTATTTCTACTGACTCTCGTATATCGACAATTTTGAGTAAAGGGTTAGATGGCGTCTCGATCCATACTAATTCTGGATTAACGTTCTTAACAGCCTTTTTCAAGTTACTTGTACTTGTGGCATCGACATAGACAATTTTCATCTTGAATTTCTCTGAGAATATCCTAAATAACCTCTTAGTCCCGCCATATAAATCATCTAGGGCAACTATTGTACTGCCAGATGATAGTGTTGCCATAAGAAGGGTGGTTTCAGCAGCCATGCCAGAGGAGAACGCTAAGCCACACTCCGCATCTTCTAGCATGGCTAGTTTAGATTCTAGCTTGTCTCTGGTGGGATTAGCTGTTCTAGAGTAGATGTATCCATGTTCCGTCTCGGTGATCCTTTCTTTAGCGAATGTCACTGACATGTGTATAGGTGTTACTATATCACCGTACTGATTATCCATGGGATCCTCGGCTCCATGAATGGCTTTAGTAGATAGATGCTTCAACCCTATCACCTCATAAGGCTACTAAGAACTTCTTCATCATTTACGGTAAACCCATTCTTTTTCATCCAGTCGTCATTGTAGAACTTAGTTAGATAGTTTCTACCTGTATCAGGGAATATCACTAAAACCCTCTTTCCTCTTAACTTTTTCTCCTTTAAGTACTTTATCGTTGCATACAATACTGCACCTGAAGAGCCCCCCGCTAGGACACCCTCAACCCTTGCAAGATAACGGGCCATTGAGAATGCTTCATTATCCCTCACCTTTATTACTTCATCTATTAATTCTAGGTCAATGGTTTCTGGCAGGATATCCTCGCCTATCCCCTCTACTTTATATGGTCTAGCAAATTGTTTAGCCTTGTCTACAGGAATGCCCCTCTTGATTAAATTATATATTGAGCCTTCAGGATCGACCCCTATTATCTTTGTATTAGCCATGATCTTTCTAAAAAATCTAGCTATTCCAGTTATAGTGCCTCCAGTCCCCATACCAGCGAATATGTAGTCCACTCGGCCATCCATTTGTCTCCAAATCTCTCTAGCCGTCATCTCTTCGTGGGCTATTGGATTATACCTATTAGCATACTGATTTGGTATATATGCATAAGGGGTTGGATCAACATTCATTCTAATAGCTTTTTCTAGATTAGACGTATCTCCATTATCTATCCACTTCTGGATAGTAGATACTATTTCTCGGATCTGAAATTCATGAGGCTTATTTCTTAGAGACCATATAAGGTTTCTAATTGCAACAGCAACATTATAATATGAGAGTGGGTTCTCGGGAGAAACGGCTGTAGGTGTCCTTACTATCCATGCTCCTAAGGCTTTAAGTACGCACTCTTTCTCTAGGCTCATTTTAGTTGGCATTACAGCAATTAGCCTATAGCCTCTTATCATAGCTACTAGGGCAAGGCCTATACCCGTATTGCCTGATGTGGGTTCTATGATCACTGCTCCATTCTCTATAAGGCCTTCTTTCTCTGCGTTCTTGATCATATAAAGTCCGATCCTATCCTTAACACTACCTCCGGGATTATAATATTCTAGTTTAGCGTATATCTCATTATGGACGTTGAAAGCCCTTGATATACGGGATAATTTTATAATAGGAGTCCATCCAATAAGATCTAAAATAGAATTAGCCACAAGATATCTATTTGACACAATAGGCATCCACCACGCTTCTTCCCGTAAGAGTACTTATTCATATAATAATTAATATCTTTATCGGGTTTAAATATAATAATATGTATTTTTATCTGACTACTATCTAGGGTTTCAGGACTGATTAATTCTCCTAGCTTTCCTAGCTGACGATATCACATTTTGTGGGTCCTTTACATTTAAATCTCATAAATACTAAATTATTTAAAACCTAATTAATAGTTATTGCCAGTCCTGGTGCTATAGTATGGGGAGGATAAATATAATTAAGGTAGATGGTATCCATTGTGAGGGATGTGCTATTACCATAAGGAATGGATTGCTAAGCCTTAATGGAGTGAGTAATGTAAATGTAGTGACCAATGAGGGCAAGGTAATAGTAGTGTATGACCCAGATAAGACTAGCTATGAGGAGATTAAGAGTACTATAAGGTCACTTGGTTATGAGGTAAAATAAGGAAAGATGCATAGAACAGGGGTTTCCTCGGACACTTGTTATTCTTCCTTAATCTTCCTTAATAGAAAGGTGTTAGCTAGTATGAGGCTTACACTTGCTATCATAGCTATCATAGCCCAATAGGGTTGAAGCAAGCCTAAAGCCGCTGCGGGAACCCCGATCCCATTAAATACGAATGCTATAACCAGATTCTCTTTCGTAGTCCTATACATGTACTTAGCTATTCTTATGGACTCTGGTACATTGGCTAGCTTGTCGCCTATTAAAACTATATCTGCCGACTCTACTGCAATATCAGCCCCCTTACTAAGTGCTATCCCTACATTAGCTAGTGTGAGCGCTGGCGCGTCATTAACACCGTCGCCGACCATAACCACCTTCTCACCCTTTGCCTGTATCCTCCTAATCCACAGCGTCTTCCCCTCAGGAGTCAGTTCAGCCTCGTAAGAGTCTATACCTACCTCTCTAGCCACTCTATCTGCAACTCTACGACTATCTCCAGTCAGCATAGCAACTTTAAATCCGAGGCTTCTAAGCTCATCCACGATATTCTTGGCGTTATCCCTAAGCTCGTCGGATAACGCTATTAAGCCAGCGACCACCTTGTCTATACCCACGCCTACAACGGTATAGCCTTTGGATCCAAGTGCACCAGCCAACTCGGCCAACTCGCCGTTTAACCTGTAGCCCTCCTCTATTAAGTAGCTTAGCTTGCCTACTGCTATGGGTGTTGAGTCTATAAGGCCCCTAACACCCTTTCCTGGGAGCTCCCTGAATCCTTCTACTACTCCGCAGTCTATAGTGACGAGCCTTCTAGAAGCCTCCTCAACTATGGCAACTGCAATGGGGTGGGTAGAGTATGACTCTATACATGCCGCAAGCCTAAGTACATCAACGCTATCAAAGCCTTCATCAGGATAAACGCTATAGACACTAATCCTACCCTTAGTGAGGGTTCCCGTCTTATCGAAAACAACTACCCCTGGCTTGGAAGAGAGGATATGAAAGGCCTCACTACTCCTAAATAAGATACCCTTCCTCGCAGCTATATAGCCACCCTTAATCATAGCCAAGGGGACTGACATACCCAAGGCGCATGGATACCCCATTACCAGCACTGCTAGGAATGAATAGAAAGCTGCTTTGAACCCAGGATAGCCTGTTAGAATCGTAGTTGTAGCCCACGTTATCAGTGCAATAGAGGCTACTATGAGAACCCATGGCACATAATATTTCAAGACCGAATCTAGGAGTTGTATGACGCCTGGTTTTAGAGCTCTGACCTCTCTCATGTGCTTTGCTATCCTAGCTATAAAAGACTCATCGGGGCCCCTGGTGGCCTTGATTACTAGGTAGCCAGCTATGTTTAATGATCCGGCTATAACCTCCGAGCCAACACTCTTATCTACGGGGAGGGACTCCCCCGTTACAAGGCTTTCGTCGAGCGAAGAGGAACCCTCACTAATGACCCCATCTATAGGTATCCTCTCGCCGGGTTTAACAAGTATCATATCACCCGGTTTGACCCTATCTACGGGTACAATGACCCACTTGTCATCCCTAAGAACCCTAGCACTCGCTGGTTGTAGCTCTAGAAGCCTCTTAATGGCCTCTGAAGATCTCTTCCTTACATATACGCTTGCATAACCACCCAGTATATGATAGGTTGTAACGAAGGAGGAGACGCCAAAGAACTCCAGTGGAGGAAATACTTGCGGGTCGTAGAGGATCCCCGCAAACCCCCCGATTAATCCTGAGAGAGCAGTTGCACTCATAAGTACGTGCTGATTTAATATACCTCTCTTAACAGCGTTCCATGCCATGGAAAGATACCTGCCTCCTAGGAAGACTAGGTTGACAAACGCTATGAACCCAGATGCAATTATGACGTATTGATCCAGGCTTCCAGACAGTCTCATGTAGATCATTAGAATCCCTATTATAGCAGAGAGGATAGCTGAATATAGGAGGCTCTTCTTCTCTCTATATAGAACAAGAGCTAACTCAGTCGCACTTTGCGGCTCTACGAGGCTGAAGCCGAGGCCAGACAATACCTTCCTAATTGTCTCCTCGTCTATAAGCTCCTCATCATATCTAACCAGGAGCTCTTCATGAGCCATGTTAATGCTAACCTCCTCAACCCCTGGCAGTTGCTTTAGAG
This sequence comes from Desulfurococcales archaeon, assembly GCA_015520195.1. GTDB lineage: Archaea > Thermoproteota > Thermoprotei_A > Sulfolobales > Acidilobaceae > WAQN01. Next base: position 727 of record WAQN01000129.1, on the reverse strand, counting down.
CCTTCTCAATGGTGGCTTGACAGAATGAGCATTGCACACCCTCTATCCTCTTAATAAGCACTCTGATGTTTGAGCCTTTACCCACTACAACCACCGTAGCAATCCTATTAATATTACAATATTCTTTGTACCAATATAAGATATTTTAAGCTAGAACTAATATACACTAGTGGGGGTTATAGGCGTTGAAGGTCTTCTTCGAGAAGAGGATTAAGCCTAAAAGACTAATATCTATAAGCCATAGGGAAGCTAAAGCCCTTGAAGACCCCCTAAGAGCACTGATACTAGACCTACTCTCTACTAGACCTATGAGTGTAGAAGAGATATGGAGAGAGCTCAGCAAAAGGGGATACAAGAAGTCCATCAACACCGTGAGACACCATTTGAATATACTAGTATCCTCAGGTCTAGTAGAGTTGGTAAGAGTGGAGGAGAAGCGAGGAGCACATCTAAAATACTACTCTTCAAAAGCTAGGCTAGTAGTAGCTGAGGGTAGCATCGATGAGGCCAGACTAAGAGGAGCTATTGAATATGCAGAGAAGGAGATCGGTAGACTCATAGAGCAGCTTGAGGCATTGTATGGTAAAGAGATAGATGAGGAGGCTGAGAGGCTTAGGCCATGCCCATACTGTCAGATAAGCCACTTCAAGGAATATGTTATACTGGAGATAATTGAAAGAGCCATAGCTAGAATTTGGGATAAGAAGACTATATAGCCACCCCCAGC
>WAQN01000128.1 GCA_015520195.1 Desulfurococcales archaeon | reverse complement strand
GTATAAGCAACACCAGCTGATGCATCAATTTCTGCTCCATTTCCTGTGTTTCCATCTGTATCTAGTAGTATAATTAGCTTATCTCTCACGCCTGGGTCTAGTACTATTGGGTAATTAGCAGCTGCATCACTTAATGCTTCTCCTGATACTTCTATTTTATATATCTGTGCAGTGCTTCCACCAACATTCTGTACATTTAAGATCAAAGTATCATTAGTTGCATTTATATAACTATCTGGGAATACTTTTAGGCTTTCTGTTTGTCCGAATCCTCCCCATAGTCCCATGATCCAGCCTGCCACTGCTATGGCTATTGCTATAGCCACAGCCACTATAATCACAGTAGCAATAACAGGACTAATACCCCGCCTTGCATCTTTCTTCATCCTGGTTCACCTCTTCTATTTTATTCCCGTTTGCACGGTTATTTACTTATTATTATGGGTGTTTTTATCTGTTTTGTTATGGTTGTGTTGTTTTCCGTATTTGTAATTGTTGTTAGTGTTGAGTGTTTCATTTTATGTCATTGTTAACTCCCCGGTTAACAATGGATTTGTCGATATATGCATTCTTACCCTCTAATGGATTTTGTATCTGGATTGATTGATTGTGATTTTATTGTTTTTATGAATGTTGTAAACTGGGGAGTTAACATAGGTGTGTTGGTTAAATCGGTTAAATCAGGCTGGTATTAGGCTATTTTTCCCCATGTGCTTGTTCATCTTCTTGGGTGGTTCTTCTTTTATTAGTTTCTCTGGTTTGTGTTATGGTTTGTTGAGGAGGGGTTTTGCTAGGGTTGAGGCTTTACTGGGCTACTACGTCTGCTGTGGTTGCGGCTGTGTTGTGGGGTAGTATTGGTGTTGCTGTTAGGCTTGCGGAGGGTGCTGGTGGTAGTGTTGATGTGCTTATTGTGGGTAGGGCTCTTGGGGCCTCTATCCTATCACTACCCATACTAGCCCGTTACAGGGCTAGGCTTACAGTGTGGGGCTTGGCTATAGCGCTCCTAGGCCTGGCCCCCCTATACTATACCTACATGAAGGCCGTCAGCCTCATAGGAGCCGCCTTAGCCAGCCTACTACTCTACACAGCACCACTATGGGTCGTAATACTAGGCTCAATGATCCTAGGGGAGAGGCCTGGCATTGGTGGCCTTGCATCCATAGCCCTGGGAGTCACGGGCACAGCCCTGGTATCAGGGGTATTCAACGGGGGGCTTGGGGCCTTGGATCCAAGAGGCCTGGTATATGGCCTAGCCTCAGGGGTATCATATGCCCTCTACATGATCCTAGCCAGGCTAGCCCAGAACCGGGGAGTAGGGGTTCTCGAGGCAAGCCTAACGCCAGTAACACTCACAGGCCTCATACTACTCGTAGCCATCCACCCCCAAAGGCCACCTAACACTGTAGAACTCACAGCCTCACTATACCTAGCAGGCTTCACAGTAATACTACCCTACATACTACACGTATACGCACTAAAACACATAGAAGCCCACAGAGTCTCAATAATAAGCCTCATAGAACCGGTATCAGCAGTAACACTAGCCTACCTAATACTAGGAGAGAGGCTAGACAGAGCACAACTACTAGGAGCAGCCCTAATAATAACAGCAACACTAACAGTAAACATAGGGAGACAGGGCAAGCAAGGGAAGCATATAAACGACCCCAATAACGCAATAGATCTAGATGGGCCCAATGAGGAGCTGTCGGGCGAAGCCCGCATCGCCTGTAGCCATAAGCGATGAAGATTCCCCTGGCTTTGAGGGCCCTGGCAGGCTTAAGCCCACACGCTCACCCGTCTTTTACCAGGTAATTGGCTAGTCAAGTGTTACCTCTAATAACCCCCTAGCTGTTAATGAAGTACCCTTGGTGTATGGCATCTTGAGCATCATAGGGATGGTGTGTCCTAGATGCGGGTTCTCCTCTACGGATAAATACTACCCGTTTTGCCCCAGATGCGGCAGCCCCCTAGAGCTCCGGGGGGAGTTAGGCCTCAAGGATAACATAATGGGGGAGGGCAACACCCCCTTAGTAGAGGTGAGGAGGCATGGTTCACCCGTCTATTTTAAACTGGAATACCTTAATCCCACTGGCAGCTTCAAGGACAGAGGCTCCTCCATATCACTGCTCCTAGCCAAGGAGCTCGGTTATAGGTGTGTAGTCGAGGACTCCAGCGGCAACACTGGCCTATCAGTCGCTGCATACTCAGCTAGGCTGGGGTTGAAAGCATGGATCGTGGTTCCAGCTGGGGCAGCCGAATCAAAGAAGGCTCTAATCAAGATGACTGGGGCCGAGCTCCTGGAGGAGCCAGACCGGGGTAAAGCGGCTTCCAAGGCCAGAGCTCTAATGGGTGAGTGCTTCTACGTCTCCCACGCTACGAGCCCTGTCTTCATTGAGGGGGTGTCCTCCCTAGGCGAGGAGATCCTGAGTGATGCAGGCCCAGGAATACCCATAATACTACCAGTGTCTAGTGGAACACTCCTCCTGGGAGTCTATAGAGCATTTAGGCGGAGGGGGGTTAAGCCCCATATAATTGCTGTTCAGTCGAGTGAACACGCCTCTCTAAGGGGTAAGGTAAGACTCTTAGCTGAGATAGGAGGCGATAGATCCAGGCTTGCAGATGCACTGGTGTACAGGGATCCGCCTAGGCTAGATGAGATGGCGGAGGCAGCCCGGGATGGGGGCCTAGTAGTTGTGGGTGACGATGCAATCAAACGCTCACTAATGGATCTATACTCGATGGGATTCATCGTAGAGCCCTCATCAGCAGTTGTATGGGCTGCATATAGAGAATTAAGTGAAAGAGGATTAATAGATGAGGCACTATTAATACTAACAGGCAGTGGACTCAAGTATGCCGGGTTGCTCCAGGACATCGTTAAGCCCGTAAAATGAGTATGCACCTAAACTTTAACTGATCCACCAGGCACATGACGGGCTTTAGACGGTCTAAACCCTGCTTACAGGCACGTCACTCCCCTCCTCGTACACGTTAACCCCTATTCTATGAACTATATCGAATATTCTTTTAATGTAATCCCCGGGTAATCTAGTCCTCCACTTGGACAGTTGCCTCCCGGGATCTATATTTTTCTCCATTATAGTAGCACTTAAGCGCCTATACAGTTTATCCAAGCTCACTATGGGTTCCTCGCCTACAAGCTTGAATAGCTTTCTAAGCTCACCCTCAGGGTCTAGGACTAGATCCTCATAGTAGACTATATTGAACCTACCCTCACCCGCATAAGTTAAGGGAACCAAGTAGTCTAGAGCCCAGTTTACAGCCAACAACTCCACCAAGTTATCAATCCTATCTAAAACCCTCAGGGCACCCTGATCCAGCTCGACTATGCGTTCAGCCTGTGCCCTCGTATTGGCTATGGAGCGCTTCAATTCCGCATTGGTTGGTAGCCTACCCTGTGAAGCCCTCATGTGCAGCCTCGACGCTATAGTTGCGCCTGGATTCCTAATTATCAGAATGTATAATTTAGCGTTGAACCTATCGGCTATATAGGGTAGTGCCCTCACAGCGTTTATGTCCTTGACTATGACCCTCCAAGCCCTCATGCGGCCTAGCCTCTCAATCGTCCTGCGTATCTTTGCAGTCGTCTCCCCAGCCACTCTACCTTTCATTACACGCTCAACATAGCTTGTTACATACGGGTTCTCACTCCCCCTATACACATACAGCATATACGGCGGGGTGGGGTAGTCCACCCTCTTATATACATTGTATGCCTCCTTGTAGAATATAGGTGAAAACGGCTCATGAATCGACCTATAACCCCTAAGCCCCCTCTCAAGCATCTCCTCAAGCCACGTCGTACCCGTCCTAGCCCCTCCCGATATGTATATTGTCTCACCAACATCCACGCTAGGCCTAGTCTTAATCCACAATATATCCATGTACTTGTTGAATTTCCTCAGAGCCCTCCTCCCAAAATTATATAATGCGTTGTAAGCCATGATGCATGCTCCACCAAGCGTCTCTAGCAGGCACCCTAGATGTTAAAATTTAACTCTCCAGGAACCATATAATTAATGCCTAACAGCCTTCTAGATAAGGGATGATGATTAATGAAGAGGAGGGATTTCATCAAGCTTACAATAACAATCCTCATACTATCTAGTATAGGCGGCGTAGCCTACAGGTTCTTAGGGGCTGATAGGCGCCAGGGGGATCAGCGTAGCAATGTATATGTAGATGAGCCTGGCCTAGAGGACATTGTTAGCATTGAGAATCTAGCCGTCAACCTCAAGGTACCCTGGTCTGTCGTCCCTCTCGGAGACAACCGTTACATAATCAGCGAGAGGCCGGGTAGGATAATCGCTATAGTTAAGGGGGAGCAGAGGCTAGTCGTTTCATTCGATGTAGCTGCCGTGGGGGAGGCAGGGCTGCTGGGTCTAGCACTTCATCCAGACTACCCAAGCAGGCCGTATTTATACGCATACATGAGTTATTACAGGGACTCCCAGAATATACTTAATAGAGTGGTTAGGATCAGGATAGACCCTAAAACGCTGAAAGCAACTGCGTGGAACACAATCATAGACATGATACCTGGAGGCTACATACACGATGGCGGGAGGATAAAATTCGGGCCAGACGGCATGCTATACATAACAACTGGTGACGCTGCCAAACCAGAGTTATCTCAGAGGCTGGATAGCACTGCCGGGAAAATCCTGAGGCTGGAAGACGATGGTGGAATACCAGTTGATAACCCCTTCAACGGTTCACCCATTTATTCATACGGCCATAGGAACCCTCAAGGCATAGACTGGAGCCCTATAAATCAAATAATGATTGCATCAGAGCATGGGCCTGTGGGCCACGACGAGATAAACTTAATACACCCAGGCGGGAACTATGGATGGCCTATAGTAAGGGGAAAGGCTAATAGAGAGGAATACATTGACCCAATACTTGAAAGCGGGCCCAATACCACCTGGGCACCCTCAGGCATATCATTCATAAAAGGAGAAATGTTCAAGGAGCTCAAGGGAGACTTACTAGTCGCATGCCTAAGAGGACAGCGCCTACTACGCATAAGGATACCCGACAAGGACAACGCCTACATAGTGGAAGAACCATTCACAGGAAAATTTGGGAGAATTAGAGATGTAGCCATAGATGAGGACGGCTCAATACTATTATTGACTAGTAATACAGACGGTAGAGGGAGGCCTAGACAAGGAGACGATAAATTAATAAGATTATATACAGATTAAGGGGGCCTTCCAAAGGCGTCTATGAACCCAGGAATATTAGAGATCTAATAATGGCTCCTCTTAGCCATACTTCGCCAGATCAAGCCTTCTATAAGCCTGGCTGTATCAACTATCAATTCTGGATCCACCCGGCTGACGCTGGGATCTGGCTCTATAGTATAAGTGTCTGGCCTGTATGACGGATTAAAGCCTACGCTATTAGCGGCTGCCAGTGCTGCGCCTATAGCGGAGTCATCTGCTCTCCTTGATACTTGTACTGGTCTTTCTATGTATGATGCGATCAGTTTAACCAGGTTATCCATGCGTGCCAGCCCCCCTGTAATGATTATCCTTTTAGGCTTGCCTATCCTAGTGAGCTCTTTAAATAGGAGGGTTGTTATTGCAGCTATGGAATGGGCTAGGGAGTTGACTAGGTCGCTTGCACTGTGTATGCCGTCTATACCGATTATGCCAGAGGATAACTCTTTTATTCTAGGCCTTCTAAGCCCCCATATGAAGGGTACTATAATAGGGCCTCTATAATCGTTTTTTACGTTCTCATTAAATAGCCTATAATCTCCCCCTAGAGTAGTATTAACAAGCCACTCCACCATTCTCCCTAGCCCAGGGACATAGAGCTCTAGCCCGTAGACTCTTCTATGCCTACTGCAATATACTATTAATGGGATATAACCGCTCTTAAGGTAGAGTCTCTCACCAGTGGTGTATCCTAGGAATAAACCCGTTCCAAGCGATATTCTTAGGCAACCCTCATCTATGCATCCTAATGCTATTGATGAGGCCTGTTGATCCCCCATACTAGGGCCAAATGATGCCCCCTTAAGGTATCCTATAACCTCATCGTGACAGAGGATCTCAGGTAAACGCATTTTCCTAAGACCTATAAGGTTCAGTATTGGTTTTATAGGTTTAAGTGTTTTTGGATGTATCAACCCAGTAAGCGCAGCATTCCCCGCATCACTACTGTATCTCCCTATTATTTTAAAGGCTATATACGCATCTATATTCCACGCATAAAGAGACCCAGCATTTAATCCCCGAGCCACATCGCTTCTCTCCCTAACTAGGATTGCTAGTCTAACAGCCATAGACTCAGGGCTTAGAGCATTACCTATCCTAGGGAGTCTAGCTGCCAGCCGCACATTTAAGGGTAGAGACTTATAAAGCCTCCTAGACCTAGTATCCATCCACGTTATTATATTCGTTACAGGACTACCCTCCCCATCCCACACTATCAGCGAGCCCCTATACGTGGCTACCCCTATAGAAGCTGCCCCCCTAGCCAGCAGGTCACTAAGCAGGCTCCTCACAGAATCTACTATAAACAATGGATCCTGTTCTGCAACCCCTCCAGGCATGGTATAAGTTCTATTCTCCAGATCCCTTGAATACGAAAGATTAAACTCTTCATCATATAATCTAGCTTTTATCCTGGTAGTACCTATATCTATACTACCATAGTATCTCGCCAAAACACCCACACTCTACCAATCATCACTACCATTAAGCTATATGCATCACCCTCTGCATCCTCCCCTGCCCTTAACACAATTAGGTATATACTATCATCATTAAATATAAATAGTATTAAGATAAAAAGCATGCTCTCATGCCCTCTCAGAGGATAGGGAGTTAGGACGGTATTGTAACTAGCTTAAACCAATACGTGGGGACATAGGTGTAGTAATGGATTCTCTAGTAGCCAGCATAATAGCTATATAGGCGCTACACGTTTAAAAGCCCTTCAGGGGGGTCAGTGTTGGAGAGGTTAAAATTATCTTACATTGCAGCCGTAATAATAGTTGTCTTGGTTGTGGCTGGCGGGCTACTATTATCTGGTGGTGGGCAGAAGGAGCTCAGAGTATTAAATTACAGTGAATACATTGATCCTGACGTCCTTAAACTTTTCGAGGATGAGACGGGGATTAAGGTTATATACGATGAATATGAGGCTGCGGAGGAGGCATGGCCTAAACTGAAGGCGGGTGGTGCTGGCTATGACTTAATTATTATTGCTCACACGCATGTGAAACTTGCAGTAGAACAGGGCCTTCTAAGAAAGATCGATAAGGATAAGATTCCTAACCTGGTAAACCTAGACCCAAGGATAGCCTCTCACCCAGCTGATCCAAACCAGGATTACGCTATCCCATATATGTGGGGTACAACCGGGATAGCCTATGTTTCAACGTGCGTAGATAACCCACCGACGACATGGAGGGAGTTCTTAGACCCTGAATACTTGAAGGCATTTGACGGTAAGGTATCACTCCTCCCTGAATTTACTGATGTAGTAGAAGCTGCTATGATCGCTCTTGGAATAGACCCGTCTGTCAGGGAGAACTGGAATAGTGAGACCGCAGCTAGGGTCGAAGAGTTGCTGAGCGCAGTTAAACCCTACCTAGCAGGATTCTATGGAGCTAGCGAGTACATGCCAGCACTTGCAAACGAGCAGATCTGCCTTGCACAAGCATGGAACGGCGATGTCCTAGTAGTCCAGGAGGAGAACGAGAATGTGGGATATATTAACCCCAGTGATGGGGCCATATTCTGGGTCGACTTTATGGTTATCCCCCGGGATGCAGAGAATATAGATGCTGCATATGAATTCATAAACTTCCTATTGAAACCAGAGATAGCTGCTAGGAATGTAAAATTCGTCTGGTACGCTGCATCCATAAAGAAGGACCTCCTTATAAGATATGCTGAGAACACGGGAGATGAAGAGCTCTTAGAAATACTAAACGACCCAGCGGTATACCCACCCGATGACATCGAGTTGGTGCCAAGCCCAGTCCTAGATAGAGAGATGAGCGAACTAGTCGAGAAGATTAGGATCAGGGTAATGCAGCCCTAAACGAAGAGTGAAAATCTTATAATTATAATCTGCACAGTATTACTCTGCAACAGAGGAGAGGGGGTATTCCCCCGGAGAGGATAGCATGGTGGATGGAAGTGAAGGGGGTAGCGATAAGCCTGCGCAAGGTCTCCAAGAAGTATGGAAGAGTAGAGGCTGTAAAGGATATAGACCTAGAGGCTCCTGGGGGGAGTATAACTACTCTATTAGGCCCTAGTGGATGTGGCAAGACGACTACCCTGAGGATAATAGCTGGGCTTGAGAAGCCTGATGCAGGGTCTGTATTGTTTGATGGTGTAGATGTTACGGGGCTTCCTCCTGAAAAGCGTGGTATAGGCATGGTGTTCCAGGATCTAGCTTTATTCCCTCATATGACCGTCTTTGATAATATAGCCTTCGGCTTAAGGGTTAGAAGGGTTCCTGAAAACGAGATCAGGAGTAGGGTCAATAATGTCCTGGAGCTGGTTAACCTCGATCCCTCAGAGTATGGGAGGAGAAGGATCTCGGAGCTTAGTGGGGGGCAGCAGCAGAGGGTAGCGCTCGCTAGGGTTCTAGTCATAGAGCCTAGAGTCCTACTATTAGATGAGCCCTTCTCACACCTGGATTATAAGATCAGGCAAAAGCTTATAGGAGAAGTTAGGAGGCTCCAGAGGCGTCTAGGCATAACCATAGTATATGTAACCCACGACCAGGAGGAGGCCATGTCTATAAGCGATAAGATAGTCATAATGAATAACGGTAGGATAATCCAGGAAGGCAGGCCAGATGAGGTATACGAGAATCCAGCCAACCTCTTCGTAGCCACGTTCTTCGGCGAGGCCAACCTGCTTGAGCCAGGTCTAGCTGGGGTCGATGCTAGTGATATAGCTGTAATTAGGCCTGAAAGGGTCAAGCTGGAACCCAAGGATCCAGTGGATGTTATTTATAATGGAGTAGTTGAGGATGTGGTATTCCAGGGCCCTTATCTAAGGGTTGATGTAAGGATCAATGGGGAGACCATCAAGGTTATATATCCTAAGATTAATGGGGGCAGGATAAGGGTGGGAGAGAGGGTTAGGGTGGGATGGAATCTCAGCGATGTAAAGGTGCTTGGAAGTGAATAGAAGCACCCTACTGGTCCTGGCATTACCATTGGTAGCATACCTCATGGCATTCTTCTATATACCCTTCATCGTACTCTCATATTATAGCTTCATAGACGCAGAAACTGGAAGGGTAACACTGGATAACTACTTGGAGATAATCAGGGAACCTGCATACTTCAATGTAGTACTCTACAGTATAGTCCTAGCTGGCGAGACCGTAGTTCTAACACTGATACTCTCATTCCCGGCATCCTATTATATAGCACTACACTCACGGGGGGCCGAGAAGGTAGCCCTACTAATAGTGATGATAACACCGTTCTGGATAGACTTCCTATTGCGTGCTCTCGCAATGAAGAATATACTATACCTTCTAGGTTTTAGGGAGGGATACTACTCCATGCTCGCCGCTATGGTATACGACTACCTGCCCTTCATGTTCCTACCCCTCTACGCCTCACTATCCAGGATATCACCCAGCATACTAGAAGCTGCTAGGAGCCTCGGCGCTAGGGACAGGGATCTGATACTTAGAATCATACTTCCCATGTCACTACCCGGTATAATAGCTGGGTTCACGCTAGTCTTCTTAATGAGTCTGACTGAGTATGTTATCCCCAGTCTACTAGGCGGTACTAAGGGCTTCACTATCGGGACAATGATCTACCACTTATTCCTCTCAGGAGACATGTGGGGTGAGGGTTCAGCACTTACACTAGCCATAACCCTCGGGCTATTAGCAGCATCGATAATAGTTTCCAGGAGGTTGAGCAGGTTTGAGGCTTACCAGGCCTAATCCCCTGAGGATATATACATATATAATAGCACTGCTCCTATACGTGCCAGTCATAGTTATGATAGCATATAGCTTCAACGATAGCAAGTTCATCGGCGAGTGGAGGGGGTTCACGCTTAAATGGTATAAGGTCGCTCTAGGGGATAACGCATTCCTAGAGACCCTATACAACAGCCTTACAGTAGCAGTCTCCAGCGCTATTGTATCAATTATAATAGCCCTACCAGCAGCCCTGGCATCGAGGAAGGATAGGCTGAGCCTTGGATTAGTTGAGCCGCTTATCTACCCCCCAATAGTTATCCCTGAGATAGCAGAGGCTGTTGCCCTAATGCTATTCCTAATATCACTAGGGTTCCCCTTAGGGTGGCTAAGCGTCTTCATAGGTCATACAGCATTTAATGTAGCATATGCATATATAACGTTAGCCCCATCTATAGGGGCTAGCCGTAGCCTTGAAGAGGCTGCCAGGACGCTTGGAGCAGGCCCCTTAACTGTGTTTACGAAGATAATATTGCCGTTAAGCATGCCCGGCATAATTGCGGCTTTGATGTTGACCTTTATGCTAAGCTTCACCGACTTCATAAAGACCCTCTTCACCACAGGGCCGGGATTCCAGACGCTACCACTACTGATATGGAACCGTGCTAGGAGACCTGGACTCACGGAATACAGCAGTCAAAACGCTTTGAATGCACTGGCTTCCATACTAATAGCATTAAGCCTCTCCATAGCACTGGCGTATACAGCCTATATGGTTAAAAGGCTGGGAAGAGGAAACGCCTAATTACTAGCTAATTCTGCTTCTCCCTAGCGCTACTCCTCGACCCTGTGGAGCCTAAGATTTGCTCTGCCATGAGCGTCCTTAAGTATAATCGTATCGCCTCCCTTATGAGCTCGCTCCTAGTCTTATGAAGCATTAGAGCTGTTTTATCCATTAATGTAAGCATCCTAGGATCTATCTTGAATGTAACTATCCTATATGCACTCCTACCCCCCGACATTATACACACCGTCTATGACTTCAGCCTAACCCTATTCTTAGACGGATCCTGGAGTCTAACACACTAGGGGGTATAGCGGCTATAACTTTTAACTCTATGGTACTCAAAGTCTCTAAAACCCCTTGAAGGTTATAAATCTAAATAGCCGTACTCCTAGGTAAATTGTATGTTTACTATTTCTATTGTTAAGTCGAATTTACCAGTTTGAGTAACCATGTCCACCCTACATTTGCTCACTATAACCATGTCGTTGTCAACTACAATCTCCATGTCAAACTGAGGCAATCCCCACAGCGACGCCACTAAGAGAGGATTTATAGCGGCAACTACAACCCTAGCCCCGTTAACCTCCTCACCCATATATGTCACCGTTGCTGGGACTACGTCAACACGTGCAATAGTGCTTGGCTGCTGTGCTCGGGGGTCAGTTATAGCACCCCAGTTTATTATGAGCTCTTCACTTAGGAAGTAGGGTAGATATACCGGGCCTACACCAGCTCCCGGCTCTAGTGTCTCCGTTAGGTTATTCTTCCTATACAATTTTATGCTGGTTAGGAACTCCTGCCTGTACTCATCTAACTCAAGGCTCCTCTTTGTCCCGTTTGGGTATTCTATGGAGGCGCTGGTTAGTGTTGACTCGTTGTACCTATACATTATTTTGTAGAGTAGCTCGTTGTCTCCCGAGTATACCTCTATAACTCCGCTTGAGGACTGCGGGTCATTGTCCACCTTGAATAGGTACACTGTATTATTATAATACTCCTTGTACTCCATATAGTCCAGTCTCGACAGGACATCGAATAACGTAGCATTTTTTGATGCAAGCACGTTAATAGGGTTTATATACGAGTAGTAGAAGTATAGGCCAGCTAAGCCAGAGGCTACAGTAAGCACGAAGAGGACTATTATAAGCACTTTAGCCGTCATAACCTGGCCGAACACCACTCTCCAACACCACTTAGCCAGTAAACAGGAAACGGGTAATAGTAGGATTTAAATCCATAGAATACTCCCCAGTGGCTATCTGGGTGGATAGGGTTTGACGATAGGCCTCGATAAGGGGACTAATGCACAGGGCCATATGGGATGGGTTACTGTAAGATGTAGGATCTGTGGCACCTACCTTAGCCTAACAGGCCAGTATCCAGGTGCTGGCAGGAGGATCGAGATCGTCTATGCATGCCCCAAATGCGCTCGTGAATATGGGGCATACTTCTGCCACGCCGATGCTAGGAAGGTAAAGTATACATGCCCCTTCTGTGGCGGCGCATTGAAGGTCGTATCACCGATTCCTGTTGAGAGGTAAATCTAGGGGTGAGTAGAGGCCTTATAATCGAAGAGGAATACTTCGACACGCATTACAGAGTCATCAAGATCGATGACGGCGACATCAGGCTATACTCCATAGACTACTATATGCTATTGGAATCGAGGCCAGAGCAGTGCAGCCAAATGCTTAGTCTTGGTGATATAAAGCTGTGCTATGCTACCCTCAGAGAGCACTGTATGGCCGTTATATTATCTGTGAATGGCAGAGTGGAACTAGTCAATCTCCGCTTAAAGACAAGCTCTAACTCCGATCCAGCTGGGGGCTCCCCTGCTAAAGCTAGGGAAATATGCCTTGAGGAGCTGGAGTCGGTGGCCTGGCTTGACTAAATTCTGCTCCCTACTCTCTGGGGGTAAGGATAGTAACTATGCCCTTTATAGGGCTCTAATGGAAGGCTTAGAGCCTGCCTGTATACTCGTGGCTAAGCCTTTGAGGAGTGATAGTTGGATGTTTCACGTTCCAAACGTGGATCTCGCCTTACTACAGGTTCAGGCGATGGGGTTAGAGGAGTATGCTGAGAGGGTAACTGTGTCGGGTGTGAAGGAGAGAGAGGTGGAGGAGATTGCTGAGGCTTTAAGGCGTGCTAAAAGAAGGATAGGATTTGATGTAATAGTTGTAGGTGCTGTTGCGAGTAGGTATCAGTATGAAAGAATATCCAGGATAGCCGATGAGCTAGGCGTGGATGTCTATGCTCCAGCGTGGATGATTAACCAGGAGGATTACATGAGGCTTCTCGTCAAGGAGGGGTTCCAGTTCATAATAACAAAGATATCAACACTGGGCCTCCCCCCGAGATTAATGACTACAGTAATAGACTATGAAAGAGTGGAGGAGATAATAAGACTGGCCAGGAAGTATGGATTCAACCCGTCATTCGAAGGCGGCGAGGCAGAGACTCTTGTACTCAAAGCGCCACACTACAAGAAAACATTATGCGTAGAAGGTAGCATAAAACAAGTAGGGCCCTATGAGTATGAGCTCGATGTTGTAAAGGCTTGGCTCTCAGATGCGGGAGAGCCTAGGAATTGCCTATCCATATATGAGTCGTTCACTGTTCGCCATAGCGTGTTGTAACACCTCCTCCATACTGACACCCTTGATATCGGCTACATACTTTATGGTTTCCCTAACCATTAGAGGGTTCAAGCGCAGGCCTCTATAATTATAGGGACCGTCACTCTCGAAAACCATATACTCTAGCCCCGTACTCCTAGCAACCTCCTTGTGCTTAGCCTGGATCCTTATTGCAGGGTTAATCGACACCTTATACCCATAACTACCTATTACATCTATTAAATCAAGTGGGCCAGTGTACCAGTGGAACATAGCCTTCCTAACATCCCTTTCAACGAGCAGCCTCAACACATCCCTCCACGCACCAGGTGCATGTATATTCATGAAGGCATCGATCTCCCTAGCCACATCGATGAATAAGGAGAAAACCTCCAACTGGATCCTCCACGTATCCGGATCCAGGAATTTCTTGTCTAAACCAACTTCACCTATACACCTCAAACCAAGCCTAAGCGCCATCCTGGCTATATCCTCAGCTTCTATAATACTCCTCTCCCTTATACTCCATGGGTGAAACCCTGCACAGGGCACAATCCTATCAGGGTATGACGCATATAACTCCAGGGTTTCATTTAACGAGTACCTGTCATCACTAACTGCGACTATTATAAGCGACTTATCACCCTCCAGTATGGTCTCCACATCCCCTGAAGGGAACTCGTAAAAGTGGCTATGCATATCATAAACGAGCAAAGCCACCACCCAGCTTACTAGAGGCACCCAGCATATTCTAGCGTCCTCTCAACTATATTCATTAATCTATCCTCATCTAAAAAACCAGAGAAGAAACCCGCTAGCCTACCATTTATAACTACTATCGTCGACGGAACACTCATCACTCCCAAAGCAGAGGCTAACTCAAGTAAACGATTAGCATCAACCCTAAGGAAGGCCGCACTGCCATGGAACCTCCCAGCTACAGACTCATAGATTGGCAGGAACGCTCTACATATGCCGCATGACTCCACATAAAACACTAGGAATACAACCTTGCAGCCTTCCAGTACATGCCTAACTTCCTCTATGCTTGCTGCATCATCCACTGAAGACGTGTATCCTCCGGTTTCACAGCATTTCATTACTTAAACGCCTCAGCCTGTTATAATAAGCTTGTGATTTTAAGGATTAATTACACGTAGTATATAATCTACATTCCCAGTCTAACAGCATTATGCATATTTTGCGTGCCTGATAACTGGGATATAATGTACTAGTATTGGGCTCCCGGTGGCTGTCTATGGGCTGGGTTAAGGGTAAACTACTGGAATTGAGTCTTAGCGGCAGAGATTCGCTTGAAGTAAAGACCCATGAGATAGGAGATCATGCCTTCAAGTTATTCGGCGGCGGCAGGGGACTGGCTGCTTACGTATATATGAGGCTGGTCGAAGGTGAGCCACCAGACCCCTTGAGCCCTGACAATCCTCTTATAATGGCTCCAGGCCTCCTTGTGGGGTCTAAGTTAACCACAGCATCCAAAACTATAGTAGCTGCTAGGAGCCCGAAGACAGGCTTCTTCGGCAGGAGTAGTGTAGGCGGGAAACTCGGGCTAGAATTGAAGAAGCTCGGCTACGATGGCCTAGTAATATCAGGGGCATTAGAAGAGCCTGGAATAATAGTCTTGGATTGTCAGGGTTACCGTGTGGAGAGTGCTAGGGACCTATGGGGTCTAAGAGTCGAGGAAGCCAGGGCAAAGCTAGAATCACTCTATCCCGGATACATGGACGCCATCATAGGGCCAGCCGGAGAAAATCTCTCCGCTATGGCCACCATAGACTTCAACGGGAGGCAAGCCGGGAGGACTGGGATGGGCGCTGTAATGGGATCTAAGAAGATAAAGGCTATAGTAGCTAAGGGATGCCATGAGCTGGATATACATGATCCCGAATCAGCCAGGAGAATCTCACTGGAATTGACTCGTGAGACACACAAGCATCCATCCAGTAAGAACCTCATTCAATATGGTACTCCGTTAATGCTCGACTTTACGAATAAGATCCACGGTGTATTCCCTACCTTGAACTGGAGAAATAGCACTATATCGTGGTGCAGTCAACCTGATAAGGCCCATGAAGAGCTCTCTCGATTCGCTCCTAAGATGAGGGTGGGAAGGAACGCATGTGTAGGCTGTTGGAGGGTGTGTAGTCAGGTTGTAGAGGTTGACGGTAAGAAGACAGATGGCCCTGAATATGAGAGCCTATATGCCCTAGGGCCTATACTCGGGTTATGTAGTATAGAAGAAATAGCTAAACTCAACTATGTGAGCGACGACCTGGGCTTAGACACTATAAGCCTAGGCCTCACGATAGCCTGGGCTATAGAGGCTGGAGAAAAGGGTATAATAAAAGGAGCTCCTTCATGGGGAGACTATGAGGGTATAGTAAAGCTGGCACACGACATAGCCTATAGGAGGGGCCTTGGAGAGCTGCTAGCTGATGGCGTAAACCATGCAGTAAGTAAGGTGGGTAATGGAGTAGAGTTCGCCATCCACGTGAAGGGATTAGAGCTCCCAGCATACGATGCCAGGGGCTTGAAGGGCATGGCAGTAGGCTACGCAGTATCAAGTAGGGGTGGAGATCACCTAACAAGCGGGATGTATGCTGTAGAGCTACCCGGTAAACTCTGGATATTTGAAGGGGTAGATCGCCTATCATATGACGGTAAAGGGGTTATGGTTAAAACCATGGAAAACCTAATGGCATACTTCGACAACATGGGCATATGCAAGTTTAGTAGATACACGCTGTCCCCAGAAAAGATAGCCCCATTAGTTAATTCTCTAACAGGATGGAGCATAACCCCCGGAGACCTCCTAAGAATGGGAGAGAGAACCGTTAACATAGAAAGAATACTCAATCTATGGATGGGGCTAAAACCAGAAGATGACTGGCTACCACTAAGACTATTAAAAGACCCAATACCCGATGGGCCAAGTAAAGGAGAAGTAGTCGATGAAGACAAGCTACGGAGAGAAATCTTAAACTACTATGCAGCTAGAGGATGGAACCAGCAGGGTATACCGTTTAAGTCAACGCTGTTAGAACTCGATATACTAGACTTAATACCCCAATGGGCACTAAAATACACAATATAATCACTACAATAAATACGTCTCATCGAGTATAACTATAGATCTCTAGTGAAATTGTATGTATGCATATTAATATCCCTCCTACTACAATATTTTTAGTAGGTGAATAAGTTGGAGG
>WAQN01000127.1 GCA_015520195.1 Desulfurococcales archaeon | reverse complement strand
CCTCAACAAGGCTTCACCTCCTAAAGTTATTCTTAGGAGATCCTCTACACTATTATAGTAGGATGATTCTCTCTTTAAATTTTACTGTTTTACAAATACATCGTTAAGACTATCTTAACATCTGAGCAATCAATTCGATACCAGAACCTATGCTTCTCACCGAGTTTAATTATTCGCCTAGAAGTCATCTTTAAGTCTCTTAACAAGATAATATAACTTAACAATTATTTATTTATATTTATATAATCATCGTTGCAAGACTCCAAGCATAACACAGCAATTCACCTATCCTAACATGCTTCAAGCCCGTCACCTCGCTTCTTTGTAGGAACAATTTAAAAGTCTCTGAGTTACCATAGTTATAATTTCTGTATAGTTTTATGAATGAGTATACCCAGTAACTGTTAGTAAATCGAGATACTCTACTGTTCCATAGAAACATGCTTTGACGATTCATCTAATACATCAGCCAACCTCCTTAGAACCTGAATTGCTGATCTAAGGATTCTTAATCCATCCATAGTTACCTTATACACACCCTCTTCTTTCCTAATCAGGCCTTCCCTTTCCAGTCTATAGAAGGTTGTATACAATGTTACTATGGGTGGCTCAAAACCGAATTTTTCCTTAATCATCTTCCTTACATCATATGGATAGGAGGGGTTATTTAATAGAACCGTGAGTACATACATCCACAAACTCCCGACGGTTATACCCTTTAACAGCCTTTGTGGTATTTCAGCGTCTATCACAGCAATTCCCCCACATACTATTAGCGCCTCGGATTCCGGCGCAGTCAGCACTACGCTCAGGGACGAGGTTGCTCCTCACAGGCGCCATGTCTATCACTATCCATTCAGCCTCTTAAACTTATACTACTCCTTTATATAACATTACCTTCCGAAAATTAGGGGATTAAGGGAATATTTTTAGTGAGAAGATTTACTTATATTGTCTTTATGTTAGCATATATTCATTTGTTACCTTTTATTACCTTATTTCGAGCGTATTCCGGATGTCCCCTTGAATTACTCTCTAGTAGAAATATTATTAATAGGTGGTTATGGCATCACGTCGGGGTCATATTCATCATACTCGCCTGGAGCGTCTGGTTCTGGCGTGTCTAGGCCCTTTGGGCATCCCTTTCCTAGCCTTATGGGTTTGGATATCCTACTTAGTAGCACCACTCTGCTTGCCTTACTCTCCCCTATAATGGGGTATCCTGTGAGGTCTGATAGCTTTTCAACGAACGCTTTTACTTCATCGTGTGTAGCCATGTTTGACTTTGAGAGTCTCTCCCTGCTAGCTCCAACCCACATGTATGACTTTACTTCTACATATGTTGGCTCAGCTGTCCTTATGATCTTTGAAAAGCCCTTTAACGCCTCTTCATGGTCATTGAATCCCCTAACTAACGTTATCCTAATTGCTGTTGGATTAGTAAAGCTGGGCATCAACTCGAACGTCTCTAGTGTGAGTTCCCAGGCTCTTGGCACTAGTGGCCTAGTGAAGTAGTTATAGCTCCTTTTATCCCACGCCTCTATGCTAACATATAGCTGGCTTGGTTCCTCATCTAGGTTACCGAGTACATCTGGCCTAACGCCTCTTGTTACTATGAATGTAGTCATGCCGCGCCTGTGGACCTCCTTGATTAAATCGCCTAGCATTTCATAGAGGGTTGGCTCTCCTGTCAAGCTCATTGTAACGTGTACAGGATTCATGGCCTCCTCCAACAGCTTCGGATCCACCCTTGGATGACCCTTATATCCGCTCATAAGTCTTCTATATGTCTCTATCATCCCGTCTACAAGCATTTTAGGGTCATCATAGAATGGCATCTTAGTTTCATCAAGGTCAACACCTAGATCCTGCGGCCTTATCCTCCAGCAGTGCAGGCAGCCATTCCAGCACCAGAATGCTGCTGGACTCATTTGTATGTCTCGATGACTCTCTATCCCATAAAACTTACATTTATAACAATGCCTACCTTCCACTAACGCTTTATGAGTCCAATAACACTTCTTAACCACAGTATGCCTGCCCACGAAATGGTACTTTTGCTTAATCATCTTCTGATATAAGGGCGCGTATTTCTCTGGGACCCCTTCTGGTAGTTTTAGTCTAACTGCCATTCACCCATCACCCCATCTTCTCTTCTATTATAGCTGGTTTTACGGGTTTGTATAAACCTTTCTCTACTAGATAGTTATAAGCGCTGTAGGCGGCTACAGCCCCCATAGCAGCTGCCGTCACGATCTGCCTGAAGCCTAGCCATAGATTAGTGCAGTCCCCAGCGGCATATAGTCCTGGTATGTTTGTCTCCATCCATTCATTAACTTTTATGTAACCCTGACCGTCAACCTCAAGTCCTATGGACTTAAACCATTCCCTTGGAGGCTCGAATCCTATTTCTATGAATATACCGTCTACATCTAACTCTCTTAACTCTCCGGTTATCTTATTCTTAACAACTACACTCTCTACCTTATCCTGCCCTTTTATTTCTACAACTATGGAGTTTAGGATCATCTCAATATTTGGCTTCTCTTTAGCCTGTTCTACATAGAAGGGTTTAGCCCTGAACTGATCTCTCCTATGCACTAGATACACTTTATCTACATAACCACTTAGTAGCAGGGCCCCCTCAAGGGCTGAATCACCGCCACCCACGACAACTACTGCCCTCTTGCCTTTGAAGAATGGCGCATCACATACACTACAATAACTGACTCCTTTACCAGCTAACTCCTTCTCGCCTGGAACCCCTAGTTTCCTTCGCTGAGATCCTACTGCCAAAATGATGGTTTTACTACGTATCATTAGTCCTCTACTTCCCTTGACTACGAACATGTCCCCGTCCTTGCTTATCTCGTTAACCTTGACTCCATCAACTATACTAACATTAAAATATTCAGCGTGACTTCTAAAATTAGCCACTAGATCTGATGCCCTGATCTTCCCTAGGCCAGGGTAATCATCCACCCAGTCTGTTAGGTTCAACTGGCCTCCCACATCAACTGTGACTATTATAGTCTTTAATAGAAACCTGGATGCATAGATCGCCGCTGAAATGCCTGCTGGCCCTCCACCTACTATTACGACGTCGTATTCCTCTCCTCTAGGCACCCTAGCCATCTTCTTTAGCCTTAACGGCATGATAACCACCACTATGGAGGGATATCCGGGTTAAAGGGGATGGATTTAAGAGGTTAATTTCTTAACCTCTTCAAGCGCTAACTCAGCATGCCTCTCTGCTGGCCTTATATTCTCTAACTTAGCCGCTATCCTGCCATCAGGCGCTATTATAAACGTCGTCCTCCTAGCAGTTAGTTTACCCCCAGATTTATCTAGTACACCGTATTTGCTAGATATGTCCCCGTCCACATCGCTTAGTAGCTTAAACCTAAATCCAAACCGCTCTGCAAACTTTCTATTAGCATTTACAGAGTCTGTCGAGACACCCAGTACTACTACATTTAACTTCTCGAATTCGTCATATAACTCGTTAAATCTAACCCCCTCTCTAGTGCATCCAGGAGTCATAGCCCTAGGATAGAAGTATAACACGACAACCCTACCCTTTAAGTCTGATAATCTAACCTTACTCCCGTCATGAGCTGTAGCCTCGAAATCTGGCGCCTTGTCCCCTACATTAACCATCTCTCCTATACCACCCTTGAGGTAGTATTCACGGCTTTAGACTTATAAACTACAGTATAACCTTAATTATTGTAAGTAATAAAACAGTATATTAATCTTAATAATAACTAATATTATTTAATTAATTAAAATAACTCTAAATCTGTTAGTCCAATGGAGATATTCCTGTTTTCATTATCCTTCTATAATACTCTGGCGTCCTCTTAGGCTTAACCATTCTGACTTTTATCATTTCCTCTGATTTATCTAATGATATGACTGTTAGAGGTATTCCTAGTGATGCCGAGTGTAGTATGAAATCCTCTAAGTCCTTGTGTGTATAGAACGTTAAGGTGAACTCTTCCACTAATCTGCCCTCTGAGAGGTATCTTTTTATGCTCTCTACCGCTGGTATTAATATTGCCTTGCCTATCCGATATGCATTTTCCAGTAGCTCTTCTTCGCTCCATTCCTCTTCTATAGCTTTAAACATCTGTCTTAATACCCTCGGGAAAATGAATGTATGACCCTCATCGAATGGATACTTCATACCCTCCATTATGTCCCTTGCGTTTATATAACTAGTCGTGTATTTTAGTGGCTCCACTCGGTAGTATGGGTCCTTCATTACGATCCCCTCACGGCCAGTCTCTTCCAGGCCCTTTACTATCTCCCTTATAGTCTGCCAGTCGTCTTTATGAGATCTGGCAAGTAGTGGTACATTCTTCAGGCCCATATCGCTGATCAGGCTTCGTCTATTCTCTATGGGTAATGGTTCTCCATTGGGATTCATTATATCGAATACAAAGAAATCCCATTCAGGAGCTTCAGGGTAAAAGTATCTCGTATATGGGTTCTCCATTCCAACCACTTCTCCCACTACAACTGAGTCCTCTCCTACAGCATCGAATAGATTCCTGAGTTTTTCTCCATATATTTTCTCCATTCTACCTGTGGTGTAAGGGCATATATATCCCCCTCGAGTTAATGCCAGTATCCTATTATTAAATTCTATCACTCTTACATTGTATCCATCCATCTTTTCCTCTACATAAACATAGTCTATAAAGTGCCGTGGTACTGCTTTTGATAATAATAGGACCCTCTTTATATGAGGATATCCCTCCACAACACGGTAATTACCTTTACGATCTATTATTATAGAGGTGCCTTCATAGTGTCCTGCTACATCCCTTCTTAAGGCTATATATGTTATTTCATCCTTATATTTAAGGACCCTAGTGGATCTGGATTCTAAGAGGCCGCGTGCTCTCTCTAGATTTATGTCTAATGCTTCAACTAGAATCTTTTCAAGCTGGTGGCCCTCTACTTGCAACCTCTTTGTTCCTCTCCTCTCCGGGATAACATAGTTGTATCTCTCAGGGATCTTAAAAACGCTTTGCATCTAAAATAATCATGGATTTAAATAAGCTTTAGTTCAAGCTTTACAGCGTTCCTCTAGGGGTTTGTATTTAAGGCCTGTGGGGCCTACATACTTCTCGGTTGGTCTAATTATCTTGTTGTCGCTCACCTGTTCTATGTAGTGCGATGACCAGCCAACTACCCTGCCCATAGCAAATATGGGTGTGTACATTGGTATTGGTATGCCTAGCTGGTAGTATAGAACTGCTGTATAGAAGTCTATATTTGCTGGTAACCTCTTCTCCCTCCACATAACCTCCTCTGCTCTCTTTAATACTCTGAGCCAAAAGTCGCCATCTTCGAGTTGGGCTATGAACCTTGCTGCAACATCGGTCCGTGGATCGTGAACCTTATAGACTCTATGTCCGAATCCCATAATTTTCTCTTTCCTAGATAATTTGTCGAGTATGTATTCCTCAATATAGTCCTCCATGGGCTTACCAGCTTTCTCCGCCTTCTCCCTGACCTCTAGCAGCATTTCCATAGCCTTCTCGTTAGCCCCACCATGTAATGGTCCCTTCAGCGCGGATATGCCACCTGCAACTGCACTGTATAAATCACTTAGCGTGCTTGCAATAACTCTGACTGTGAATGTCGAGGCATTGAATCCATGATCCATGTATAGTACCAGGGTGGATTCGAATGCTCTAGCCTCTATTTTAGATGGCTCCCTGCCTATAATCATCTTTAAAACATCATATGCATGATCTAATCCAGGATCTGGTCTTGGTAAATATCCATTGTATGCCAGGTTCCACCCAGCTGCGAATATAACGGGTAGCTGTGCTATAACCCTGATTGCATGCTCATATAGGCTATCTAAATCAAAACTCCATTCGGGGGCATAGTATTGGCCTAGGAGTGCTACGCCATAGGATCCATAGAACATTGGGTGGGTCTTAGGAGCGTATCTTAATGCATCGAACACCTTCTCAGGTACTCTCCCCCTCCAGTAATCGATCTTCTTCTTAAGTTCTCTGAGCTCGTCCTCGCATGGCAATCTGCCTTTCAAGAAGAGATATGTGGCCTCATAGAAGGAGGCATTAGCCCCTATATCATCGATTGTATAGCCCCTATATATGGTGTGTTCTCCTTTAGGGTCCACTCCGCTTATCTCAGTCTTATCTACTATAACGTTTACTAGACCCTTTGGGACGACTATATATCCGTTTTCTGTCTTGCATTCAACTTTACTCAATTGATTATTCACCCCATACTGATATCCTACAATTTAGAATATATAGTTATAGTGAGTTATAGCCTTGAAAACATACATATGTCTATATCATGTAAATCCTTGAGAATATTAAAACGCACATTCAATCTATATCCACATTTTACTTTTAAATTTATATAATAATATTAATAATATAATAGATGCCGTTGAGAGAACTAACGGTGTTTTTAGCACCGGATCTATATAGAGT
>WAQN01000126.1 GCA_015520195.1 Desulfurococcales archaeon | reverse complement strand
ATGCGATATTCAGGCTATCAATGTTGGTCTTAGGAACATTTATTGGATGGTTGGTCAGCCTCTGTATTAGCCTCTCAAGGTTTGCTGCATGGAATGTAGCCATGACGGGGTGTCCGGTTTGCATGGCCTGGAATGCTATGTTACCTTCAGCTCCTCTTATCTCGCCTACTATTATATAATTAGGTCTTTGTCTTAGAGCAGCTCTTAGTAGGTCGAACATTGTGACGCTGCTCTCCTTTTTACCCGTGTCTCTGGTGAGCTCTCGGGTCCAGTTGGGATGAGGGAGTACTACTTCGGCTGTGTCTTCTATTGTTACTATTTTAGCGGTTGGCCTTATGAATACTGATATGGCGTTGAGTGATGTCGTCTTACCACTAGCAGTCTCTCCGCATACAAATACGCTCATTCCTTCACTCAGCATCATCCACATGTATGCAGCTATTCTAGCATCGAATGTGCCCCAGTTGATTAGCTGGGTAACGCTTATCGGGACTTTGGATACCTTCCTTATGGTGAAGTTACTCCCTCTGAGGCTTACATCACTTCCAAATACTATGTTTATCCTACTGCCATCGGGTAGTGTAGCGTCTACCACTGGCCTTGCATGGCTAATTGGTTTCCCTATCTTCTCTCCTAGTTTTATTATGAATTCATCTAACTCCTCTTCCGACTTAAACTCTACATTAGACTCCATGGGGCCGAACATCTTGTGTACGATGTAGATGGGTCCTATCCCGTTTGCAGAGATATCCTCTAGATAGGGATCTCTAATAAATGGTTCGAGAATCCCGACTCCAACTTTATCTCTAATAATGTAGTATTTGAGGTAGTCCACGTCCCTTCTAAGTATCTTGACTTTCCCTCTGGATCCATTCATGCTGGTAATATCGTTATAATCGACTTTGTCTGAGGGTTCTAATATCTTGTCTAGGAGTGCTAGGAGTATGGCTTTTTTCTCCTCACTAGACCTAGGAATGTCCTCTTCTGTAATAGCGAAGGCTAAGGCTTCTTCTACTACTCTGAAAAGGCTTAGTGGGGGTTTAGGTGGCTCTATAACATTGTACTTATTATAGCCAGAGTGAGAGTCTGTAGCGTTAAATGCATGTATGAATATACCGAATCCAACGGGGTATATGATGTTGAATTCTCTAGCATTCTTTAGCTCAGGCGGTATTTTCTCTACCACTTGTGGTTCGACGCCAAACTCCTCTTCTATCTTCTTTATGTAGCTAACTAAGTATTCAGGCCTATCACCAAATTCTAACTCCTTAACTTGACCTTCCAATACACGCTTCTTTTTCTCCCGCTTACTTCTCCTGAGCTTCAATCCTAGCGCCATATCAATCCACCCTCTATGCTCTGGCTAGTGCTATAGGAACTATCTTTATCCCAAATGCAGGGTCTACATCATAGGATATTGTAGATTCGAACTGTGTATGAGCTCCCTTAAGCTTGACTATCTTCATTACCTTGACGCTCCTGCCCCCGACTACTGCTGTTGATAGTGTTATGTATCCGTCGCATATAGCCCTAGCTCGGGTTACTAGATCTTCCCTCACTATATTCGGATGTATAGTAAGTATTATGGTCTTTCCTTTATCCGCTATTATTCTTACTCTATTAAAGAAGTCTAATACCCTGGTTGGCGTGGTATATATAGCTATGTGGCTCAACGAGTCGACTACGAATACATCATATCTGTCTATGCTATCTATAATGAATCTGCCAAGTATGGGGAGCAATCTTGATGCATGACTCTTGGTCCATCTAGCTCCAGGCAGCTGTAGTGAATAGACGGTAAGCCTAGCCTTTATATAGTAGTCGGTAAGATCGACACCTGCATTTCTAGACTTAATTACGTACCCCTTAGCTGTGGTCTCGGTAGTAACTACTATAGCTTTAAACCCACTCCTCAGTGCCCCCAGTAAAAACTGCTGTGCTAAGACAGTCTTTCCAGTACCATGGGCTCCCTCGATTATAATAAGTGAGGGATGAGGTATCCCTCCCCCTAACTTTATGTCTAACTCTTCATTACCTGTAGAGATTATAGTTACCTGCCTGCTATCCATAGCATGCACCTCCATACCATCTATGATAAGCTACTGATCCATGTTGATCCACGAAGATAACCAGTATTGGATTGTCGAGTGACGCAGGCGATGGTAACGTGGCGTTTATAAGGATAGATTCTCCCGGGTAAACCCCCATACCTTCAGTGTAATTCAGAGTTTTACCATAGAGTGTTTTAATGTAGACTATCCTCCAGTCATTCCTATAGCTTAGTAGATAACTGTTCTTAACGCCTACAATATTTATGTAAGCGACTATCAAGTCAGCGGTATAGAAATCCCACAGTATGCTAGGACCATTATTCCTCACCTCTAAGAGTATCTCATCTCCACTACAAGAAACGTTAACCATCGTAATTAAGAGTTCTGGCTTCCCTTCTAAATCTCCATTATCCTTAACAGCTATAGCCATATCATACCATGAATTAAGTATAGTTGAACCTATAAGCGTGAGAGATATAATTAGACTAGAAAAAATAATTATTGATGATGTAACCGTGCTGAACCCCATTACTTAATCCCCTCATGTTATTGGCGAGACCTCCTTGACTATCACCCCACTTGGGAGAGCAAACCTAACCTCTATCGGGGATTCTATCTTATAG
>WAQN01000125.1 GCA_015520195.1 Desulfurococcales archaeon | reverse complement strand
GGACTAAATGACATCGATGTTTTACTGGGGATAGTGTTTTAAAGCATACTATAATATTAATAGATAATACTAGTTTTTCCTTAAGATTTATACTAATAATATTTTTATTATTTTCTGGTTTATTTCATTTCTTAATTGTTCGCTTATGGTGCCTATTTCTCCCGCTATTAGCCTTTTATGTAGGGTAGCTATTTTTGAGAGTTTCAGTACTGAGTCTGTTTTGAGCCCGGTGAGGTGAAACTCTGGGTGCGATTTACTTATCAGGATATCAGTCTCAGGATCGTATTTCTCTACTCTTGAGGATATGAATGCAACAACTACATCACTATCACCGTCATAGAGTACTAGTGCTGGCCGGAGCTTCCGGCCCGTCAAATCGGTGAAGGGGAAGTATATGAGTACTATCTTACCTTTTAATGTCGTCTTCGGTATAGACATCTGGTTCATCCTCTAAAAACTCTCGAAGGCTATCCTCCTGAAGGCGTAGGAGGGCATACTCCTCCAAGTACTCCATGAACTTGTCAAACTCATCACTAATCAAAAGGTTGAGGATAGCCTCAATCCTACGCTTAACCTCCCTAGCATCTACACCCTCAGGCACCTTAATAATTACCTCAGACAATACCAATACCCCCAACAAAAAGTATTAGTTGGGACTTTATCAGCGTTTCCAATCTAAAAACACTTTGTGACAGGCCCACCAGGATTCGGAGCTCGGGACCTCCTGGCTCCGCAGACCGAGGTTATAAAAACCCACGTTGCATAATTTCATCATCAGATGCAACATGCACTCCAGTATGATAATCTCATAAAAGGCTCATTCCTGATAATAATGCAACATCCAAAAGGGTAAAGGCTTAGAGCCTCCTAGACGTAATAAGTACAGTGAGGATGCCGGGAGATGTCTAAGGTAGTCCGTGTTAGGTATGAAAAAGGTGTGCTTAAGCCGCTAGAGCCCCTTGACTTGGAGGAGGGTGAGAGGCTTTTATCACGATAAAGCGTGATATTAGAAGAGTACTAAAGAAGTATCGTGGCGCTCTTGGGAGATCCTCGATCAAGGAGTTGTTAGAGCTTGAGGAGGAGGCTCATTGGCAGTAGATCGAGCCTATATTGATACAAGCCTCATACTAGCAATACTCCTCGAGACGGAAAAGAGCAGCCTCGCCCAAGAAATTCTAGAGGCTTACAGCGGATCTAAATTCGTAATATCTGGAATCGCCATTAACAAAGCCCTCTACGTTGCAACATACGAGTACTACAGGCAGAAAGGAGAAATTAAAGGAAGACACGGCTTGAGGAAATTAATCGCAAAGAAGGGTTATCCAAAAGAGGTTCTAGATACGATAAACTCTTTCTTGAAAGACCTAGATGTAGAAATAGTAAATGACTACTTTAAATACACCGAGTACCTAAGGCTACTACGAGACCACAAGCTCCTACCAAACGATGCGCAAATAGCACTAACCTGCAAACACTATGCTATCGGAACTATCCTCACATTCGACGAAGACTTTAATGGAGTACCATGGTTAAGAGTTATCCCGTAGTATTCTCTATAGATGATATATACAGGTCGATTTATGTTCGAACCCGTATTATGGTAGCTGGACGTCATGCATCTTGTTTAGCCGTGTTGGTTATGTGACCGTGTTTGTCCGTGACATGAATCTTATATTTAATTTCTAGAAGATAGGCCTCAATGTAAGGTATAGTAGTGATGAGTGGAGTGAGCTAGAGCTAGACAACCTAGTACTAGCACTACACAAAGATACTAACGCTAACCCTAAGGACACCGAAACAGTTTTCCAGGTCAAGGATATTGGCAGGGCTGTAGAGAAATCTATAACATATCTTGCAGCCAGGAAGCAGCACGTGAGGAGACTTTGTACCTGGTGGCGGGCCCGCCGGGTTTCTAGCCTGGGACCCCAGCGGCTCCACAGGCCAGCACCCTCTTCCTGGCTAGGCCACAGATCTCCGTTTAATTAGTGTAGTTTGTTGTGATTTTATGTTTGGTTTTTAGTAGGGTGTTTCTGCGATTTTTGTTAGTACGTTTTTGTATATTAATGCTCCTATCGTGTATATTGTTAGGCCTATTATTATCGCTGGCATTGCGTGGTTTACTGCCTCGGTTATTGTGTAGTTAAATACGACCATGTTTCTTATGGAGTCTATGATCCTTGATAATGGGAACCATTCCGCTACGATCTGTAGTTGCTCTGGTAGTATAAACTTCGGGACTGTGAATCCGCCTATAAACATTATTGGGAATGCTACCATGTTACCCAGGGCTGCTGCCCCCTCAGATGTCTTGGCTAGTATTGATAATATTAGGCCTATACCTATCATTGATACTGCCCCGAGTCCTATGAGTGCGAAGCTTATAGCTATTTTGGGTGGATCCAGCTTTGAATAGTCGGCCCCCATGGCTAGGCCTGCCAGTAGGACTACTAGGGCTGATATTGCTACCAGTACTATTGTTGCCAGCGTGTCGGAGAGGAACATCACCCAGCCCCTCACAGGGCTTGAGAGTATTACGGGGAAGACCCCCTCCTTACGCCTCTCTACTATCATGCTTATACTTGAGAATATGCCTATATAGAGGGCTTGTATACCCACTATGCTTACCGCATAGTAAGCCCTTATACCCCCAGTAGTTGCTAGAGCCCCTGGCTGTAGGACTCTATCCTTTATTATAACCGGGTCTGCCAGGAACTTTATCCTCTCCATGAAGCCTGCTGGTATGAACTGGGAGGCCATCTTCATCCCTACGGCTGAAATGTTCTTCGATACACCTGATAGTATGCCCTCCAGATTAGCCTTAGCCACCTCCGAGTCCTGCACCCCTGTTAGGTAGTATACCACCACCCTAGCCCGGATCCCCGAGCTGAGATTCTCACTCACCCCCTGTGGTATGTATAGTCCAACCTCCACGCTACCATTGGATACGAGCTCCTCCAATCCGTGCTCGACGAATCTGACATTGAAAACTCCAGTTGCGTTGAGCACGCTATACACTGTTTCGTTAAACCATCCTGAGTCATGGCTCTCGATTGCTATGTCGAATGTTATGCTTGAACTACCTCTCCCAAATATCCCTATCATGAGGCCTGTCACAATGATAGGGAATATTATTGTCCAGAATAGTATATCTCTGGCCTTGACCATGCTCTTCGCAGCGGCATATACCTCACTTAAAACCTGTGATAGTATCACTTCTCCCTCACCCCTCCTCAAGCCTCCTGCCCGTTACGGTGAAGAACACCTCCTCCAAGCCAGGCCTCCTGGTTTCAATCCTCTCAACAGCTACCCCATGCAGGCTGTAGGCATCAACTATCCTCCTTATACCCTCTCTAGGATCCTCGACTGGATACATGTAGACCCCTCTAGCTACCACCTCTGGCTTTACACCGTTTACTGGGAGTGGCTCCGCGTCACCCCTAACATAGACTATTATCCTGGGCTTCGGCGCATGCTTCTCTATAAGTTCGCCAGGCCTACCCTCAGTGACTATCACACCCTCATTAAAGATATAAACATAGTCCGAGTGCAGCTCCGCCTCAACGGATATATGAGTCGAGAATACTATGGTTAGATCCTTCAATGAAACCTCTATGAGGTGCCATAATTCCTCCCTAGCCCTGGGGTCTAAGCCCGAAGTAGGCTCGTCTAGAATTAAAACATCGGGATCTCCCATCAATGCAGCGGCAAGGCTCAGCCTCCTTCTCATACCACCACTATAGGATGCTACACTCCTATTGATATACTCTGATAATCCGAGCTCCTCAGATAGACTCCTAGCCCTCCTCCTAGACTCGCTTAAACCCAGGCCTCTGAGTAGCCCATACCATATTAGGTTCTCCATTCCACTAAGCTTCTCCCTGAAGGGCATCCTCTGGGGAGCATAGCCTATATGCTTCCTAGCCTCAATCCACTCTCCCCCCCACAAGTCATAGCCGCATACCCTGACAACCCCTCTGCTAGGCTTAAGAGCCCCAGCCAGCATTGATAGGGTAGTTGTCTTACCACTCCCATTAGGGCCCATGAGGGAGGTTCTACCCTGGCCAGCCTTTAGGCTGACCCCCTTAACGGCGACTACTCCTCCAGGGTACTCTTTATAGAGGCTGTCGGCTTCAAGGGTGCAAGCCATGGCTATTGCCACCTAGCCGTATCTGAATAGCACTAGTCATCCTTCGGGTTTATATAGCGTAGAATAGCTCTCAGTTTGAGAGCTTATGTAACTAAGAATTACCGTGGAAGGTTAGTATTGCATTAACTGGACACAAGTAGTGAGGGGGATGGTGGGTTTAGGCATGAGCAGCGACGAGGACCTAGCTAGGTTGGCGGTGCTCGTCAAGAGGGTGTCAGCCTTTGCAATAGCAGCTGCTGGAGCATATTACTTCTTTGCATATGGCATGTCTATTATAGGATTTATGTTCATATTTCTAGCTATATCATTTATTTACAATATAAGCGTGGGCCTCGCAGTAGCAATAGGCCTTACAGTGGGTGTAGCTGTAGCTGTTGCACTTACACTCATAATATCAGGGTCCATGTGGAGGTACCTCGCAAGCCAAGGGTTAATGAGATACTCCAGTAAAGGATGGTTGGGGTTCGCGTTGTTCCTTGTAGGATTCTTTGCCGTCTACTCGGTTGCTGGGATGGCTCCGGAATGGTATCCTAGTGTAGCCTGGTATCTAGGCCTTGGAATAGCCTTTGCACTAGCCACGTTAACGGGTAAGTTCATAGAGAGGGATCCCTACTATACGCTAATGGCCTTATCCTCGATACTCCTTCTAGCTACGACGCCGATAGTGTTCTACTTAGCTATCACTCAAGGTCCTGATCAGAGTAATATCATGGCTAGTGGCTTGATACTCGTTATATACCTCATAACCGGTAGTTATGCTATGAAGAAGGCTGCAAAGATGTTCGAGGAGGCATAAATACTAATGGAGGAGCCTACAGACCGTGGGCTTGATAGAGTATTATTGAATCCGAAGCGCTTCATGATAGCAACCATCCTATACCTCAGGGGACCCTCAACCATGTCAGACTTGCAGAGGATACTAGACATGTCATGGGGCGATCTGGATAGTAGTATAAGGAGGATGAAGAAGGAGGGATATGTCGAGTCTAAGAAGGTCATAACACCCCTAGGGCCTAGAACGCTAGTACGCCTTACAAGGCAGGGTTATGAGAGATACAAGGAGCTCCTAGACATATTAGAGGGGATAATCAGCGGCGTCAAAAGGGAGGCGGAGGACAGGAGAATCCCGGAGTGACTACTGCATTATCTCCCTGCGATACTGCTCTATAAAGGCTCTTATTATGGACACCCTCTCCTCAGCCAGCCTCCTAGAATACCCGAGTATCATCTTCGAGGGCAACTCCAATAGCTTCTCTACCATGTGGCTAACACTGTCCTCGAAACTTCTATTATTAAGGCATCCATGATGAAATACCCTAGCAATACCAATAGCCCCCAGGGCATCCAGTTTATCCGCGTCACTCAATACCATAGCCTCTATAGTGGATGGCCTAACACCATAACTATAGCTATGAGCCTCTATAGCATGAGTAACTGCTCCGATGAAATCCTTGGGAACCCCAAGCTTCTCTAAGAGATTAGTGGCGTATGATACACTTTTAGCAACATGATGCCCCTCACCAGAGATGAACCTCCCAGTGTCATGGAGGTATATAGACACCCTTAATACAACCCAGTCAACCTCTACACCCTCATTATACACGATGAGCTCAGCATTATGCATGACCCTCACAACATGAGGCCAGCCATGGGCTGGATCATCACCCATAATTCTACGTGAAGCCATTTCAACCTTGGACAGCAGATATTCACCGCTAAGAGTTGGCTGCATACCAACACCCTAAGAAATCAAGATGAAGCCCTCTAAGGTAAATAAAGCCACATTAAATAGATTCACTAGAGGCTCAACTTATAAGTCTAGCCAATGATGGATTGGGGAAAGACACTGAAGGAGGCTCAAGTCATAATCCTTGTAGATGCAAGTATACGCTGTCACAAAATTTTATCTAAAACATTCTGCCAGAGCAGAGACTCAGGGAAAAGGAGTAATGTTGATTTGAGGGAGTGTTACTTGCTGGCTATGTGCTTACAACCGGTTTAATGAAGTATAGGAGCACTACTATTGCGTCGTCATCGATGGCCCAGTAATCGTTGTACTCGTAGTGGTTGAAGACGGCTGTACTGATCATAACGCGTATGGTCTGGGCAACTAATGCGCAGATAATTACTGTACTTCTTAATCTCATCTACTGGTGGTAGAGAGCTATAGAGCGTGTTTTGCTTCAACAGCTTCCGTCTCCTCTTAGTATTGTGGAGCTTGGGGTCTAGACCTTCATCAACTATAATTATCTTTACCTCCATCCTAGCCGCTCTAAACATTTCCCTAATAGCGAGTTCTTTCTCTTCGAAAGTGTTTATACCACCCACATAGAAAACAGCATCAAAGTAACTATCTTTCAATGGTAAGTGAGAAGCGTTAGCCCTAATTAACACAATGTTCTCATACTTTTAGCAATCTTTCTAGCATACCTCAACATACTAATCGATATGTCAACTCCTTTCTCAATAAAGGGAGATTCTTACCAGTACCCGTTGCAACATCAGGGACTCTGACTCCCTTTCTTAGCTCTAGCAACTTAGCCCATTTCCTCCGAGCCCTCGTTCTAGTCCAAGCGTAAAGATTGGAATTATTCTTGGAAAAGCCTGTAGTACTGCCCAGCATTCTCGTCATACCACTTCATCCACTGCTTATCCCTACTGGAGACTAGGGAGTTCGAAAGCATGTCTATAATGCCATCGCCGTTTACGCTGTAAACATGTCCACACTTAGTACACTGCAACTTGCCCTTATCCAGAAAGACTAAGGGTGCTCTGCACAGAGGGCACATGAGAAATTCCAGTACTGCCTCGTCATACTGCCGCATAGACTATCGCCTCTCTATGGAATTACTTTAAGCCAGGGAACTCGCTTGATGTCCTCGTCGAATGATGCTAGCGTTTCTATACCCCTATGCTTGCAAGTTAAGGCTATTTGAGCATTATTTGGTGCTAGCCTATAGGCTTTGATTACCTCTACAAGCTCGTCTGGGTCCTGATAGTCCCTTAGTATGGTTACCTTGAAGTCCCTAATAAAGCCGTTCACCTTTTCTATGGCTTCCTCGGGAAATCCGTATTTGGCTATATGCTTCCGAAATGAGTATTTTCCCCTAACACCGTATTTTATTCTTGCAACTTTGCGCCAACCGTATAGAGTAGCTCGTTGTATACTATCATGGGGATGACCATGCTTTCTATAATTGCTTCCCTGATGATTTTCTCTGAGGCACTAGTTAGCTCTGTCTCGCAGAGGAAGTGATAGATGACGTTTGTGTCGAGGCATATCATTGTGCTTGAGCCTCCTCCTCATACTTCCTGAGCTCCTCTACAGTAGCCTTACCGAATAACCCAACAAATTTGTCGAGCACTTCGCTCACTCTATGCTAGCGTATGAAGACTACTAGCTCCTCTCCCT
>WAQN01000124.1 GCA_015520195.1 Desulfurococcales archaeon | reverse complement strand
TGCATGGAGGTATATAAACACTAGAAAATCCTAGGATCTCTGCTTATAAACTTATCTATTATAAGCTATACGTATCAACCTTTATTAATCCTATATATTTTATGGCCTATGCAGGCGGGGTGGGTTGGAGACAGATAGACTCTACGAGAAGGCCGTTGAATTAATACCCGGAGGCGCTCCGGGAAGGCTTAGAAGAGAATTCCATAAAACAGGCCCCCTAGTCCTAAAGGAGGCATATGGATCCAGGCTTGTTGACGTCGATGGAAACACCTACCTGGACTATCACATGGCCTTCGGAGCCATACTCCTGGGCCATAGGGATTCGGATGTAGTAGAAGCTGTAAAGCGTGAGGCCGAGCTCATAGACCTCCATGGGGCTGGGATAACCGATGTCGAGATAGACTATGCAGAGCTGATACACAAACTAATACCTACAGCTGAAAGAATAGTCTTTACTAACTCAGGGACCGAAGCTGTGTTATTAGCGTTCAGGCTAGCTAGAGCATACACTGGGAGAAACCTGATAATTAAGTTTGAAGGTAACTATCATGGATGGCACGACTATGCCCTAATCAATGTATCTACATCCCTGAGTGAGAAGGGTAAACATGCGGAGACTATGGGTGTGCCAGGCGGGGTTTTAGAGTCGGTGGAGGTCCTTCCATATAATGATGTCGATTCGCTGAGAAACTTTATGGCTGAACACGGGGATAAGGTTGCTGGTATAATACTTGAGCCGGTAGCCCATAGCATGGGTGTAGTGCCTGCTACTAGGGAATTCCTCACAGAGGTTGAACGTCTCTCAAAGACCTATGGCTCCCTATTGATATTTGATGAGATAATAACTGGAATTAGGCATAATATACACGGTTTACAGAGCGAGTTAGGTGTAAGGCCTCATCTGACTACTCTTGGAAAAGCCATAGCTAATGGATATCCGGTTGCCGCATTGGTAGGGTTGAGAGATGTCATGGACATGCTAGTTGATAGTGTGGTGTCATCAGGAACGTATTCTGCCCATCCCATAGCTATGGCTGCTGGAAAGGCTGCCTTAATGAAGGCCGTTAATTTGAGGGCAGATTTAACCGTATCGAAGATAGGCTATGAGCATAGCAGTACCTTAAGGGATCTGGTCGAGGATCTTGGGATAGAGGCCTATGTGGCTTCATATAGGAGTATAATATCAATATACTTCGGCCTTGATAGGCAGCCCATGAATTTGAGAGAGGTTAACAGGGCTGACAAAAGAGCTTATGCTATATTCAACAAGGAGATGAGGAGAAAGGGAATACTATTCACACCCAATCCCAGGAAGAGGTTGAACCTCTCAACCGCTCATACAACTGAAGACCTTGAAAAATTCAGGTCATCAGCTGAGTATGCATTGAAGAAGCTTAGAAGCATAGCTCCAGTTATAAGAACTCGGTAAAAGTTCATGTAGCTGTTGTGATCTTCACGAAATCACATAGCTTATCCGTTATAATAAGCCCATCTATTCTAACACTCATGTTCATGGCATTCTTTAGGTCTAGCATTATCTCCTTGCCTAAATGTTCATTGATGCTCCTATATACTATGAACCCCCTAGTCTCAGCCATGACTCCGCCGCCTAGTTCCTCAGGTGATACTGGTACTCCTGCCCCGTACTCCTTGAATCTTACTTCTTCTAGGTAGAATCCCTTATTATCCGCCTTCAATATCTCGATCTGTGGGGTTTTATGTACGCTATGTATAAATGATAATATTATGCTATCATTCAACTTGTATGGCACAGCTATAGTCAGTTGATTCCCGCTCCTCCTACACTCCACTAGTATTGTAATCATGTTTATGTTCCCATTATACAGTGTTATAATGTATGTTGATAATATCGACATTAGAATTATCATAGTAGTTAGCGTTAGCCTCCTTGTATCACTTAGGCCTCTGCTCATTAATGGTGTGGCCCCCAGGTTTCCAGCCTTAATCTTCTATGTCTGGCTCTTCTACTATCTTCTTTCCCGTTATTACTTGATCTACGCTGTGTATTATGCATCCGAGCTCTTCTAGTTTCTCCTGGACCCTCTTGAAGTCTATATTGTTTCCCTCTATCGTCATGCTTAGCGTTATTGTATCGACGTCTATCTCCTTCACTGTTATATTTACTCCTTCTATTCCGGGGAGGTCCCCTATTTCTCTTCCGACATCTATAACTGAAGGGCCTTTAATAGGCTTAAGTATGTCAAGCACGATCCTTCTCAGGGGTGCGGGCAACTATTCATTCCCCACTCTATTAAATACATGGATAAGGCTTATTTAAATGATAATTCATCAATGCTAACCTTTAATTCTAGCTCCAGCGTTTAATAACATCTCCCTTATATGGCCTGGTATGGGTACACCCTTCATGGTCTTCACATCTAGAGCCACTACTACTATGCTGCATCTAGCCGCTTTCACTCCACCCTTACTCTCATTATATATCTCATACGTGTATGTTATACTCTTATTACCTAGGACTACATCTACTATGTCAACTCTAAAAGTGTCTCCTGGGAATAGTGGGAACTCATAATCACACTCCGCATGGACTCTTGGCATTAGAATCTCGGATCCGCTAGCCTCAATAGGGTAATTGTATTTACTCCCAGCAAGCTCATAGAGGAACTCTTCCTCCGTCCTCTCACAATACCTAAAGTAGTTAGAGAAGTGCACTATCCTAGCAGCGTCCGTCTCACTCCAATAAACCCTATACTTCCTAGAATAGAGTGGCACCTGACCGTCACCACGCTTAGTAGTATTAAGGAGGTATCCGATATATAGATTTATTCCGCTCCAACTAATATCCAACCATATGCACTATTAGAAATGAAAGCTAACACCGCTTACTTCCTATCTGCATTCTCTCCACGTCAATTCCGATGCAACCCTTAACGCGGCCTTCCTATCTACTACTTTACCTAGCATACTAGCTATCATGAGTCTAGCCTTGTCCCTCTCATACTCCCTTACATACCTGCCGCTCAGCCATATTATAGTGTCTATGTGCATAGGAGGTATGCCTGACTTCATAGAGACTATCCTCCAAGCCTCTTGGGCGGGGCGTTGTTTTGTTTGTATCTCCCTGTAACCTTTAGCATTTAATATGCCACTTGTGTATGTAAGGCATGAAACTCTGATATCAACTGGTAATGGTATAGTGGCCTCCAGGGGTGTTAGTGATCCAGGTCTTCTAACAGCATAATATGCCATTTTAAGGGAGAACACTACAGTCTTTCTCCAGGCATCTACGCCAAGCGCTTTTGCTATACCATTCACAACCCTCGTGGGCTCCTCAATTACTATATCAGGGTTAGCCAGTATCTCTTCAAGTATATGCCTTGCATTCGCCATTACCCTAGATATCCTCCTCTTTTTAGCATCCCTAGCTATGATGGAACCTCTACACCAGTCTATGAATCCGATAACCCCACTAGCTACCTCATCCAAACCCGCAGGGGTATCCGAGCTCTTTAGGTACTCGGCTAGGCAGGACCACCACTCCTCTCCGGGCATAGTGAGTTTATAGCTTATGAGGGCTGTTAAAGCTCCGTAAACGGCAGCTATTCCACGTCCATGTCTCTTAGCTATTGTTTGCATGACACTGTACTGGGGGTCCAGCTTCTCTTCAATAAGCAGTATATTATCTAAACCCAGTTCTTTTAATGCCCTTGCAACCCGTTCAATCCTTACTATGTTAATTGATGCCATAACTTACACAACCCGCCTTGTCCCTGCCTCATGGACTAGGTGCTTTGAGGGCCCTAATCAAGTCCCTGAAGAACTGGACCGCCGTCATCCTTACATTAACCGTTGCAACTGGGTCATATCTATTTGGCTCTGGGTTAACATTGATTAGAACGCCTCCTCTCTCAAGGACTATTAATGGTATACTTCCAGCTGGTTCAACGACTCCGCTTGTCCCGACGACTAGAACAGCATCAGCCTCCCTGGCCTCCCTATATGCCTCAGCTAGCTTATCGCTGGGTAAGGGCTCTCCAAACCAGACTACATCTGGCCTCAATAAGCCTCCGCATATAGGGCATCTCGGTGGGATCTCCTTAGGCAATTCATCCAGTTCTCCTTTATATCCACACTCAACGCACTTAACCCTTGATATATTACCGTGTAACTCTATTACGCGCTTGGAGCCTGCACGCTGATGTAGTCCATCCACGTTCTGGGTTATAACCGCTTTAACTAAGCCTAGCTTTTCGAGGAGTGCTATAGCCCTGTGAGCCTCATTTGGCTCAGCGTTCTTCACCAACTTAAGCCTCCAGGCATACCACTCCCACACTAGTTTTGGGTTCCTTAGGAAAGCTTCTGGAGTAGCTAGGTCTTCTACCCTATATCTCCTCCACAACCCATCAGGGCCCCTGAAAGTAGGGATACCGCTTTCAGCTGAGACTCCAGCTCCTGTAAATACTATCAGGTGCCTGGATCTCTTAACATGCTCCACTGCGCGTTCTATACCCAATAGCCCACACCAGTAGAGCCTTTAAATAGTGGTTAGATGGTTTAATGTTGTAGCCTTCTCTTGGCGAGGATCCTTCTTATCTTTGAGCCCAACTCGCCGTATATTACTTCCTCGCTCCTCATTAGACGTGAGGATATAGTTACCCATATAGCTAGGTGAACCACTAGACCCATTAGGCCTTGTGTTATGATGGACGGCTCCCCGATTATAGAGCCCCATACCGTATAATAGAGGAACGTCATAGGGCTTAGATATAGTAGAACCCTTATAGGGCCAGTTACGCCGGTCAGGTCTAAGCCGAAGAATACTCCGAATAGTGGGAGCATCATCGCTAGGCCTATATATGATGATGCTAGCTGTGCGCCTCTCACATCCTGCGATAGTATGCCTGCTAGGAAGCCTATGGCTAGTGCCACTATTAGTGCAAGGATCGTACTCACAGCTATATAGACAACGGATTGGGGGGTTATAGTTATGCCGCCAGTGAAGCCTACAGATACCTCTTCCCCCGTGGGTGCTGATGCGAGCCTGGATATAGAGTATAGGTAGACGCTCATCCCAGCGACATAGCTTAGTATACCCAATAGCGTTATGGCTGAGACTCCGAGCACCTTTCCTAATACGAGGTCTCTGCCTTCAATGGGTAGGGTTAATAGGATCTCAAGGGTCTTAGCCTCCCTCTCTATACCCATACTGGTGGCAGCTATCTGCATCGATGCCATGACTAGTATTAAGGTGGCTATGGTTACTGCGAATCCTGTTCCAAGGACTGTAGACATGGCTTCAGCCTCGCTCATCACCCTACCCTTATAGTATAGCATAGTCTCTACTGCTAGGGGGTCACTGAGAAAACTCGCTGAGGCTTGTGGATAAACCTGCCTTACATTCTCGGCTATATATTCGTGAACGGCGTTTTCGAGTACGGCGATTACGTTTTGTACTGTTGATATGGTTAGGAAGCTAAGCGTCTTAACCTTTGCTAGAACCCTTATATGAGCCTTTAATCCCATAGTCATATTCTCTATAGCATCGCTAGTTAAGTAGACTATACTATCATACTTCCTAATTAACTCATCCTCATTCACAGCCCCCACGTACAAGTCGGCATTCAGTCTAGAAGCAATGAATGACGCCACATCCCCCGTGTTATCAGGGTTAGGGCTTGTAATTACAATAGCTATTCTGGGAGGAGCCGCTATCTGTTCCTGAACCTGCTTTACCGCTCCAAGCGACACAGTTGATAATATAGCAAATATCATGATAGGACCTACTATCATGCCTAGGAGGACGGTCCTCTCTTTTATGAGCTCTCTGAACTCTTTAACGGCTATAGTCTTTATCTTCAATACACACCACCTATAGCCTCGATGAATGCCTCCTCAAGGTTGTCTGCCTTATACCTCCTCTTCAACTCCTCTGGTGTACCCTCAGCGACTATAACCCCTCTATTGATGAATGCGACCCTATCGCAGAGGTACTCTACCTCAAGCATATTATGGCTTGAGAGTATAACCGTCGCATTATTCTCCTCTACGTATTCCTTAATCATCCTCCTAACAGCGACGGAGTAGTTAACGTCTAAACCACTAGTAGGTTCATCTAATACAGCCAGCCTCGGTTTAACCATGAAGGTGCGTGCAAGGAGGATCCTCCTCTTCATCCCCTTACTATACTTACCCATCGGCCTGTCTAAGTCCTTACCTAAACCTGAGAGAATTGCTCCATACTCCACCATCTCATCTACCACTCTGGGATCGTCGCTATAGAGGCTGGCATTAAATCTTAGAAAATACCTGCCACTCATATGCTTATAAACACCGGCATCCTCGGGGAGATAGCTTATGATCCTCCTAAACCTAACTCCATCCCTCCACGGATCTAGGCCGAAGACCCTCACGCTACCTCTATTGGGCTTCAGCAAGCCTACTATCATCCTCAAAGTCGTCGTCTTGCCAGCACCATTAGGCCCTATTAAACCGAATATCTCCCCCCTACTAACCCTAAATGATACCCCACTGACGGCCTCAACTCCGTCAAAAACCTTGACTAAGCCGTCTACGATTACCTCCTCATCGCCCATTAACGCTAACACCACAACCTGCATCTGATTGCATATAATTTAATGTCCCTACTTTCTACATAGGGATAGAATAGGTTTAATAAAGATAGGGAATATTGCCCTCGTAAAGGCTTAATGTGGGTCGAGTTATTCGTTTTCAAGTAGGCTGTTCTACATGACCGTGGTTTATCATCTTCTCCCCCATAACTCCTTTCTCCTAGCCTCAAGCTGCTCTATAGGCCTGCCCATGTACTCAGCTGCTGTTTCAAGCTTTATTCCCAGCCTCTCAGCTTCTCTTATGTGAGCCTCTATCTTTTCTAGATACCTTATATCACGTAGTAGGTGATGGTCTACTATAATCCTCCGCGGCCTTACCTCGTTTATAACCCTCAATAGGCCTTTTAACCCCTGCTCCACAGCCCTAACTGGGACTTTATATCCAGCGAAGTACGTGGGGGGCCCACCAATGATCATCAAGTCTATTTCCGGCCTAGACCACTCCTTAAGTATCCTAAGCGCCTCTTCATCCACTGGACCTTGGACATCGCTCGTGTATACGACCACTCCCTCTTCACAGGCTACTCGAACCATCAACACCTTACCCACTTTTGTCCCCGGCTCGCCATGCCATACTGGGGGTGAGAGCTCTATAGTGACCCCCTCTATGTTGAAGCGCCTGCCATCCCCATATTCAACCCTAGCTATCTCCTCTACTCCATTCTTCTTCAGGAACCTATAACTCCTCATTCTCTGACTCATGTTTATATTCTCTGTGGGATGCTTTACCAGGAGTAGCTTCCCCCTATAAAGCTCCGGTTCATTAGCCATATAGTGATCGTAGTGGTAATGGGTTACTGTTATGACGTGACTCTCCCTGATCCACCTTGAAGCGTCGTCAAGCGCCTTCTCTAATCTCCGCAATTCAATGTCATGGGGTGGAAGGCCATACCTCCTAGGAGCAATAGATGCCCCCAAGTCTAGCCCCACTACTAAACCACACATCTCAACCACTGTAGCTATACTCCTAACCCCCATGCTATCAGATGCTAGGATCCTAACCTTCAACTCGGCTCCCCACCGACGAGCTCGACCCTAGCCTTCGCTGCTGCCCTTTTGAAGTCATCTGGCGTTAGGGGGAGCCATCGCTTTAGCTCCCAGTATAGGTCCCATGATACAATGGCTCTTGAGCCCCTTCTCCTAGCTCTACGAGACACCTCTATGTAGACTCTAGACAGTATATCCTTCTTAGTCATGGTGGATATTATAGCCTTCTCTAGGTTCCCCTTATACTTGTATCTAGCCTTTAGGATTATCTCTACTATTCTATTGATCCTTTCCGGCACACCCGCTATGGAGCCTCTCAGCTCTATCCTTCTAGGAAGCCCCCATGGCACTAGGTTGTCGAGCATCCTGCTCAATCCTGGCCTAGGTATTCTATCCACTATACCCCCAATCAAGAATGCATCCGCCGACATTACATCTATCGGTGTCAGGGCCTGAGGAGCGTCTGGCCTTAGTATTATGACTTTATCTGCATCCATGCTCCACAGGAGCTCGCTTGGTTTTCCTACAGTCACCGTGACTTTATTGTTGCCGAGTAGCTCGTTTATCCACTCCCTAGATTCCGATTCGACGCCAGTTATAGCTAGGTGCATGTCCCAGAGGTATTCTCTTATAGTGCTTAGGGTAACCGCGATCTGGACTTTAAGCCTGGATAGCTCCTCCTCTGTATGAACGAATTTCATGCTCATGTCTATGACGAACATTGGAAGGGGAGGGCTGGGCAGGAGGTCTCCAACTTCAAGCCACGATGCAAGTATCCTCCTATTACCAGGCTTGGAGGTTACAACCGCATCAGCACGGGCCGAATCGTTGCCGTACAGGATTGAGAACCTCCTATTCTTGTACTCCTCTTCGTACACCTTTAAACCCCTATACCCGGGGCTCTCAACTATGTAGTGCTCCTTAACCAGCATATCAACCGCTATGTGCTGGAAGCCGAGTGACTCCACCTTCTTCCTAGACAACCAGACCATTGAGCCCAGGTCGTAGACGCCTATGCCATGTAGGGTTTCTAGAAGCGCCGTTGCAGGCCTCTCGTAGACTGGCATTATGAGACCCTCCCTTTATAGGAATTCGTCTAGAGTTCTGAGTCTGCGACCCTTATACTTCCTAATCCTATACCCTGTCCCCTCCAAGGTCTCCCATGAGTACCTGATTATAGGTAACCTATTACCCCTTGAGAGTACCTCCATGACCCACTCCACGGTTTCACGGTCTCCAGGATAGCCGCTGCCTCTTACTCCATAAATGCTCCTCAAAACCCTTATTCTTTCATCCCTAACGTGCTTCGCTATTATACTAGCCGCTGATACTTCGGGGTATCTGCTATCCGCCTTCTCCTCTACCACTATTCTACAGTCGCATCCTAGCCCTCTTATAGCCGTCTTTAACCCCCTCTCCCTGCCATACTTATCTATAGTGATCCTCTCTATACCCGACACACCTATTCTAGCTCCTAAGTAGCCTATTACAGCTATTATAGCTTCCTCTGTTAAGTCAACCAGGTTCTCCGAGTCTATCCTCTCTGGCGGGACAGGATAAACCGTGTATACCCCCATACTGGCTAGAATTCTGTAAAGCTCCCTCCTACTGGCCCTGCTTAGCTCCTTACTATCCCTTACTCCCAGCTCAACCAGCTTATCTAGATCACTAACCTTTACCGCGTATCCAGCAACGATCATCTCTCCTATGAGGCTCCCCCGTCCAGCCTCGTCAACCCCTATAATCCATTTAGACAATAATCCTCAACCCTACCCGGCAATGCCCTGGTCTTATCCCTTAACATGGTGGAGGGATAATATTGTATTATACTTGTATGCTTGAGGTTATATAGCATGGGTCTTCTAGGCAAATCAATGCATTCCTCGTCAAGGTGCGTCTATGGGCTTTAGCTTTGCTAGGAAGTGTCTGACCCCTTTTATACGTGGCTCCCATACTATCTCTAGACCTTTAACCTTGTGCCTCTCAGCTATAACCTTCCCCAGGCTTTTAGCTACATACTTTAAGTGGCTCTCAGTGTAAACTCTTCTAGGTATAGCTAACCTAAGTAACTCCCTCTCCGGGTATACCACCC
The DNA here is from genome assembly GCA_015520195.1 of Desulfurococcales archaeon. GTDB lineage: Archaea > Thermoproteota > Thermoprotei_A > Sulfolobales > Acidilobaceae > WAQN01. Next base: position 23,764 of record WAQN01000124.1, on the reverse strand, counting down.
TCCCCCCAATGACTCTAGAGAACGCTAGCGCTCCTAACCCTACCCCTCTAACCCCTGATTCTAGGTAGAGATAAGCTGCAAGCGCATCTGCCGGATAATTGCTTCTCGGTATATGTGGTAGAGCCTCAAGAGCGTCAACATAAACAGCGTGCCCCCCCACAGGCTCTATTATTGGGACCCCCTCATGCACCAGTAGCTCTCCCAGGTATCTAACCTGCTCTACCCTATACCTTAGGTAGTCCTCGTCTACTACCTCCATAAGGCCCTGGGCTATGGCCTCCAAGTCCCTCCCAGCCATGCCTCCATAAGTGATGAATCCCTCCTCCATTACCACGCGGGCCATTAGCTCTTCATATGCATCGTATACCCTAGTCGCTATAAACCCCCCTATATTGGCTAAACCATCCTTCTTCGCGCTCATAACGAAGTGGTCACCGTATGACAGCATCTCCCTGACTATATCTCTAACACTCATAGACCTCCTAACAGGGTCCCTCTCTTTAACCAAGTATGCGTTCTCGGCGAATCTGCATATATCCATGACCAGCGGTTTCCCATATCTGTCAGCTATCTCCCTGACAGCCTTGATGTTCTCTATAGAGACTGGCTGGCCTCCCACCGTGTTATTAGTTATGACTAGTAATATGAATGGCACATTGTCATGCTCCCTTCTCATAAGGGACTCCAGGGCTGAAACGTCCATATCCCCCTTAAAGGGATACCTACTACTTCTATCCCTTGAATGAGGAGTGGGTAGGTCTACTGGTATCCCACCACTATCCTCTATAATGGCTTTACCCGTGTCGAAGTGGGAGTTGGCGGGTACAATGGCTCTTCTATATCCCCTAAGGAGCCACCGATAAAGGATCCTCTCCGCAGCTCTGCCCTGATGGACTGGGAGTATATAGTCGATGCCAAGTACATTTCTGACCGTTTCTTCGAGCCTGAACCAGCTACTAGATCCAGCATATGACTCGTCCCCCTGCATTAGTGATGCCCACTGGCTATGACTCATAGCTGCCGTCCCACTATCGGTTAGTAGGTCTATGAATACATCCCTGGATTTCAGCCGGAATACATTCCAGTGGGCTTCATCTAGCCTCTTAGCCCTCTCATCCCTTGAGAGAAGTCTTATGGGTTCCACCATCTTAATCTTGAATGGCTCCACTGGATGCTCTATGACTAACCACCCGGGTTCCAAGGAGATCATTCCTAGCTACCTGGTGATTTTAAGTTACAATAGGTTACTAGTATAGGTTCTGAATGCGCTTTGCAGGCCGTTCACCAAAGTATTATCCTAAACCTCACTTTGTCTCCGTCATTAAGGAAGAGTAGCCCTCTAAGGTATTCTTCCGATATAAATTCAACTACGTCCCCTTTATATGCCGTTATTACTGGCCTTACGATCCATGCATCCAAGCCCTCGATCTCAGCCCTATATGCATATACAGCTCCCAGCCTTGCACCAGGTATTACGGGGGGCTCTATGTAGGTGTTTTTAGCATTCTTTAGGCATTCGTTAAAGACTCTGACCTCGCCTGGATCCTCTATCCTCGTATTCAAGGTTCCTGGGTAAGGCGTTATACCCAGCTTCTCTCTAAACCTCTTAGCATATATGCTGACATAGAACTCCCCTTCGCCGAGGCCGCTGAATACCGTCGCGGTAAAGTACCTATCGCATTTTTCATTCAAACGCCTACACCCGGTTGTTGGTGGGAGAGTTACGCCTATAATACTGAAGCGGGTTCACACATGCTTGGTGCTGTGCGATGAATGGGCAGTTAGCGGGTGCCATTATACTTGTGCTCTTAGCCTCATTGCCGCTCTTGAGCTCGGTAACCATTATTGCAGCTGGAGAGGAGATTAAAGGGTTAACTTTCAAGTCAACGCTCTCAGATAACATACTCACAGTGGAGAATGACTTCTATGTTTTTAAGTTGAACTTAACACGGGGTGCTGGCGTGTTTGAGTGGAGCATTAAGGTGGAGGGCTCTCCCCTGGATATGGTTAGGAGCGAGCCTTACCCGCTCAGCCTCCTAATACATGCCCTTTCAGGGGGTAAGAGTCCTTCAGAATTCACGATTAAATCTGAGGATAAATTATATAAATTAGATTATCCAGGTAGTTTAGGCTATTATAGCTGGAACGCCGAGGTGATCACTAATGAAAGCGGTGTTTTAGTCGTAGAGCTGAAGCCCAGCCTAGATGCCATGACTGATATAGAACCCCTAGACGTTAGTGTTAGGATAGCGTTTACACAGTGGAGTCCTGTAGTGGAGTATGACATCGTTTTCACTAACCAGGGGGATTCCCCTGTAGAGTTAACAGGCGTTAATGGTACTGTAGATGTGCTCTTGGTTGTTGATGATGGAGTGCCAGGTGTATGGTGGTTTGCGGTAGGGAGTAGGGACGGTTATACTTATAATGTAGATCTATATAATGAGACTATGAGTGTCCCAGGAGGCGACGTTGATTCTATAATTATTTACAGGAAGAGTCGTGATGAGAGGCCAACGTTCGCCTCCTTCATAAACCCGGTAGACGGGACTCCAAGCCTAGTAGAAGGTGTCAAGGGCTTTAATTCCGGAAATTACACCAAGCCAACTTCTGTGTTGGTTAAGATGAGGTATCCTAGTAGTATGCTTAACCCAGGGGAGACTTACGAGATAAAGTTTAGGGTAGGCTATATAGAGTTTGCACCGCTACAAGCGTCTATAGCTGATCTGACACCGTACATGCTTAAGATAGACCCTGAGATGGGTAAGGATTTGAAGCTTGGAGTAGGATATGTGAGGGAGATTAAAAGGATGAACTCAACAATTCAGAGTTTAAGGGATAGGGTAAAGAATCTCCAGGAGAAGGTGGAGGAGCAGGAGAAGAAAATAGAGGAGAGTAAGGGATGCGAGGACTACTGGAAAACAGAGTTAACCGTTGTAAAGAAGAGGCTGGAGTCTCTCCGGGAAAAGGCACAGAGGGCTGCCTTAATACAAGTAGCCTCTTTCATAATAGGAGTCATACTCGGGCTGATAGGAGGAATATATGCCTGGAGAAGATGACAGGTGCGTTGTTGATAAATAATTTATTAAGTAAATTCATACTTTTAGTATCCGGAATAGCCTGCCTGGATCCTCTATCTCCTCAAACCTCCAGGCTAGCTCTAGGAATCTCATAGCCCTATCCCTAGGTAAGAGGCCCTTCGTTATCTTATAGAATTTCTCCTCAACACCCTCTCGGGTCAACGGGTTCTTGAAATGGCCTGGCGGGTATATGCTCTCGTACTCGTATACCCTGCCGCCTTTGACCCTCACTATAATCCTGTTACCTATACCGTCAGGATATATCTTATCATACTCCGGGTCTACCTCCACCTTCATCCTCCTCATAACCTTCCTCACGTCATCAGCCAAGAATCTCTCAGGCTTGAACGTGTCTATCCATACATAGCCGTCTAGGAGTGCCGCCGCAACTATATACGGCAGGCTGTGGTCAGCGGTTTCTCTTGTCTTAGGATCCCACTTCTCTGGGTCCTTAACTATTATCTTGTATGAGACGGTAAACGTCTTTACTATAACCTCCTCTATGTCCTCTGGTGTTAGGGCACCAGCCTCCTCCCTTATCTTAAGGGCTGCCTCCACGGCACTCATAGAGTGGTACTCTACAGGCCAGTACTTTATGCTTGTCTTTAATAGCCTGTACTCACCCAGGGGTGATAACTTGAATCTATCCCCGCATAAAGCCACATTAAAGAAGCCGAACTCACCTTCAAACACGGGTGAAGGGCCCGTCATACCCCTCCAGGCTAGCAGTGCTGAGAATAAGCCGTTCCTTGCAGCATGAGCTGCTGCACACCCCTTCCACATACTCAGCTCTCCAGCCCTAGTCTGCCTTAATGCTAGGGAGGTGTTCGTGGCTATGTTGACTGCTTGCTCTATGCCGTCCACATCCAAGCCCAGGATCTTTGCTGCACCAGCAGCAGTAGCTATGTTTATGTAGACGACGTGATCCCAGCCTCTACCCCTAACACTATATGAGTCAGCTAGGGCCCCTACTACCTCATAAGATGTGATTAGGCCCTCTAACACCTCTCGGCCAGTGGCATCCGAGACCTCCGCGGCTGCAACTAGTGCTGGTATCATGTCGCTCGGATGAAGAGCCTCCTTGGAGAGATATGTGTCGTTAAAGTCGAAGTAGCGGACCGCACACCCATTAGCGAATGCTGCATGATCAGCAGCTGCTCTTATATTTGAGCCCCAGATGGTTGCAGGTAGCCTTGACCCGGTTGTTGACTCGGCCACCCACCTAGCTATCTTGACTGGCTCCTCGTTGAATGCGCCTATAGCGACGCCAGCACTATCGACTATTCTCTTTTTCGCTTCTTCTATGACGCTTTCTGGTGCGTCATCCAACTTGAATGAGTGAACCCACTCTGCGATAGTCCTAGAGATCCTAGACATGACCCGTCAGCCCTCCGGGATACTCCGTGACGATTATGATACTATATTATGATACTATATAGTTATATTGGGTTACTATATGATCGTTTATATTATGAGTTTAATTTTAATAATACATGCTGTCCTCATCCCTATACTTGGCCTCCTTGCATTTACTTAGTATAACTGTATAGTCTCTATCCTGTTGTATACTAACCACGGCTGCTATTGCATAACCACTCGCTGTGTCATCGCTGAGCTCGATTTTATAGAATCTAATAGAGGCCTGACCCTCTCTTGCTAGATTGTATAGTAGCGATAACATGAAGGACTCTATAGCTACACCGCCGATGCGTGCACTCTCCCTTTCCACACTCTCTACGTGAACCTCAGGGTCCGAGTCTAAATCTTTAATCCTCCCTGGTACTAGGTACATGCATCCCCCTATAACTAGGGCTGGGTATATGGTGTCTCCTATGGCTATAGATGCTATTCCAAGGGAGTAATAGTGGCATGATAGGTGGCCACTATCAGGATCCACAGCCCCATGCATGTAGGCCAATGGCTCTAACACGTATCCCGGTATCTCGGGGATCTTATTCTTAACTGCCACCTTAATCACGGGCCAATACACCACTATCTCTATCTACTAGGCCTACGGGCTGTTAAGCCTTGCCCATGCAAGTATCCTAAGTTAAATATTGCTATCTATGCTAGAGCCTATCCATTAGAGGTGGAGCGGGTGAGTACACCTACACCCATAGCCTATTACATGCTGGCTCCTGAGGGGATCGATGAGGGGATAGCTAAGATCCTAGACACCCTGTCTGAGTCAGGAATAAAGGTAGAGGTGATAGGGGATCCCAGTAGGGTTAGAGAGTCTCTATACACAGTCTTATTCCTCTTGAAGGAGAATACTGGAGCCTATGCTGCTAGGATTGCATGCAGGACTTCTAGGTCGACACTGTTAATCTACACAACCAGTACAGTGTCTGACATGCTATACGTTAAGGATCTATTGGAGTCACGGGGCAGGAAGCTGCATACTGTACTTGTAGAAAATGAGGCCGACATCTTAGATCGTATTAGGTCTTACATTAGGGGTTATAGGGCAGCTGCTGCATCCTCAGATATGAGGATCCTGTTATTCGGTGTAGACTATGATGACAGCGTCTTAGGGACCTTGAATAGCATAGTAGAGCCGGATTACTATGTCTTCGCCTGGAATGAAGCCTCTGACACCATAGATGAGGGGATAAAGTACTCAAGCCTCTATATAGACACCTACCTATCCGCCTACTTCGACGTTAAAGGGAAAGACGAGGAGAAGCTGTCTAAGAGCCTAGGCCTCTACCTAGCTATAAAAAGCGTGCTTGACAATGAAGGGGCTAACGCTGTACTCATAGACTGCAATCGTATATATTCCAGTAAAGGATTCACGCCGTGGATAACAATGAATCTACTACTAGACGAGGGAATACCTGCTTCCTGTATGAATAGACCCCTATCTCTCCTAGTCCATGCAGTTTCCCTTGCATTAACAGGGAAACCAGCATGGGAGCCCTACATGCTAAAAATCAAGGACGGCAAACTACTATTAATGGGGAAGCTAGCGCCAACCCTCCTATTCAAGCAAGTCAGCCTGATAGATAAAGGAGGCTATTATGAGTTGACTGGCCAGATAAGGGAGAGCGAGTATATTCTAGTGTCGCTAAGTCCTGGAAGGATGATGGTCTCCCTAAACCCTGTAAAAGTAGAGTCATATACTAAGGCGAATAATGGTGTAAACGTGGCTGTCAATAGAGCCAGTCTTTGGGAAAACCTGTTAAGTGATAAAGTATACCTTATGCCTATAACGGATATAGATTCTCTAAGAGTATCATTCGAGAGCTTAAACTTTAAGCCTATACCAGGAACATAACCCCCACTACCATCCTCTTTTCATGATTTCTACGGAGATAATTGCAGAGAGCCTATAAGCCTTCAACTTACGGATGTTTGTTACGTAGATCACCTCTTGTTGATAAGTCAGGACTAGCTAGTCCACCTGCTGTAATTCCCTGTTTAGGGAGGACTGTAATACAACGGTGACTCTGGATGTCAAGGATATTGGGAGGACATGTGTTAGGTTGGGAAGCTTTATTCTTCACACAGTCTTTATCACATGCCTTAAGCCTTTTTCGGCGGCCAAGAGTATATGTTTGAGCTCTGCCTCTATCTCCCCTCCCAGGGAGGGATAGAAGTCGAGTTTTACAGGGGTGATTGCTATGGCTTTCTCTATGTAGACCGTATAGACGTCTGTTCCTGGTATTGGATCCACTATTTTACCGTACAGCCAATAGTATTTTCTTCCATAGGGGTCATAGTTTACGTTGACTTTCTGCTGGAACTTTATCTTCGCGGGCCTTGTTATCTTGACTTTTGTGTCAGGAGTTATCCTTCGCGGATAGTTTACACTTAATAAGTCAACGTTTTCTGGTAATCCCCCATCTATAACAGCTTTCGCTATGGCTCTTGTAACTGATTTTATCATCTTAGCGTATTCCTCGTCTTCAAATTCGCTGGCATCATCCACGTTGGCTGAAAACGCTATTGCTGGGATCCCGAGTAGCGCTGCCTGTGCTGCTGCCCCTATAGTGCCGCTTGATAGTATGACTTGTATGCTAGTGTTGTCCCCTACATTCACCCCGGATACTGTTAGGTCTAGGGATGTTGTCAGCTCATTTAGCGTCAGGTACACTACGTCACTCGGTGTTCCATTGGTAATGTATATGTCCATATTCCAATATCTAATCTTCTCTAAGCGTAGGGGTTTATGAAGTGTTATCCCTAACCCACTAGCACTCTTCGGGGTCTCAGGAGCTACCACGTACACCTTGCCTAGACTCATCATGGAGTCAGCTAGTATCTTCAGGCCCTGGCTATGGACTCCGTCATCATTCGTCACAAGTATTTTAACCATTAATTCCCACCCCGATGCTCTCTCCACACCCATTAAGGGAGGGTCTATAGCCGTGTTAACCCTCTAGTAGTAGCTCGGGGAGGGTTTAAAACTTCAACTAGCTAATAGCTCGTTTGGAGGCTAATTTACTTATGGGGGTTACCTGATGAAGTGCTTGGATAAGGGAGTCGTTGCCTGGCTTACAGGTCTGCCAGGTAGCGGGAAGACTACTATCGCCAGGATGGCTGAGAGAGCGTTAAAGGATATGGGTTACAGGGTTGAAGTACTGGATGGAGACTGGGCTAGAACCACTGTAAGCGAGGGAGCTGGGTTCACTAGAGAGGAGAGGATGAGGCATTTGAAGAGGATAGCATGGATAGCCCGCCTGCTAGCTAGAAATGGCGTCATAGTCATCTGTAGCTTCGTGTCACCGTACAGAGAGGCAAGAAGGATGGTTAGAAACATAATAGGAGAGGAGGCTGAATTCATAGAGGTCTACGTGAAAGCTAGCTTAGATACGGTCATAAAGAGAGATCCTAAAGGCCTATATGTCAAGGCTATGAGAGGCGAGATAAAACATATGACTGGGATAAGTGACCCCTATGAGGCCCCAGAAAACCCTGACTTAGTCATCGATACGGAGTCTACAAGTCCAGAGGAGGCTTCTAAAATGCTGCTAGAAGCTATACTCAAAGCCATAAAATAGAATTCGGTAAAACCCAATCCCACCCCTGTAGAGAGGCTATAAAAATAATTTAATTATTAGGTTATTAGGTTACACATCTCCCTAGAACTTCAGGCTAGTGGTATTACTATTAGCTTCTCTCCTATATCAATGCTTAACTTGTTCGAAGCATTCCCTTGATTAACAGCTATCTCGTAATGCCCGAAACTATTAACATACACGACTAAGTCCCCCGGATTTACATCTGAAAAGGTTCTACCCACCTGTGCATGAAAGGTGCCAATACTCGTTTCTATGGCAACCCTTCTAACCCCGCTTAGAGGCATTGAGTGTTCACGTGCGCTTAACGCAACATTACCGAATTTGTCTATGTATACAACCATAGCCTTGTATCCCTCCTCCACTCTCTCTATATAATCTATCCTGATATCCCTTAGGTCAGATGCATCTATAGGATCCCCGAGCTCTTCCAAGTCTATCCCAGAAGCGATCAATGCGGCTGCTGGAGCAAAGACGTCTCTGCCATGAAATGTGCTTGACACGATCCACCTAGGCCTGAATAGCTTACCCCTGAACCTCTCAGAAGCCAGAGACACGACCCTCCTAGGGCTTAGTGCTACACCCCTCTTAAAGCCTTCTCTCTTTATAGCGGGGAACATAACCCCATTATTAGGGCCGACAAAGTAGTAGTCTCCAGCTTTTACTGCTATGGCCTCTCTCGCCGAGCCGACGCCGGGGTCTACAACGACTAGTACTATGCTTCCCCGGGGAAGCCATTGATAGCTGTATAGGGTCACATAGGCTCCAGCCAGCACGCTATAACTCGGAACGGTATGGTCTAGATCTATGATGTCTGCATTGCCAGCAATGCTCCTCACAACAGCCCTCATTATCCCAGTATATGGGCCTTCTCCAAAGTCTGAGATCATCCCTACAACTGGCGTCATAAGTCAACCTCTCAGCATCAACCGCTCCATACCACCTTAATAGTTGCATTCCGAGTTATAATTAAAACTCTGCCCCTATCCCACGTGAATCACCAATGCCTGCATCCAAGCCCGCCTAGAAGGTTCTCTCAGCCTTTAGCCCTTTAAACACCTCAATGTATTTATTGTAATCCCTACAATCAACTATAACGTCTCCATCCTCCCTTATTACAGATAAGCCTTCAAGGGGTATCCGTGGTGGCGAGGGTAGACCCTTAGGCTTCTCTTTTCCAGCGTAGACTAGCCTCTTCCCTCCCCTAGCCTCCTTGAATCTCCACCAGTATCTACCATAATATTCATATACCTTAATACTTCCATCACTTCTCCTTTTATACACTTTATGTACGGGTTTTAGGTAGTAACCAGTCTTTGATATTAAGGTGTTGTATCTATACACCTCCTCCTTTATGGAATCGAGCACTGAATCTATAGCTTTACCTCCTCCATATACCCTGATCCTACATTCGCTTTCACTCACTTGGAGAACCACCTCTATAAGTGATCTCTATGGCATAGTATACTATGAATTATTTAAACATTAGACTATGAGGGGAATAATGTAAATTTGTTGATCGCATCTAATGGGCTTTCAGTGCTAGTCTGTCTAGTATAATTCATCTTTAGCCCAGTATTTGAGATGCTCCCTTCTCCTTATCTCTCTAAGTATCCTGTCCAAGTGTTTATATACTGTACTATGCATTCTACCCTCTGCAAGCATCTCTACAGCCTTTTTAGCAGCCATCGCTCTTTCATAGTCGCCTATTATGGCTACGTAGTTGTCCCCCACGTGTATGTATGTCCCGGTTAACTCTTCTAGGGTTTTCCTAGCCCTCCCCCTTTCACCTATTATCCTAGCCTTTACCCTCTTTAGGTGGTTTGGCGAGTCCCCCACTATCTGTTTTAGGTCTACTATGACTAGTATTTGCTCCTCATCTATTAGTCTGAGTGCCTTATCTGGGGGAAACCCGTAGGCTATCGCCTTTACGATCTCCTGGGCTTTCATCAAATTTATAGGGGGTATGCCTGGAGCTTCTGGTTCTATAACCACTAGGGAATTCTCAGTATCAACTGTTATCAATGTACCCGTCTTCTCCATTATTTCCTTCTTTATAGACCCCTCTTGACCTATAATGGCCCCGAGGCGTTCTGGCGGTATCCTCACATATATTCTCGGGATCGGTATCCTCTCTACTCCCTCGTCAGGCATTCCATGTACACCCGCTGGAGCTCATTTAGTGGTTCCACGTTTATGTATTGGGAGAAGAATTTATGTATATTCCATATGTCCCTCTCAAGGAACTCTACTGCGTGGGGGTGGCCATGGTGGACTGCTTGCGCTACATCTATGATCCAGGGTTTCCCCTTCCAGTAGACTATGTTGTACTCGCTTAGATCCGCGTGTATTAGTCTAGCTTTACACACTATCCTAGTTAACTGCTCTTTTAGATCCTCATAAATGGCCTCTACCTCCTCCAACGATAGCTCCTCTATGACTTCAAGTAGCAGTGGGGCTCTGTAGCCCTCCTCCCCCAGGAATTCCATGACTACTATATTACCTGAGTATGCTATGGGAGCCGGAACCCTAACCCCTGCGTCATTCATTCTCCTCAGGTTCCTATACTCCTTCCTAGCCCACTCGTAAATCAACTTTCTAAAGTTACCTGGTGGTATATCCTCGAATCTAGGATCACCTATTATATACTTCCTTATACCTCGCCTGAACTCGGCCGTGGCTGAAAGGTATATCTTTACTGCTAGATCCTCCCCCTTCCTGCCTATACCCCAATACACGCGCGCCTCTTTACCAGAGCTTATGACACCTTTAAGCTCCCATATGACGCCTCTCCGTTCTAGATTGTATAGGTGTCCCATTGTGAAGGCATCGAATACTTCTTCAACCGTCTTTACTATGTCTCTATCCTTTATCCTTTCCTCCTCTTCCCTTACTCTTTTTAGCCTCCTCGCCTTTTTCCTCAAACTATTCTACTACCTCCTCTAGGAACTCCTCTGTAATTAATCCCATGTCTATCAGCTTCCTGACCTCGTCCCTGACGTATCTATGAACTACTTCACCCTTCTTATCAGGGGTTCCCCAAGGGAGGAATAGGATAAGGTCTCCTTCTCTCATCCATACACGTCGCCTCATCTTGCCTGGTATCCAGGCCTTATAGACTTCTCCATCGGTGCATAGAACCTCTAGGAATCCTCCTCCAATATTCCTCCTCACAACGCACAGGATAGTGCCTTCCTCATCGCTTGGGAGGGGTACTTCTCCCCTCTTTTCTTCGCCTCTTCTCTTGCCTCTAGCCATATTCCGTTACCTCCTTCACCACGTATACTCTTGATCCATGTATGTAGGCTTTAAACTCTCGCCCCTCCTTGAAATCCCCTACTAGCACCTTAACTAGGCTCGATGGATACTCTAGGACGCTCCTATAGCCTCTGTCTGCATCTAGAAACACCACACTATCCCTGGTGGAGCTTATTAGTAGAAGACGTCTCTCATCGACTACTATATGGTCTCCTACGCCACTCCAGAGCTCATCGCTGCTGACTACTCTCTCCTCTCCACTCTCCATGTCAACAACAAGTGCACCGCTCCTAGCCTGGCCTAGGTAAATGTGGGGTGTGCCTCTGATTGATAGAACATCACCGGGGTTTAAATCGGGTATTCTAACTGCTAGTGTGAGTTTCCCGATCCTCCTACCATCACTTCTCCTGCCAGCCAGTTTATACGTCTCGGTGACCCTAGCCATTAGGCTTGTCTTTAGCTTTGCCGCTATCAGCCTTGCAGTCGCCGCATCCTGGACTAGTATATCTATACCCTCCTTTTGCTCCTCTAACGATATTATGGACTCCTTCATCCTCTCATCTAGCCCTAGTAGTATCTCGTCAACTCTACTCCTCATGTTCGATGTGAGTCTGCCCTTGGATCCCCTAACCTGGATTACTGCCTCATACCCCCTCTTGGTGATCCTGTTGGTGCAGGTAGGGCATACACCTAGACTCACTTTAACTATTGCCGTGGCGTCTTCCTTTAGGATTAAGTCGCCGCTCCTACCCTTAATGGATACCCTAACCCTATAGGTGCCTGGGCCAGTTATATTTCCTGGAACTATTATGTCCTCTATCCACGCCTCATCTATGTGGGTTGTAGGTCTCAACCTCTTAGTATAATATGTGAATAGGTACGTGTTCAATGTCTCCTCAATTGAACCTAGCGGCTGAGTCCATGAGCCCTGGACTTTGTATGATCCACAGTACTTGCAGTATATGAACTCTGCTCTACCTGGTATTGAAGCCACCCTGTAGACGTCTACATAGCACTCAGGGCATAGACCTCCGATAGTCTCCTCTACCTCTCTCCCGCATCTGGGGCATATCCTTGCTTTCAGCTTTATTCTACGCCTAGCCACTGTATCCTGCTCCTCTCTATTTGCATTCGACGTCATACTATGCATGTAAATATATTGTTAGCTGGGAGTTATAATTAATGGTGTAGCGTAGCAAGGGAAGGGTTGGATAAAGTGGCTCCAATACACATTAAGGCTAGAGGGGATGATGTAGCTAGCAGGGTTATAGTAGTAGGTGACCCTGCAAGAGCTACCCTCATCGCAGAAGAACTCTTAGACGAACCCCTGCTAGTCAACGATAATAGAGGCCTCCTAGTATACACTGGCAAGTGGAAGGACGAGCCAGTAACAATAGCTACCCACGGCATGGGTGGCCCGTCAGCAGCAATAGTACTGGAGGAGCTCTACATGCTAGGTTCCAGAGTCTTCGTTAGACTGGGAACAGCGGGATCACTTAAACAAAACGTGGATATAGGAGATGTAATTGTAGCGGGGTCAGCATCAAGCCCTTGCGGTGGTGCTGGGTTAGGTGGATACGCGGGTGGCAGATCATCATGTCTACCCAATGGATCCAACCCGTTGCTGACATCGAGGATATATGAGGAGTTGAGTAAGGCTGGCCTCAATCCCATCCTTGGAGCGGTTGTATCAAGTGACTCGTTTTACGCTGAGGATCGCGAGTTCATCGACTATTGGGCTTCTAGAGGCGCTGTAGCTGTGGAAATGGAGTGTGCAACATTATTTGCTCTATCGTGGATTAGGGATTTCATGTCTGCATGCGTCCTTATTGTATCTAACATTGTTGGCGGCGATAAGCATCTGAGTACAAGCGAGCTCCGGGATAGGATATTAGATGTAGCACGTGTAGTTATGGATGTCCTTGTAGGGATGGATTAATGGGGTATAACAGTAGAGGTATTAGACGTGGGGGTAGTGCGTATAGCCCTGCTAGGATAGCGTCTAGGATATTCAAGGATTTAACTAGGTTGAAGAGTATTAGAGTATACCTCAGCGGCGAGTATGCTGACACATTCATAGAGGTTAGTGGGAGGATGATAAAGACCTCCATTCCAACCAGTATATGTACTAACCCCGATAAACTTGAATCATCAATTTCAAGTGTTAAGAGGATTAAATACATATACCCGGAGGTTAGTAGTCTCGGTAGGTTAAAGGCGGCTATTGAGGATAAGAAGGTTACAGTTGTACTGTCATCGATAATACAAGCGGCTATACTCATAAGCCTCTTCAGGCTTGACCAGGGTAGCCCGATCCTATTAGTGGTGTTAGGCGTGCTCTTAGCCTCGGTATCCTTGGGTGACGCTATAATATCGTCGCTTATAAGTAGGGATTCCGAGAAGAGGAGGGGGGAACTTGAGGAGATAGATAAGACATCTATGCTGTACCCAGCTTATAAGACTGCATCGCTCATGCTTAGGGATCTAATACTAGAGACTGTTAAGGCCTCTTGCGCTGGAAAGCCAAAGCTGCTTAATGTATCGGGATTTATACTTAGGCTAAAGAGGGTTGAGGAGGGTGATGCACGTGTCTATGAGTATAAGGTTGAGTCTGTTCCCAGTATAGCTAGGATTATTATAGGGTATACTTGACCGCGGTATAGTCGTTTGGGATATTGTCCACGTTATAACCTTCTATCATACCTAATAATATTATAGTTGTGGTGTAGGCGTCTTGGCCATACTTGCTCTCAGCCAGGTAAGGGTTGGCGATGCTCAATACTATAAGTCGAGGGAGGAGCTGCTTAGGAAGGCTTATAAACTTATAGAGGAGGGGGAACCCGTCTTACTTGCATATCCGAGCTCGTGGAGCGACGTAAACAAGATAATAGACTATTTAGAGCGGGAAGGTCACAACCCGTTCATGATTGACTTCTCCGATCCCCAGTACGAGTATAAGCTGGCTAGGGGCATGGTAGACCCTGCTATTATAGTCCAGGCTAGATACTCTAGGCTAGCTGCTGGTGTGTATAAGAAGGCTCATTATAGAATAAGCACTAGGAAGAGGGTTGGTAGGAGGGAGTTATTCTCTAATCCCCTGAAGTCCCTGGTGGAGTATCTGTATGCACCTATACTCTACAATCCTACCAGCTGTGAGCGTTTGAAGGGTTGCTCTATATGCGTGGATCTATGCCCATACTATGCACTTAAGGGCAAGCCCCCTAGTGTTGTTGTCGATGCCTGTACATCATGTGGGTTATGCTTGCATGTATGTCCTGTAGAGGCTCTGTCTATGCCTAGGACTACTGTGGATGGAGTTGAATACTATGCTTCAATAATATCCAGGAGCCTAGATGCTGGGGGACTGGTATTGATCGTTAGCCTAAGAGACTTAGGTGAGCTCTACGAAGTTGAACACGACAAGCTTAGAAGTCCGCTCTTAGTCTTCCCGGTTGACTCCATCGTAGAGGTGACTCCCTACATGCTAGCCAGGCTAGGGTTAAAAGGGCTTTATCCAGTCATTTATGCACCCTCCTTAAAGCGCATTGAACCTAGAATGGCTGATGTACTCGAGGAGATAGCATCCATTGGACTTGCGTATGTGGCTGAGGCCCTGAATGAGGTAGTAGTGAAGACTGGGAGCGTACTGAAGCCTAAAGAGGATCTACCAGGTGATCCCCGGAGATATGTAAGGGAGCTAGTCCATTTAACTATGGGAGAAGCTCTGCTAAGCATACCAGCATCAGGCGTAGTATACGTTGACGGTGACAAGTGCACTTTATGTGGGGCCTGCGTCACCCCATGCCCCACTAACGCTCTAGAAGTCAAGGGTGATGAGGGGGTAAAGCTCCTATTCAAGTATGACAACTGCATAGCCTGTAAGGTGTGTGAGAAGTCATGCCCTGAAGATGCTATAACAGTTAAATGGGAGGCTAAGAGAGGATTAAAGGGTATGGTAGTGGAAGAGGCTTACTCAGACATAGCTAGATGTATTAGCTGTGGAGCCCCCATAGGCTCAGTTAAACTCGTGGAGAAAGTTGAGGCTAGACTAAAGGAAAGGGGAGTTGTGGGTAGTGTGTTAGAGAGTATACGGCTCTGTAATAGTTGTAAGGCTAAGAGGGTCTCCTTTCATGGAGGCGTTTAAGAAGACTCTAATAGCTTATCCATAACCCTGTCGAGTGCCTCTGCAACAGGCAGGTATACCCGGTTATTCCTCTCCACACACGCCTTAAACTTCTTAGTCCAAGTCTTTATATAGCGCTTAGCGAACTTCGCGGCAGACCTCTTGTCCCTTTCTACTATTAGTGATAGGAATTCAAGCATGGCAGGTAAATAATCCGGGATCTCCTTACCTGCTGGTATATCATATCCATGCATCTTGAACTGGCCTTTTATTTCAAGGAGAAACCTGCCTAGCTCTCCCTCTTTATCCTTAACAATGTAATAGTGTGCATATAAGGGGCATTTGGCTGGGAGCTCGAATATCGACACATATATTTCATCCGCCTTTTCAGGGTCTATCCCTTTGAGGAAATTATATATTAACCTAGCTATCTCCTCATCCTCTAAGCTTAAGAGCTCATATACATCCTCAGGGTTCTCTACGAGTTTCCTAAACTCGTCCTGAGGGTATCCCAGTAGTATAGAGAGCGTCTTGAGAGTATACTTCAAATCCTCAACCCCCATTTCTATTTGTGCCAGACGCCTTTATAGCTATGATATCAGCTATGTATAGTGCCGCTATAACTATCACCTGGTTGGAAAGCTGGAGTCTCGGGCCAGTTAGCAAGAGGGAGTATCTGCCCATGCTTGGCTTAGACAACGAATATAACACTATAGCGGGGGGTAATAGCCAGGGAGTTAGGGTCCCCATGCCCAGTATAAAGATTTGACCCATTATATACGCGTTTCCCACAATAGCTATTAGTAGGAGTAGTGATATTGGGAGGGACCACTTCAGAGCATACAGCCTGTTCTTAGTTATGTAGGGTAGGGGTACTAGTATCCATAACGTGTTGGATAGGTACTGGATATAGGGGTGTGGGGTTATTGATGCAAGTACCAGTGAGGCTATAAATAGTGCCTCGATGATCCTGCGCCTATCAATAATAGCTACTAGGAGGGCTACTAGTAGTAGGCCCCAGTATAGTTTTATTAGTCCTACAGAGTCTAGGGCTACTAGTACCAGTATAGGTATGGAGTAAAATATTCTATTATAAGTTACAGCCACAATTAATAATCCCATGAGAACTGTTAGGTTTAACGCAAATCTTCCCCCGTAAGTCGTTAATGTAGCCATTATATCTACTATCTGGTTCTGCGGTATAAATATAAGTATTCTAAATAATAATCTATTTAACAATAGTTCTAGTAGATATATCCATAGCAGTACTCTGGCTATAATCACTATGGTATCCCGCCGAAAATACCCCTCTATTATAGATCCTAATCTGGTGTTTCCGTGACTCATCCATTTAACTCCTCTATTCGAGTCATATTCCAATCTATAGCCACCACTTGCCATAAGCTAGTTAGAATTATATATTAAATTGCATGTAAAATATATGCATATCCTATACAGGTTAAAAATAAAATATATATAAAATATAATTAATAATATTTAAAAAATTATTTGTTTAACTTGGTCTCATGCCTCTCCTATATAGGAGTGCTAGTGCTAATATAGCGGCTATTAATGCTATCACTAAGCCTACAAGGGCTCCCTTGACTGCTCCTGTGACTGCTGGTGTCGTTTCAGTTACAGTCACCGTTTCAGTTGTAACTTGTGTCTGTGTTTGAGTAACGGTCTCCGTTGTAGTCTGTGTAGTAGTTACAGTCTGCGTTTGGGTTACAGTTTCTACAGCCTCTACCGCTATCTGTTCTAGCTTTACAGTATACCATCCGCTTGTTGACTTGGCTCCTCCCCTCTCATATTTTGAGCCTTCCCATCTAGCGAATGCTATACTAGTCGAATCTCCAGGCCTTAAGTCGGGGACTAGTGGGTGTGTCGATCCGGTTGGCCTGATTAGTACTACTCTCCATTTACCATCCTCATATACTGCCTGTGACTTCCATATCTGTGCATCTTCTGGTAGCATCTCTATCGGGCTTGTCGGTACTTGTTGGAGTCCCAGTGCCTCCCTCTCCTTGGCATCTCTACCATAGGCACTTCCGGCCACTAGATTCTCAGCTCCTATCCCTGCTTTCCACATTACTATATTTACGGGATTTGCCGTGTCACCCATACATATGTATGGTAGTTCTCCCTCTTGTACTGGAAATTGAATCGCCACAGCGTCACTGAACTTGTTCAGTTCCCCTCCACCCTCAACATCCATTGTTTGGTCGTCCCACTCTATGTAGAATGCCATATGGGTTCCATTGTGGACTATAGCGAACTTCAAGCTTCTAGGCGTCGTGTCTAGACTCATTGGATATGCTAGGAGTTGTGCTACTAGTGGCACCTGGGTCAGCTCAACCTCTCCCCACAATGGATCCTTTGGGTTCAGTGGTAATGCCTCCTGAATGTAGGGAGCCTTGATTTCAGTCACCTGCGCGGTTACTAGTGAGACTCCCATACCCGTTAGCGTTATAGATGCCGCCATTAGTATAACCAGGATCATGAATGTCCTTGTCTTCACCTTCCTCACCCCCACTATCTGGAGGCTCTCTTGGGTATCTTCATTCTAAGCTCTACCTTCCTTGTTGGTATTGTCCACCTGTCTCTTCCTAGGGCTAGCCACTTGTACATTAGATCAGCGTCCCTCACGCTTAACCCGTGCTCTGATAATACCCGTGATGCTTCTGTCTTGCTCATTCCCTCAACGTTCACTAACCTGAAGAACTCTCTTATTGCTACGAGTTTCTTAAGGGCTTTCCTGACCTCCTCCTCATTCCCTGCTGAAAACATGCTTGCCAGATACTTTATCGGTATCCTGAGCTCATCTATAGTTGGTATTATATTCTCGTATGCAGCGTTGTACTTGCCCCTCCTATCTAGGGCTGTTATCACCGGGTTTAATGGAGGCACGTAGAATACCATTGGTAGTGTACGGAACTCTGGGTGCAGGGGCAGCGCTATCTCCCACCTCTTGAACATGTAATATACTGGGCTCTCCTGGGCTGCTTTGATGAAGTTCTCCGGTATCCCGTCTGCCTTGGCTTGTCTTATGACGTCTGGATCGAAGGGATCTAGTATTAGATCCCTCTGTGCTTTTACAAGTTCATTCTCCGGAGCACTTGCAGCTTCTATAACTCTCTCCTCGTCGTAGAGGACTACACCCATGTATCTTATCTTTCCTACGCATGAAACAGTACAAACCGTAGCCTGGCCCGTCTCTAGCCTTGGATAGCATAATATGCACTTCTCGCTCTTCCCGGTTTTCCAGTTATAGTATACCTTCTTATAGGGACAAGCTGTGACACAGTATCTATAACCCCTACACCTGGTTTGATCTATTAGTACTACTCCGTCCTCTTCCCTCTTGTATATTGACTTCCTGGGACATGCATAGAGGCATGATGGGTTTAGGCAGTGGTTGCATATTCTGGGTAGATAGAACATGAATACATCTTTGAAGTTCAGGTATATCTCTTTCTCTAGGATCCTCCAGTTCGGGTCCATCCCCGCGTATATGTTGGCTCCTGCCAGATCGTCATCCCAGTTAGGACCCCACTTTACATCCATCTCCTCTCCAGTATACATGTTTATTGGATTAGCTGCGGGCTGCTGATCCCTTATCTCCTCTGTGAATAGCTCCTCATAGTTGTACTCGAATGGCTGGTAGTAGTCCTTTATGCTTGGCGGATCCCTCTTACCCATTGCCTCTAGCCTTAGGCGTAGCTTACCATTCTCTAGAACCCATCCCCCACCGTATTTCTCCTGGTCCTCCCATCTCTTCGGATAGCCAACGCCAGGTCTTGTCTCTACGTTGTTCCACCATGCATACTCTTGCCCTTCCCTATTCGTCCATACATGCTTGCAGGTGAGGCTACAGGTGTGACAGCCTATACACTTATCAAGAACCATAACCATGGATATCTGGGCCCTAACCATCCATCATCACCCCACGTCGGAACCCAACTTCTCATGCAAATAGACTACTGCAACTGTATCCCTGTTAACCCCGGTTGGCCCATAGTAGTTGAAGAAGTAGCTTAGCTGCGCGTATCCTCCTACCATTTTTGTGGGCTTCAAGTCAACCTTTGTAGTGCTGTTGTGGATTCCACCCTTCTTCCCGGTGAGCTTGCTCTTCCTCACATATAGGTGCCTCTCCTGTGCATGGTACATTATGGCTACTCCCTCCGGTATTCTCGGGCTTGTGGCTACTCTAGTAACTATCACTCCATTGTCGTTGACAACCTCTACCCAGTCATTATCACTTATGCCAGCCCATTCCGCATCCTTGTCATTCAGCCATATGACCTGGCCTCCCCTGAATAGTGTTAGCATTCTCAGGTTGTCCCAGAATTCGCTGTGTATATTCCACTTCCCATGCGGGGTTAAGTACCTCAGTACCAGGTACCTCCTACCGTTAGCCTCGACCCTATGCCTATCCAGTGACACCTGTCCTAAGCCTAGCTTTGTAGCCGTGTTCTTTAAATTACCCAACCTAGCTGGGTCGAGAGGTGGCTTGTATGTTGGTAGCATCTCTCCTAGCTCTAAGAACCAGTCGTGGTCTACATAGAAGTGCTGTCTCCCAGTTAGAGTCCTCCACGGCACTAGTTTCTCGGTGTTTATAGTGAATGGAGCATATGTCCTGCCAGGTGACTCTATGCCGCTCCATATTGGTGATGTGTGTGCTCTCCTAGGCTGCCTCACTATGTCATCAAATCTGATCTCATCCTGGCTTACTACTAAGTCTTGTAGATTTACTCCAGTCTTCTTCTCCAGTGCTGCGAATGCCCGAGGACCTAGGCGTCCGTTGGCTTCTGGGCTAAGTGCAAGTATGACCTCTGCGGCGTACTTATCCTTCTCTAGGCTTGGGCATCCATCTGGACACTTATCCCAGTATACCGTGTCGAGTCTTAGCTTTAGCTCCTCGTATACGTCGCTTGTACTATAGCCTACTCCCTTGGCTCCTGCCTTCTTCCCTCCTGGGCCTAGGCTTATGTACATGTTGTACACGTTCTTGTAGTCTCTCTTCACAACCTTCAGATCCCACATCGTCTTGCCTGGTATTGGATCCGTCTCTCCCTTCCTCCAGTCCTTAACCACCCCGTACGGCTGTGCTATCTCCATAGGGGTATCATGCCATAGTGCACGGGCTACAATATCCTCTACTGGCTCTGGGAAGTGCTTAGCCGCTATCTCGCTGAACTTCTTAGCGAGCTCCTTGAATATGTCCCAATCCGTCTTGGACTCCCATAGCGGATCTACTGCTGGAGTGAACGGGTGTATGAATGTATGTAAATCTGTCATACTCAAGTCATACTTTTCATACCATGTGGCCGCAGGCAATATTATATCCGAATAAATGGGGGTGGTAGCCATTCTGAAGTCTATGGTCACTAAGAGGTCTAACTTGCCCTGAGGAGCGGGGTCTCTCCATACAGCCTCCTTAACCTTACCCTTGGCTAGTTCATCTGCCATGACTGATTCCATGGGGCTCCCAAGGAAGTGTTTTAGGAAGTACTCGTGGCCCTTAGAGCTTGAGCCTAGTATATTGGCCCTCCACACGAACATTACTCTTATCCAGTTCTCTGGAGCGTCGGGATCCTCAATTGCAAGCTTCAAATTACCCTGTTTTAACTGCTCAGCCACGTACTCTATGGGGTCCTTACCCTGCTGCCTAGCTTCCCTTGCAAGCTCTATCGGACTCTTATTGAACTGTGGGTAGAAGGGCAGCCATCCTAGCCTAGCTGCGATTATGTTACAGTCCATCGGGTGGTTGCACTTTACCCTTCCATTGATGTCAGCTCCTGGTGGTGCTATGTATTTGACTTCCATGGCATCATAACGCCATTGGTCTGTATGGACGTAATAGAAGCTTGGTGAGTTTTGGTGTCTCGGCGGTGCTACCCAGTCTAAAGCAAACGCTACCTTAGCCCATCCAGCTAGGGTTCTTATCTTCTCTTGCCCTACATAATGGGCCCATCCTCCACCATTTCTTCCTTCAGCACCTGTTAGTTTTATCAGGGTTAGTATGCCTCTATAATACAAATCTGTGTGATACCACTGGTTTACTCCTGGACCTAACATTATCATTACCCTTCCTCCACTCTTTATTGCTGTATCAGCAAACTCCCTGGCTATCTTTATCACAAGCTCCCTGGATACACCAGTTATATCCTCCTGCCATGCTGGTGTGAAGGGCTTCGGGTCATCGTAGCCGCTTGGATAGTCTCCTCCCAGACCTCTATCTATGCCTAGATAAGCTGTTAGCAGGTCAAATACCGTTGTAACGTAGGCTTCACCCTCCTTAGTCCTCACCTTCCTTACTGGAACTCCTCTCTCGGCGGTTCTAGACTCGCCGAATATTGGGCCAAAGTAGGGGAATTCTACTTGGATTACTTCATCGCTCATTCCGTGGAACGAGATCACAGGGTCTACTGGTGTACCTGTTACAGGATCCTCTAGTTTCAGGTTCCACTTACCGCTTCCATCCCATCTATATCCTATGGAGCCGTTTACCAGCCTTATTCTTCTAGTATTTGCATCATATACAAGCGTCTTCCACTCTGAATTCTTCTCATCCGCGTATCTGGCATCTGGGTATTCTGTGGGGTCCAGGTCTGAGAGTCTTAGGAATTTACCTGGCCTGAAGGTCCCGTTCCTCTTCTCTAGCTTTACTAGGAAGGGTAGGTCTGTGTACCTCTTAGCGTAGTCCATGAAGAAGTCTGTCTTCCTGTCAACGTAGAACTCCTTCAGTATTACATGAGCCATTGCCAGCGCTAAGGCCCCATCCGTGCCAGCCTTAGCTGGCACCCATACATCAGCGAATCTAGTATGCTCGCTGAAATCAGGGCTAACCACTACTATCTTAGTACCCTTATACCTGACTTCAACGAAGAAGTGCGCATCTGGTGTCCTAGTTAGTGGTATGTTTGTCCCGAAGTTTATTATGTAGGCTGCATTGTACCAGTCGGCACTCTCAGGCACGTCTGTCTGCTCCCCCCATATCTGGGGGCTGGCTGGTGGTAGGTCTGCATACCAGTCATAGAAGCTACCCATCGAGCCTCCTATGAGCTCTATGAACCTGGCTCCTGAGGCGTAGCTTACTGGGCTCATTGCTGGTATAGGGGTGAAGCCGAATATCCTGTCTGGTCCATACTCTTTTATGGTATGTACTAGGGCTGCTGCTATGATCTCTAGTACTTCATCCCATGAAGCCCTAACCCATCCGCCTAGACCCCTTGCACTTGTATATCTCTTCCTCTTGTCTGGATCACTGACTATACTCTTCCACGCCTCTACAGGATCATCAAACCTGGCTCTGGCCTCCCTCCAGAGTTCTAATAGAGGCTTCCTTATATACGGGTACTTTATCCTATTAGGCGCATATAGATACCAGCTGAATGAAGCGCCTCTAGGGCATCCCCTAGGCTCATAGTTGGGTATAGCCGGGCTTATCTCTGGGTAGTCATCCGCCTGTATCTCCCATGCAACTATGCCGTCCTTAACATATACAAACCATGAGCAAGAGCCTGTACAGTTGACGCCGTGAGTTGATCGAGCAACCTTATCGTACTGCCACATCTGCCTATACATGTCCTCCCATGACCTTAACTCCTCAGGGTAAGCAGCTGCTGGGTTTTCAATCTCTCTTAGATACCTCTCCCTGCTTAGAGCTCTTGTAAGCGAGCCTAGCGTTGTCGCGGCTCCAGCAGCTGCCATTATCTTTATGAAGTCTCTCCTTGATAGTTTATGCTCCCCCAATCTACCACCCGGATAATAGGAGGATGTCATTTAATATGATACTACAAGGCTCATATATATTTACACCGTTTAATATAGTTAGTACACATTCAAACTCGCACAATCCACACAAAATAATAAGACAACAATACTTGTTGTCATAGAAGAGAAATACAGGGTTATTAGCTATTAACCTAAATAAATTCCTCAAACAATAAGTCCCCTTAACCATAACAGAAGTGCTTTTCATAATCTATCATGAAACCTTCAACGAGTAACTTATGTTATGGTCTCTCTAATGTTTTAACTCTTAATATACATTTTAAGAGATTAGAGAGTCATAACTCTTTTACCGTTTCAGCTATTACAGGATCCGTTACCCGATATTCATTTTCTTCTTTTTCTATGAGATTTAATTTTAATAGCGTCTGTAATATCCTTGATATTTGTGCGTTGGTTAGAGAACGGTTTGTCCATAGTTCTACGGCTTGCTTGATGTTTTTCCATCGCCTATAGCCTATGGAGATGGCTTTTAGGGTATAGATGTAGTA
>WAQN01000123.1 GCA_015520195.1 Desulfurococcales archaeon | reverse complement strand
TAGGAATCTATAATATAGAATTGAAAGCACCATAAAGGCTCCTGGCTTCGGGTAGTGATATCGGTTTATCTGAATCTATAATATAGAATTGAAAGTGACAGGTACATGTACATGAGGAGGTGAAACTACGTGTTTGAGAATCTATAATATAGAATTGAAAGACCACCCGGAGGCTCTATAGGTTCAGGTGGTGGCTGTGGCTCCTCTCCCCTGAATCTATAATATAGAATTGAAAGTGTATCACTGGTTGCTACTGTTATCTTATCGCTCATCGTGTTACTGAATCTATAATATAGAATTGAAAGATCCAATAAGGAGAAGATAACCAGGGGGCTAGGCATAATAGAATCTATAATATAGAATTGAAAGTATTTCATCCATTTTCTCGGATAATAGGTTCTTGATGTCTTCTGGTGAATCTATAATATAGAATTGAAAGACACCCTCTATTTTAGCCTTGAACTCTGACAGAGTCTCGAATCTATAATATAGAATTGAAAGATCGGGGATTTAATGTAATGTATTATTGTTAAACTTTGTACTCATCCATATCTACTCTCTCCGAAATTTTCAATTACATTAATTTCCACTTCATCTATAAGATAAAAGTGAGTAATGAATAAGCTTAGATGAAGATGACACCTACTATATAATCATGAAAATTATTAAAAGAATGAGAAACTACAGTAAACGATGATCTACTAGACCGCTTGTTCGCGTATTAACGCTTAAAGACTTAATAGCTATAACAATAGTATACTAAGGAGTGGACGGGGCCCACAGGCCCTGGGTGGGCCCGTAGTCTAGCCTGGTTAGGACGCCGCCCTGACACGGCGGAGGTCCGGGGTTCAAGTCCCCGCGGGCCCACCACTATCGCATAGTATAGTATCATTATTTCTGTATTATTCATAAGTTGAAAGAGCTAAAGCAAATTATTATATTGATTGGAGTGTTATACAGGGGATCCCAATGGTGTGGCCAAGCTGGTACAGCGCTACAATAGTCGAATTTATAGTGCTAGAGAATCTAGCCAGTATAGTACACTTGCTTTTTGCACTCCTATTAGCATATCTTAGCAGTGGGTGTGTAAGGAGAGTATTCTGGGCATACGCATTCTACCAGTTCGTGACTACTATAGCGAAGACAATGGCTTTTCCGGAGCATAGCCTGGCGGATTGGACCTGGGATTTTGCTGGCGATACTATGGAATTCTTAGTAGGTATGGGCTTAGCTATAGCGTTAGGCATAGAGGGCCGTGGGGCTAGGAAATTCAACTCTATAGATAATGTATGTAGGTGGCGTGTTGTGATTACTGGGCTAACAGTATTATTTATAATATGGCTAATTGCCTTCATTAACGCTCTTACAGGATAATCAGAGCATTAAAACACTGGAGCAAGCCTGTTAATTAAATCCTTAAGCAACTATAACCCAGATGAGCCCTCTCCTATTTAGTAGCGAATCGCATTATCACGTAGACGCTATAATAGTCGCAATGCTAGGAAGCGTACCAGCAAATCAAGAATCTAGACCCTTCCAGCAAGAAGGAGGGGAACTAATCAATCCCTAGACTATGAGATTCAGGCTTCGTTAAAGTCCAGTGACATAGTATCGCTTAGCCACCTATCCAGGTGCCTGATTAGCTGTCCAACATATTCTCCCCAGGTACCCAAGGTGTCCCAGCATTTGTAGGTGGAAATGGCGCTTGCAGAGTGTTATTTATTCTTCGGCTATTTCAGGCTCTAGCAGTAGTCTTATGTCCATGTAGTGTTCTTTGGTGTTAAGCCTTGCCAGCCATGTATATGTGTAATGTGAGGGGTTTGGCATCAGTAATATATGAGGTATGCATAAAAATATTTTTGTTCATAGATATCAAGGTGGAGAGAGGATGATTTATGAACTGCAATCATCATAGGAGAAGTCATCATAGAAAAAGGCTATTTCCAACCTCAAGGGACGTTAAAGTCAAGTCACCTAGAGACGATAGATACATTAGTAATAGATATAAACAGGGTTCTTTAGGTGCATCATTAAGTGATGCTAAGCCCCTCCTTGAAAAACCCTTAAATAACCTTGCCTATTTTCCAGGGTGCCCTAATGGTTCTTCAATGGAAAGGATCTCTCTCTCTAAGAATATAGCACCTGAGGGCTTTTCAGGATCCTGGAATTGTTGTAAGCTGGGTTGTGGCGGTTGGGGATGCGCTTATATGTGTAATCGACACGACGAGAAAGACGAGTTAGCCGTCTTTAAGGTTCCTCTCGGCTTCGAGCCTATGGTAGAGCAGGGCTCAGCCCCTACCGTGCCTGAGAGGGTTATGAGGAAAATTGAGGAGAGAGCCAGGATCCTCGAAGCCCTGAGACACCCCAATTTACTTAAGCTACTAGGTATTTCGAGGACTGCTCCTCTACTCATATATGAATATGGTGATGGTGGTAGTGTTGAGTGGCAGCTTAATAATGGTTGGAAACCTAATATGAGGGATGTCATACTACTCGGCATTCAGATCGGCGACGCACTACGCTATATACACAGTAGGGGGCTTGTACACGGTGATGTGAAGCCGGGTAACATATTCCTTGTAGGGGGTGTAGCTAAGCTCGGAGATTTCTCTACCCTTGTGAAGCTTCTCGCTAAAACGAGCTCGCATTCAAGCCAAGGATATACTCCTGGATATAGGGCTCCTGAGCAGGTGTATTCGGATATTAAGTTAAAGGCTGTTGAGCTCGGCATAGAGTCTAGGATGGATGTGTATATGCTAGGTAATCTACTCCTATATACCCTGACAGGAGATACTGTTGACGGTGAAGATGCGGTAAGACCTGGAGTAGTAGATGAAGCGGTAGAGGAGGTTTCTAACCCTGAACTGAGGAGCCTATTAAGGTTGATGCTGGAAGCTGAACCCAGTAAAAGGATCTCAAGTGATGAAGTCGTGAGGAGGCTGGTAAGGATATATGAGAAACTGTAATTATTAAGATCTCCGTCTATACAGTACATACTATGGGCTATTAGCTTTTAATAAAAAGGAGGTTATTGAGAGTTAGTTAAATATTAATGCGGTTATCAGTCATACAGAGATTATTCTAGGGGTTTAGGTATCTTAGGGTATTTCTTCCATAAGTCTGGGTCATGGCATATAACTATTTTTGCCCTATTAGCCCTCTCCCATATCTTTAGTTGTTTAACGAATGTTAGCCATTCATCATAGTCTGCCAGCAGCCATCCTTTACTTTCTACCTCGAGCTCTCGGGGGAGGTGTATATGGTCTCCCGTGAAGAAGTACGTTGACCCATTCTTTGTTTTAACTGATAGTACCACGTGTCCCGGTGTGTGGCCTCCGGAGAAATAGATCTTTATACCCTCGGCGAGCTCGAATACTGGTAAGTCTATTATATGCCAGTTAGCCCCTCTCAGGGGATCTAGGTTTGCCGACTGGTATGCACCCTCCTTACCCATCCATAGCATTAGTAAGGCGAACTGGAGTTCTTTCTTGTGTACAATGATAGGGATATTTGAATCCTTGAACACTGCTGTTTGACCTACATGGTCGAAGTGTAGGTGTGATTGGATTATGAATGCTATATCCTCAGGTTTAAGGTCTAGCTTTCTAAGCTGATTCTCCACCCTATTGTCGTCCTCAAATCTTATCAGAGGGAATGCCTCCATAACAGCCCTTGTATGCGTCTCCCACGCATCAGGTGCTATGCCTGTATCAAACAATACGTATCCTATATCAGTGTCTAGTAAGACCCCTGAAATAGGTATCTCTATCCAAACCCTCTTAGGCTCCTTCTCGCTATATGTGGCAGCACCCCATCCTGGGAGAAACCAGCCGCCATCACCTGCAAGCCATCCATAGTCTAGCAGGTAGACCCTCCTTACAACACTCAAACGCTAACACCCCCCATATCCAAGGACTCTTCATATAGTACAGTTAATCCTATTAGCATGGATCAATGCTCTATGTATTATTATTTTAGAATTATAAACATTACAATAACACGTCTATTATATATGATTTCAGCCTAAAAATAAATACTTCAATCATATTCTCACTATTTATAGTTAGGCTGAAGGGTTTATGGGGTGTTTCCTCGCATTGTCTGAAGCATCATATCTAACACATTCAAATCATACAGACCCTGTATTCACAATATCACTACCCCAGGTGATAAAGTTCGGATTTGGGGTGAGTAGGGAAGCTGGCTATGAGGCAAAGAGGCTTGGGATCAAGAAGGCATTGCTAGTTGTAGGGGAGAGGGTAGCTGAGACGAAGCTTTTAGAGGAAGTTAAAGGAAGCCTTGAAGAAGCTGGGGTTAGTGTTAGAGTTTTAACTAAGGTTAAGATCGAACCCGAGGATGAAGCATTGCTTGAGGCCTACAGGGAGATCAAGGATGAAGAGTTAGATGGCTTCATAGCCCTAGGAGGAGGTTCAACTATAGACACAGCCAAGGTTCTAAATCTACTACACACGTATCCAAGACCGCTTGAGGACTATATTAACAAGCCCATAGGAAAAGGGATCAGCCCGCCAGGCCCCTTAAAGCCTCTCATAGCCATACCCACGACTGCGGGTACTGGTAGTGAGAGTACTAGTGTAGCGGTCTTAGACGTTAAAAAGTTGAAGGTGAAGACGGGGATCAGCAATCCATACCTTAGACCTACGGTAGCCTTAATAGACCCGTTAACCACTATAACGATGCCTCCCATGGTGACAGCTTCTTCAGGCCTGGATGTCCTAAACCATGCTATAGAGTCATTTACAGCCCACCCATATACATCCAAACCTGCTATAAGGAATCCTGGAGAGAGACCAGTATACTCGGGAGCCACTCCACTGGGGGACATGTTCGCAGTTAAGGCCATGGAATGGGCCAGAAGATACCTCTGGAGAGCCTATGCGGATCCATACGACCTAGAAGCCAGATACTACATGATGCTCGGAGCCAGCATAGCGGGGATAGGCTTCGGCCATGTAGGGGTTCATGTACCACACGCTATGGGATACCCGATAGCAGGAATGGTTAGAACTTATTATCCAGAGGACTACGAGTTCGGCTACCCCATAGCACCACACGGCATAGCAACAGCCATACCAGCAGGCCCCACATTCAAACACCTGGCACCATACAATCAACCCAAATTCTCTCAGGTACTGAAACTTCTAACAGGAGAGGAGACAAGCGACCCTAAAGAGATAGGAGAAGGAATACTAGAATACTATCTACACATTCTAGAATCTCTGAGAATACCCACGGATCTCAGGGAACTAGGCTTCAATAAGAATGACCTAGAAGACTTAGTTAATGGTACATTGAAGCAACAAAGACTACTATCTATATCACCAAAGAAGATCACCAAAAGAGACTTAGAAGCCATATTCAAAGAGCTACTATAGATACTATAACACTATGAACATTTGGGACAATCATCCTCCCTTAGAATCTTTATGACGTTATATAGTACTATATACCACTTTATAACTATGAGGGATAGTTCCTGGCATCGCATAGAGTGCATCACCCTGGCCTATATGCTACTACTCCTTCGGCCTTCTCGTTATAGCCTATGACTTCAAAGCCCGCCTTCTTAAGCCTTGACGATACACTTCCAGGTATGTTGAGTTTCCTTTTTCTTCCAGGTTCCCCTGTATAATGGAATAATATGCCCCCTGGTTTTAGTAGCTTGTAGAGTCTCTTATAGAAGTCTAGACTGTATAAGTCTCCAGTCCTAGGAGTTAATCTCGGAGGGTCATGTATTATCCTATGAAAAACTTCTTCATATAGATCATATACTATGTTTGTAGCATCTCCGTGTATTATAGTTATTTTTTCATTGCTTAAGTCACTGCTCCAGGGATTTAGGCTTGCCAGGTATAGTACGTTCTCGTCGATCTCTATAGTGTATATCCTCGACGCCCCTGACCTTAGGCTCTCAATGCCCGTGTAGCCTAGGCCAGTGCATATATCGAGTACTACATGTCCCTTAGAGATCCTCGCTGATTTAATCTTTGTTCTCGCATCCCTCAGAGGATCAGTGTCTCGGATCTTATGCATGTGTATTCCATCTATTTCAAGTGTCGGGGCCCCTTTATCTAAGGGTGCGAGTTTATAGTACCTTTTAGACCTAACCTCTCCGGTAATCCACCCTTTATCCGTGTATATCACTGCCTTACCTGTATTTATGGAGTATAATAGTAGGTCTCTCTCAACGTCAACTAGCAGCCCTTTAATGTTCACCGTCACTCTGTCACTACTACTATCAACTATGGTGGCACGGTCTAGGCCAAAGTTGACTCTAACCCTCGATCCCGGTTTCAGGCCTAGGAGGGAGCTTGATTCAACTGGTGATAGCGCTAAAATATAACGCTGGGTGAATTGATATACTTCTAGAGTGCCATCCACTAGCCTATTACCTCCACTAGCCCATTGGATACTCTAACCCTGTATCCATCTTTAACCTCCTCGAATACCTCTTTAGGTAGTGAGTCTACAAGTGGTATTCCTGCCAGGACCGCTCCAGCTACTATTATGGGCTCGCTCTTTTCCATGAGTATGGCTAGTGGGGCCTTGCCGTTGGCCTTAAGCGAGTATATTATATAGGAGCCTACCGTGCTCCCCCTACCCCTCCTAACTAATAGTATCCTGCCCGAGATGCTCCTCCCATCAACCAGAACCCCCGTCTCGGGATCCACATCTCCATAGAAGCTTAGCGTATCCACGACTACAGCCTCTCCCTCAGCGGTACCTTCAACTAAAACCCTACCCCTATAAGTCTTAAAAGCCAAACCAAGTCATCCCCCATATGACGCCCTTACAAGCCTTGGTATCCCTGCTATATACACTGGTACCCCCCTCTTCCTTAGGTAGAAGTATGCTTTGAAGCTGTTTGTAGCAACTACGGGTTTAACTCCCCTCCTAGCGAATGGGCTAACTATGAGGCACGAGTCCCTTATGAAGCTGACTCCCATGGACTCTAACTCTCCTACTAACCCCTTGGAAAGAGCTTCTAGGTACACGTGTCTAGACGTGGACACAAGGATCTTGGACTTCGGCCTTCCACTATACTTTTTCATCTCCAGCTTAAGCATCTCTAAATCGCTCATGCTAGCGTGCGGGCATCCAACAAATACTATATCCGGGGTCTCGTTTGGGGCTCTCTCCTCTACAACCCTCTTAAGCTCCTCGTCCAGCTCTATAGATTCTAGACGGCCCTGAGGGGGCTTTTCCGGGGTTACACCTGGTATATAGGCCATTGCAATGCTTCCCGCAGCTCCCAGGGCTGCTGAGAGCTCTCTAAGGGCTGGGTCACTGGTGAACACTGCCTCTATCAGTGGAGGCTTCTCGTCATCGTGTATTGTTGCTATAAGCTCTCCGAGTATCCCAGCCTCAGCCTCATCCAGAGGCTTCCTCCTAGCCACGTATCTGATAGTGGGGATCCTAAAGGAGTCTATGTGCATGCCATAGTAGTACGTCCTCCCAGTTATGCCAGCCATGAGGGCTAGGGGGCCTCCTTCTCTATTTGTTCTTACACCCATAACACTGTTGCCATAGACTACAGCGCTTGACTCCCCCCATGCTACATGGTCTCCAACGCTTAGGCCCAGCTTATCGGGGATGTAGGTGTAGTATGGCGTGCATGTCAGTATGAGGTCAGCCCCCATAGCCTTGAAGGCATTTATTATATCATTCTGACCCCTTATATACTCCCTAGTTATGATTGCATAGGGTATTGCGTTTGGATCCTCTGTATCCATGCCGACTGGGTTGACGGTCGTGTAAACCCTAAACTTTGCCCCTTTACCTGCAAGGTCTACGATGAACCTCCTTCCAGCTTCGCCTACGGTGCTATAAGAGGCTCCAGACACATGTACGTGCTTAACCCTTATGAGCCTTTCAGCACCCAGGGCTTCACCCACCTTGACTATCACCCTAATAGCTAGAGATACAGCTTCTCCATAGTAGCCGTCGAACATCCTCTCTTCTTCTCTGGTCAGATACACTTCTAAACTACCCCCTGGGTATCCTTCCCCTCTCATATTCCAAGCCTGCATTAAGTGGTTTCGTAGCATCTAGACCCATCTTAGCTACAAGTCCCTCACGACCGCTTGGATCCAGTGTGGAACCCCTGGCATTCTTAACTAATACCAGATCCCTGTCCGCCTGGAACCTGGTGGCTATTGCCCATTCAACCTGGAAGGGATCATCTGGATCCACATCTCCGTCAACCACCACAACATGTTTAAGGCTTGGGTGTCCCGTGAATGCTGCCATGATGGCGTTCTTACCATCGCCATCATGGACCTTATCTATAGATATTATAGCGTGGAGCCAGCCACCGCTTGCTGGTGTGAGCCTAACCTTGTGTACTCTAGGTACGACTCGTGATACCGATTCCCACACCTGGGCCTCCCGAGGGAACCCCATTAATATTGCATGCTCTAACCCCCCTCCCATAACCACATGGGTAGGCTCGTCTAGGTTAAGGTAGACTCCGTCGACATGGAGGAATGGCTGTTTCCTAACCCTATCATATGTCATGAGTGCGTCAACGTATGGGCCTTCATCCCCCATCTCCCTAGTAAGCCTAGCCTCTATCACAGCTGAAGCACCTAAAGGCACTGGATTGCCATGTATGGGGCTGTCGTAGCACTCCAATCCCCCCAGCAGCCTTGAAGCCACCTCTAACTCAAATACTCCATAAGGCGGGGATAACGCGGCTGATAGGAGGACTAAGGGATTAACCCCCACGATAATTGTTACTGGGAGATCCTCGCCTCTCTCAACGGCTGTTTTATAGAGCCTCCATAAATGTCTAGGTACTATCCTGACAAGTCCTTTATCCCTTGAGAGAACCATTATCCTGTGTATACTGGCATTACACACGTCATCCAGGCATGCTACAAATATCCCTGACGATATATAGGGGCCACCCTCTTTCTCGTAGAAGCGTATGGCTGGAAGAGATAGGAGGCCCTCCTTAGCCTCTCTCAGTTCAGGCGTTGAGGCCCTTAAGAGGCCTTGGGGATTTGATATGGCATCTAGTAGCCTCTTATAGGCCTCGATATCACTTCCAACACCGAGGGCCTTATATAGCTTCCTCCGTGTGTCTATTAGATTTGAGACGCTATCCTGCTCTGCCCCCTCAACCCTGAAGAGGATAATAGGGCCCCTACCCTGCCACTCTAATATAAACCTTGCTGGTTCATAATTCCTTGATAGCATCTTATCTATTCTTTTTACCTCTACGCCCTCCATGAACCTTGTTATTGAAGCCTCCACTATATGCACCCATATATGCTATCCTTAATGAGGCAATAATGTCTCTATCCCT
>WAQN01000122.1 GCA_015520195.1 Desulfurococcales archaeon | reverse complement strand
GTAATATGACTATAACAAAGAGTGTGAGAAAAATAAAAGAATACCCCCGTTTTACCTAAAATTTTATGTTAATCAAATAAATAATGAGTATTGTAAAGACATTAAAAGTGTAGGTGATAACTCCGAGAAGTTTAGAATAATAACTTACTAAATGGCAGGGGAATATGATCGAGATATGATTTTTAGTGTTAGTATATATTTAAATTAGTGTACTTTTATTTTCCCCAGTTTATAAAAGGGTTAAAACACACGAATTATTATTATGTGGGTGTGGATGTATGGAGGAGCTTGAGAGGGCTTTCTCAGCTTATGCCTCTAGGCCTTGGCTTAGATTTTATGATGAAGGAGTTCCCAGCGACATTGAGGTTCCCGAGAAGCCCTTGTATACTATACTTGAGGAGTCGGCCTCCATGTTCCCTGAAAGGACAGCCCTCTACTTCTACGGTAGGAGGGTGAAGTATAGGGAGCTATTGGAGTTGTCCAGGCGTTTTGCAGGCTACCTAGCTAGTAAGGGTATCGGTAGGGGGGATGTTGTGGGCATCTTCCTACCTAATAGTCCCCAGTTCGCCATAGCCTATTACGGCGCCCTCATGGTTGGAGCCGCCGTGTCCCCCATGAACGTGTTGTATAGCCCACGGGAGATAAGGCATCAAATGGAGGATAATGGCGCCAGGATCCTGGTTGCTATAGACCTCTTCAGGGACAAGGTACTCACCGGGCTACCCAGGGGGGTGGAGGAGGTCATCTGGACGGGGATACAAGACTTCCTACCCGGGGTTAAAGCGTTCTTCTACAAGCTAAAAGCTAGGCCGCCGCGGATAGAGTATGATGAGACAAATAAGAGCTTCAATGAGATCCTAAAGGCGTCTAAGCCCTACGAGGGGGACCCAGGGATAGACCCTAGGAGGGATGTTGCAGCCCTAATGTACACCGGGGGCACTACTGGCACCCCGAAGGGTGCTAAGCTCACGCACTACAATCTATTAGCCAACGTTTTACAGATAGATGCATGGTTCAAGAGGGGTGTTAAGGGTAAGGATGTATTTGTGGGTGCACTTCCATGGTTCCACATATACGGCCAGACGGCAGTACTTAACTCGGGGATCCATAAGGCGGCGACGATCCTAACCTATGCGAGGTGGGATGTAGACACTATAATGAAGGATATAGAGAAGCACAAGGCCACAGTATTCCATGGGGTACCATTAATGTATATAGCCATAATAAATCATCCACAAGTACATAAGTATAACCTAAGGAGCCTTGAAGTGTGTATAAGCGGGGCAGCAGCCCTACCAGTAGCCGTGGCCGAGAAGTTCGAGGAGCTGACCGGGGCAAAGCTAAGGGAGGGATACGGGCTAACCGAGACAAGCCCTGTTACTCATGTAAACCCGATCCTGGGGGAGGCTAGGAAGGGTAGCATAGGGGTTCCAGTGCCCAGCACGATGGCTGCCGTGGCTGACCCAGATAACCCTAGGATACTACCCCAGGGTGAGACTGGCGAGATAGTGGTATCTGGCCCCCAGGTAATGGCTGGCTACCACAACAGGCCTGATGAGAATGAGCTCTCATTCTTCGACTGCTGCGGGTACAGGTGGTTTAGGACTGGTGATATGGGTTATATGGATAGCGACGGATACTTCTATATAGTCGATCGGAAGAAGGACATAATCAAGTATAAGGGCTACAGCGTCTACCCAAGGGAGATCGAGGAGGTACTATACAAGCATGAGTGCGTGAAGGAGGCAGCAGTAATCGGAGTACCCCATGCAGAGTTCTACGAGGTCCCCAAGGCATTCATAGTCCTCAAACCCGAGTGTAAAGGGAAAGTGACGGAGAAGGACATAATAGAATATGCCAGGAACAATATAGCGCCATTCAAAGCCCCCAAGATCGTCGAGTTCAGGGAGGACCTGCCAAAGACGGCTGTGGGTAAAGTACTCAGGAGGGTGCTTAGAGAGGAGGAGCTAAGGAAGATGAAGAGCAGAGGCTAGCACCCCCTCACACTAGTATAAGACCTATTATGATATAGCAACGGGCACTCAACCACGCCTGGAACACTGCCATTTATAATCCTACCCAAAACTATACTATGATCACCCCCATCATAAACCCTATACTTCTCCAAGACTAGATAAGCGGCACTACCATTAACTAGAGGCCCATACTCTGTATCCCTAAACCCAGCCTTCCTAAGCTTCTCAAGAGGCTCCTCGCGGCCAGCCATAATAGACGCTACATCAACTCCACCCCTATCCAACAACGATATTATGAAGTACCTGGAGCCCACAAGGGGGTCGTGACTCCTAGACCCCTTAGCCACAGACACCATCATTAAAGGTGGATCCAGTGATATACTCGTGACACTAGAAGCCGTAAAGGCAGAATAGCCATACTCACTCCTAGCAGTCACTATAAACACAGGCTGAGCGACACCCCTCATAAAAGACTTAAGTAGACCCCCAGCATCCATCGAACACCACCACTATAGGGAATTGAAGGGTAGATTATGGCCTTTACATGATAGGTATATATCTCAGCGTGAGCATGACTCTAGCTAATGATGTTACTTTCCGGGGAAATTTGGTGGCTCAGCCCTACATGTATCCAGAGTGGGGGGTAGCTGAGTGGAGGGACTGTGGATTCATGCACAATGATATTATTAGGATTATTGGGCCATGCTTATACCTTGCCTATCTATACCACTGATGCCTGTTAGTACACCGAACTCGTTTATTACTCCAAGTACATGCTTCCCCACATTCAACACGGC
>WAQN01000121.1 GCA_015520195.1 Desulfurococcales archaeon | reverse complement strand
GGAGGCAGAGTCGTAAGCCGCCGCGAAGTGCTGGTGGGAAGCGACGTAATAATAACCGCTACCACGTCTAGGAAGCCCGTAGTCGAGGGCAGGCTCCTCAAGAGCGGAGCCGTAGTGGCCAGCATAGGAGCTCCTAAGCCTGTCAGAGAACTCGACCAGGCTACACTGGAGAGGGCGCGCTGCATACTGGTAGATACGAGGGAGGGAGTCCTCGGAGAAGCCGGGGAACTCGAGGGCCTCGAGAGACCCCCCGAGCTACTCGAACTCAAAGAAGCACTCCAGAGCAAAACCTGCGACATGGGAGACGTGAAAGTATACAAATCAGTGGGCACGGCACTATTCGACTTGGCCGTAGCCATACACCTATATAAGAAGACAATGAAACAGCAATGATACACTATAACGCTATAGCCGTACGATGGGAAGGCGTACTACCATAAATGAATAGTACATTTGTTTAGTAGTACTTAGTCTAAAATTTGGTTTACTGGGATTAGTGATAGTTATGAGTATCGTCAAGGTTACTAGGAAAAGGCAAATAACATTACCTAAGGAGGCATGTGATAGACTCGGAATAGCTCCGGGGGATTACGTCAAGGTATATGTGGATAAGCATGGAAGGATAGTAGTCGAGAAGGTTATTGGGGTTGACGAATTAGAAGGAGCCCTTAATCCGGGCTACCAGGTGGAGGGCTTAGCTGAATCCCTCGATGAGGAGAGGAAACGCGGTGAGAGGCAGTAGGGCCTTCTATGACACTAACGTCCTAATAGCGTATATGTTCAGAGAACGCGGTAGAACCGAGATTGCTAGGCGCGTCCTTAGGGAGTACGTAGTAAAAGCCGTATCCATAATCTCCATACATGAGACCCACCATGTACAGCATTAGATACAAGGTCGAAGACAGGTTTATCAGGATAAAAGAGCTGCTACATGAGCTCTTCAAAGTTGAACCTATAACACAAGACGTATGCATGAAGGCATCGCGTATCAGAATTAAATATGGGCTCCCAGAGGTAGATGCATTAATACTAGCAACAGCCATAAACGGGGGGATACAAGCACTTCTTCACATTCGATAGAGACTTCAAGAAACTAGATAATGAGACAATCGAGAACACGATAATATATTACCTAAACTTAAACACCTAGCATTACATGCACTAACCCGCCCGTGTAATGCCGGGGATCCTCCCAATGAACCACTCAGCTATGACTCTAGGCTCTATCTGCACAGCGCTTAACACGAAATTCCTAATAATCTGTGACATGGGCGTACCGAAATTCGTTAATCGATATCTAGATAAGTAGCTCCTTTCTAATGAAGTCCTTAAAGGAGTCCTCGGGAATTTGTGGGAATCCACGATATTAATTTGGGTTTTTAAATAGGGTTTCTACTCTCCTTCTAGTATTAATTTAAGGTCGGGTGCTACTTCTCTTTTCAATAGCTCGAAATGCTTATCGCGGGTTATCAGTGTAAGATTCCTGTTGTAGGCTTGAGCCGCTATGATTAAGTCTACTGCTGGCATAGGGCTGCCTTTCCTACGCAGCAGAGTTTGCCACCTGACTGCGAGGTGGTAATCCCTCTTCTCGGGATATAGTATTCTTGAAGCATAGCCCAGAGCCGGAGGGTACTCTATCACCGTAAGGATTGATATATAGCCTTGAACTCTCTGCCTGTTCTTCGCCACAATCCTTATCACTGTACTCGTGTCATAGAGAGCCTCTTCCACTCTCTTTCACCGATAACACGATAATACTCCATCTCCTCCTCGTAGCT
Organism: Desulfurococcales archaeon; assembly: GCA_015520195.1. Lineage (GTDB taxonomy): Archaea > Thermoproteota > Thermoprotei_A > Sulfolobales > Acidilobaceae > WAQN01. The sequence goes on along the minus strand of WAQN01000121.1, from coordinate 469 downwards.
CCTAGGCTCTAGGTCCTTGGGATCCACGCCCTGAGCCAGAAGCTCCTCTAATAGCTCGCGTGCGTCAACTATTGTCCTCAGCTCTTCGAGTTTTTCGAGGTACTCCTCGATACTCCTTCTAATAACCTCGCTCCAATTAATTTCCCTATACTTCTTCATCTTCTCAGCTAGCTTACGTGGAATACGTATTGTGAAAGTGACAGACATGTACAAACACCAACATACATATTATTAATATTTTACTATAAAAGCGTTTACCGCAAAATACCTCTGGTTAGTCTCCTTTTAATTCCATCTTCTACCCTGAGTCATTGTAGTTCTTCCAAGGGCAGATCGTGTCTTTACCCTAACACTCCACTGCGACTACGAACCGTTCTACATGCGAGCCATGACTATCCTGAGGGTTAACTCTTCAAAAGCGCTATGATTTCTCTTGGTTCTCTCCGAGGTATTTTTAAGCCATCAAAAT
>WAQN01000120.1 GCA_015520195.1 Desulfurococcales archaeon | reverse complement strand
ACCCCCAGGGGTTTCGCCCCCAGGGAGGCACGCTCCCGGAGGGCAGGGCTTCTGGAAGCCCAGGGGTGATGAAGGCGAGTCACAACAATGAAACCCGAACCCCCTCAATATTTCCCCTCTATCAACGCTCTGGATAATTTGCATAATATATTCTTTATGAGTTTCGAAATGGATCGCCTAAAACTTCTACACATCATAGATTATGTCTTCCTTGCAAGCTCTCTATTAAGTTTCCCAAGTTTCTTGCTTATTTAAGCATACCTCCGCCGTTATCTAGTTCTACCTTCTCGAGTCCCAGTTTTGGATATGTCTTCCCCTGATTCTTCATAAAGTTCATAGAGTTATCCACATATTATGTTTTTCAGATCCAAGCAAGGTTCTTTATAATCACTAGCATTATTATAGCATTAACTCAAGGGGGAACTCCAGGCTACTTATCCTATATACTAGAAAATTAAGTATTAAAAATTATACCTAAACGTCCCAAAACATCATCAATTCTTGGGACAATTAGCTTATAGGGGCCAGTCTCCGGAGGCGGGGGTCCCGAGCCCCCTAATCCCAGCGGGTCCGCCACATGAGATGGCGGATAACTCGTAGTTAAATTAACCAGTGGCGCCTGCCTCTTCTTATTAGATTTAAATTTTAAATTATCCATAATTATGCGATTGGTGAATGAGTGAGGAGGCTTAGTTGTGCCGCCGGTTGTGTGGTAATGCATATTATGCTTTGTATGCTCTGATGCTCTGTATGCATCGGTGCAAGGTCTTATCAGAGTATACAAGCATAAGGGTTAGGAAGGACACGAAGAAGCTTCTTGAGAAAACCCTCATAGACTTTGAGGTCAGGCTTGGGAGAAGGCTGGATTATGACGAGCTACTGCGCATACTCGTGCGTAGAGTGCAGTCCAAGCCGCAGCTGCTGAGACAACTCATAGAGAGCCCCGTGGAGGGATATGACACCGATAAGGCGCAACAACTACTGAGAAGCGGGAGGAGGGATACAAGGTTTTGAAGCCACTGAGAGGCGCCTACTCGCTTGACGCGAGCATACTAATCGAGATACTAGCTGGGAGCAAGCTCATCGCGGGACTCGTGAACTCTGTTGTCGCTGGCGACGTTATAGCATATGCCGCAAGGCTAGGCCTTACCGAGGCACTCTACGTGGCATGCAGGCTCTGGGGCTGGGAGAGGGCCTTGCAGAGAATGCAGATCCTAGTAGACTCAGGGTTAATCGTAGTAATAGACGACGAGAAAATATGGGATTACGTAGCAAGCCGTAAATGTGAAATACCAATAAGCTCAGGAGAATGTTTTTACCCTCTCCTTAGCAAAGAAGTACGGCTTAAAACCCCTATTCCTAAGACCCGAAAAGAACTACTAGAAAACCTAGAAAGAATCAAGATGTGGCTGGACAGGGAACCCGAGTACCTTACTGCATAGTTCCCGGGTCCACGAACCCCGGCAGAATTACCACCTTAAACTATAGGACTTGCTAGACCGCAAACTACCCCCTACTGTTCAATCTGGTCTTTAGCTTTGGGTTAGATTGTCGTAGAAAGTTACCTGATACTAAAGGACTGCCCCTTGTTACTGGTCTAGGGAAAGTGCCAATAGCTACTTTAACCGGATATAGTAATAAACCGCATATGTATCTGAATACCTATTTTGAGATAAGAGTGCAATCTGAGATACTGACCTAAATGTCTTGTTAGGTATTATAGGATACAGGGTGTTATGACTGCCAGTAGAGTTCTCTATTAAATATGATAGAGTGGGGGGCGTTCTATACATCAAGCTTAGAGATGACAGAGTCACCTACTCTGACGAAGTTGAGCCAGGGATTATAGTGGATTATAATGGTAGAGGGGAGATTGTTGATATAGAGGTTCTATGGTTCTTGCGTAGGAAGATAGACCTCTCTAAACCAATCCTAAGGGGGCCGGAGGCCCTGGTGGCTAAGATGTGAAAATACGCTACGCACATGCATGGAATAAGCTAGCTATTCTTAATATTGCGAAGTATCATAAGTTTAATGGTGTAGAGTTGTGTCGGAGAAGCTCATCCAGTTTGTTATGTGTGGTAGTGAGGGGGAAAGATGCAATCCATACGAGTTAACAGCGCCTATAGAGAGGCAAAAGCTTCTGCTCCTAATCAATGCTAGACCTTTGGGTATCGAGGATATAGCTAGGAGGCTTAATTTGGCCGTGGAGAAGGCTGCTAAATATCTTGAAGAGCTCTTGGAATGCGGTCTAGTTAAGGAAGAGAACGGGCTTTACAGGCCAGCTTTTGCTATATTCACTGTTGAGGATCAAAAGGTCTTGATGCCTCTAGTAAATGAGCTTGTCGGTGATATAGTTGAAGTTGTTAAGCACTGGCTACCTAGGGTTCGTGGGATGTTAAGCAGTGTTACAGTGATGAGGAGGGGCTTACGATTCCCGGATTTAGAGTATATAGTTATCGGAGCTCTGGCTCTTGATTATGAGGGACTAGATGTACTCTCCGAGGAGGGGCTTATAGTCAAATCCAAGAGGATGCCAGGGGAAGGCAACTACATCTTCGCGGGTTTTGAAGCGGGTTTCCTTAATCTTAGAGGGGCCTGGACATGGGGCCACCACAGCGCCTTCGGTAAATACTGGTTTAATACCCACGGCAAACTACCGCCTGCCGGGCCGAGGATTGCCTTCCCTGATCTTGCATGGCTGTGGTACGTGCAGGGCGTGAATCTAGATACGATAGTATCTAAGATGGTTGAGATAGGAGGCATACTGGAGGCTCTAGTAGAAAGGGATCTTAGTTTCAGGGAGCTACAGAAGGAGCTAGGCATAGATAGTTTGACCCTCGCAGTAGACCTATCCCTACTACTCTCCATAAACTATGCAAGGCTGACAGATCGGAGTAACTGGAGGCTAGCTATACCAGTGTTAACGGTGGAAGACTACGAAACAGTTAAGGATACCTCTAGAATGCTGGTAAAAGACATAGCTGCTAGATTCAGGGTGAAGCTTCACAGGATAAGAGAGGTTTACGGGAAAACCTCGCCAGCCAGGAACGGTATACCACTAGAAGAAGCCTTCAACCAGGTATATCATCTCGTATTTGGGCAAGCGCTCGATGAATTAATAGCGGAAAACATCATAACCGAACCTAGTGAGAGAATCGATGGAGGAAAATATTCAGCATTCCTTGTGATACTACCAGGCAGGTAGGATCACCATATATAACTACATCGCCTCCCTCTTCTGGTAAACGGGTAGGCCCTTCGTTCATAGAATATATTCCGTCGGGGCTAGTTGAGGGGGTACCCGCTTACTATATGGTACGCTTGATGCTGGCCGATCAGGTACCAGTACATACCTATATGGGCTTTAGGGGGTACGTTGTTATTCCGTGATTCGCAGCGATTTTAGATAGCTTCTCATCGAATGTGGCTAGCCCAGCCCTTAGGGATTTGGCAAGTTGTATGTAGAGTGCGTCATATACGGTTATGTCCTCTTCTAGTGCTAGTTTAAAAGCTTCTTCCGCTATCTCCTTTGAGGGATACACTCTTAGCGTTGCCCATATCCTTAGGAGATCCCTTGCACTATTGATTGCCTCGTCTCGCTCCAGGTCGCCTATTCTTAGGCTGTGTTTCCATATAGCGTTCAAGGCCTCGGGGAGCGCCAGGTCTATTGTTGCCAGGGTCTCTCCGCCCTTAGCCCATGAGCGTGCCAGGTTGCGTGCATTCTCCGAGCCGTTCTCCTCGAGTACAAGCTTTACCAGGAAGGATGCATCCAATACTATCAACGCTCCTCCCTCGCCTCCCTAATGAGCCTTGCCGAGTCTACCCTCGTTCTCCGCTTCCTAGCCCTCTCCTCGATGCCGTCTAGCATCTCAATGAACTCGAGGGCCCTAATACGTTCCTCGAGAAACTCCCTAATCTCTCTACTCCAATCAACGCTGTACTTTCTCATCTTCTCCTTAAGCTCTCTCGGTATCCTAACTGATATGACGTCAGACAATATGTATACACCATGTAAAACTTGATGTATACAGAAGTTTTATATGTTGCGGGTACGGGAATGCCTTTGCTATTCGCTTACGCAATAATGATATTTATAGCACGGGGACTTCTATTGCGTGATACTTAAGTGTGTCCCCCTAAGCGGTATATAGGCCCGGGTGTTATTGGGTTACTGTGTCCCCATTAGTTTGTATATGTGCTCCTTTGACGTGGTGTATCTCTCGATTATGTTGAGTATGGCCTCTTCTATAGCCTTCTCTCCCTCTTTTCTGAGTATATGCCTTAGGTCGTTGATTGTTCTTTCGAGGTTTACCGGGGGCTTTGGTCTCTGCCAGCGAGTTATCCCCTCTATTCCCTTGCCGATAGCTGCGCTGCATAGTGGTGATAGGTTGCAGTGCAGGATC
>WAQN01000119.1 GCA_015520195.1 Desulfurococcales archaeon | reverse complement strand
ACTCTAGACTATATAATGGAAGATTCCATACAAACCTCCCTTCACCCTCTCCGCTAATTACTATATATAATTCTCATAATCTCGTCTATCCTCGGCATCTTAAAGGAAATAGTGAGTGTATAAGTTCTAGAATAACCACTATGTCACTAAAATAACCAATGCTCACCTGATAACATGGAGGGTCAGGAAATGGCAAAAGTATAAGTCTTAGAGTTATAGTGATAAGATTAATTCTTTGTAGAGAAGAGCTGGTATCGTCTTATGGGTTGCTATTGAGGTTATGAGCTAGATATTTCATTAGCATTGGCATTAAAGGGTGGGTTAAATCGTTATTGTAGTCCCGCTCTTACCCTCTAATACATCTATTGCTCTATAGAGGTGGCCTATAGCGGCTATTCTACCGCCATTGCGTAGGAATCTGATGCAAGCAAGGACCTTAGGCCCCATGCTTCCAGGCGGGAATGCCTTCTTATTGAAGTAGAGGTCTTCTGCCTCACTTAGGGTTAACCTCCTTAATAGCCTCCTGCTGGGCTTATCATAGTCTAGGTATACCCCCTCAACGTCTGTGAGTATTATAAGTCTGTCAGCGCCTATGCTTGTGGCCAGCTTTTCTCCCGCTAGATCCTTGTCTATAACTGCTTCAATCCCCCTCAACCCTCCATTCTCTCTGACCACGGGGACTCCTCCACCGCCGCTGGCTATGACTATGAATCCCTCCTCAACTAGCTTCCTGACGACGTCTATCTCTACATTAGATATGGGATCTGGGCTAGGCACTACCCTCCTCCAGCCACCACGTGGATCCCTCTTCATAGCCCAGCCCTTCTCGTGTATGAGCCTCTGGACAACCCTCTCATCCGTATAGTAGGGGCCTATGTACTTGGTGGGTTCTCTGAAGGCTGGATCATCCGGGGAAACCTCCACCTGGTTAATTATAGCTACAACCTTCCTAGGATATCCACGCCTCTCAAGTTCATTACCTATAGCCTGCTGAAGCATGTAGCCCAGCCAACCCTGAGTCATTGCTGTAGCCACATCCATCGTCAATGGCGGGATCCTCTCCTTTAGAGCCTCCATCCACTCTAATACATTACCAACTTGCGGTCCGTTGCCGTGTGTAACAACGACCCTATAACCACGAGCAACCATTTCGACTATCTGGCTTGCCGCTGCATATGTATTGGTCCACTGATTCTCTATTGTAGGCTTCTGATCCTTCTGTATAAACGCATTCCCGCCTAGAGCTATAACTATTAGCTCCTTGGCCATAGACTACACCCTTTTAAGACTTATGTGTCCTCTGAAACAAGTCTAAATAGTGGGCTACAGGAGGATAAAAATCTTGACTCCATAGACAAAGGAGATTACTCCCTCATCATATATTGCCTAAGGGCTTCCTTTACTGGAGATATTTATTTGCGTAGAGTAAATTGGAAACGTTAGTCGTGTATCACTAGATCGTATTATCACGTCTAACTAAATTAATGGGCCTAATGTATTAAGCTGGACCACTCGACTATAATGATCTTTAGTTCTTTTCCTCAATCTATTCACTACAATTATTAATAATAGAATTCACTTTAATAATTTAATAATTGAACTGTGAATCATTTAGTAACATGATATAACCCCGATATAGGGGTTATTTAAAGAAAGGTTTTTCGGTCCTGGAAACATAAATGTTATCTTTGAAGAGGTCCAGAAACTAGGGAGGTGTAACAGTGATGCCACAAGATGTAGCGAGCGTGCTACACCACGACTATGAAGTCACGATTACAGATTGCAATATAAACCCCAGAGATGTAGTAGACGTGTTTCATAACCTGCTAAAGGAGAAAGGGACGAGGTTTCTAGTCAAAGTACCTAAGGGGAGATTCGTGGATTGCTTAAATATTATAAAGAGGATACACTCAACATTCATATTCATATCACTAACGGTAATTGAGGATTCAGTGGATGCGGTAGGTGTAGAACCTATAATAGTTAAACCCCTTAAGGAAGGTGAGGGTGGTTGAGGAAGGTAGACTTCATAATAACAACTGATAGGAGTATGATGACGAATCACAGGGGCAAGGAATTCCTAGGCTTCATGACTACATCTCCACCAATAGGCATGCCAGAGAACCTGTGGAGGTGGATAGCCGCTCCAAAAGTTCCTGTTGATGAGTGGGGTAGGCCAAGACAGGCACCTTACGGGTTAAGGAAGATTGAAGCAGCCCTACAAGATGCTGGATTCTCCGCCGAAGTGATAGATCCCGATTACGTCAAGAAGTACATAACAGCTGCCAAGGCTGTTTTGATAGGTCATCACGACTATTTCGCTTTAAACTCGCCAAGCATCGAGTACTGGATGCTAACTGGCAAGGAACCGTTAAATAGAAAGAGCTTCCTGTCGTTTATAGAGACGGTAGCCTATTATAAGAGGAAGTATAACCCGAAGCTAAAGATAGTTGTGGGTGGACCAGCGGCCTGGCAATGGCTCTACTCTCCTACATACCTTGAAAAGTTTATGGTGGACACTATAGTTGAGGGTGAGGCTGACAGGGTTATAGTAGACCTGGCTAGAGCAATAGCTGAAGGGAGGAAGACTCCACGATACATACTAGTAGGCCCTAGGGATGTGCCTGGTTTAGATGAGATCCCGGTGATAAAAGGGGCCTCAGTTAATGGACTCATAGAGATCATGAGAGGCTGCCCCAGGGGATGCAGCTTTTGCAGCGTGACGTATAAGGCGATAAGATACTATCCACTATCCAAGATAGAGGCTGAATTAAAGGTAAATACATCGAACGGAGTAAAGGGTGGGGTTCTCCACAGCGATGATGTACCCCTCTATGGAGCCAGGGGTGTAACTCCTAATGTCGATGCTCTTGAGAGGTTGCATAGGCTGGTTAAGAGGTACTATAGGGATTTCACATGGAGCCATGCAGCATTAGCCACGATACTCTATGGAGAGGAGAGATTCAAGTTACTGAGCAGACTAGCAGACCTTATACTCGACGAGAATCAGGAGTACATGGGGTTCCAGACGGGGATAGAGACTGGCTCTAAGAGGCTTGCAAGGAGGATAATGCCTGGCAAATCAGCACCCTATCCTCCAGAGGACTGGCCTGAAGTCGTAGTTGAAGCCTTCAAGCTACTACATGAGAAGCTATTCATACCAGCTGGAACCATAATCCTAGGGTTGCCAGGTGAAACTCCGGATGACGTAGTTAAGACTATAGAGCTTGTGGAGGAGCTAAGACCATATAGGAGCCTAATAGTACCTATGTTCTTTGTCCCATTAGGATCGCTGAGGGGAGAGGGGTGGTTTAAACCGATAAAGATGACTATAGAGCATGCAGAGCTGTTAAGGGAGGTTATGAGGCATACAGCATACTGGTCTAAAGATATAATATCTAGGGTGTACATGAAAGGCATAAAATACACTCCAGCAAAGATACTCCTAATCCGCTTCATCTCTAGGGTAGAGAAGATAGCTGAGGCAATAAAACCAGAAGACATACTATACCATGTCGAGAACGTCACAGGAAGACAAGCTATAACTATGACCGCATAACTGTAAAATCATATTTTAGTATTTGTGTTTTATGTTATATAATCAAGTGCATATACTGACATTAATTTTATCCAAAACCCTACTTAACCTCTAAGCCAGCTCATAACGCTCGTGTCTCATCATTGCTCAGACCAGGGATACATATCATCGCCAGGAATAGTATGTATTTACCTAATGGTTTATAATAATTTCCTTGGAAATACTGACATTAATAATCCTCCCTCCTCTTCTCTAGCATAATCCAGCCTAGCTTAGTTGAGATCTCTAGCATCTAGATAATACATTTATTATCTATAATATTATGAGTCATAATTCAGTCATAATATAATATTAATAATTTCCTACTCTCCTAATATAACCTTGTGGAAGAAGACCTCTAGGTCGAATTAGATTGACGCGTAGAGCATTACTAAAGCCGTTACAGGTGGAGATGCTCGTAGAGGCCTCTAAGGTTATGATCCCAGCATGCCTGCGCTTAGGGCTCCAGTGTAGGGATCCTCCCCTAGCAACCACGGGTATGCTGTATAGTATGGGTCACACTCAATATTCTATTAGGAGTCTATGGAGGGCATTAGAGGGGTTTGATGAGAAGAATATACCTATCTATAAATTTCATGATGTATCATTTAATATAAAAATACTTCATATAAAGGAGACTGTGTGCATGATAAATGACGAAGGGATACTCATACCCCTAGATAAACTTGACTCCGACATTATCAAGAGGAGGGGGATGCATTGCACATATGCCCCGAGAACTCATAGTGTCAGGCTATATGTAACCGGGTGGATATCAGATCACGTGCATGTATACATTAATGTAGTGAGAATCCTCGTCATAATGGCCCAGTCAGACTCTATAGACACTGTTAATCGGCTACTGAATGGAGTATTAGATGTAGTCTGGAATAGAGGGTATAGTGACTTGGAGGACGAGCTCATAAAAATCTTCAAACTACATAAATACTCGACAGTACTATCAGTGATCCTACCATACACACCACGGGAAAAGGGGGATCTATTAAAGATATCAACTATAATCCGTAGGTTGCATGCGCTTGAAAGAGGGAATAGTTGATCTACAGGTTTAAATGGCTAAACACGTTGATTGATCTACAATAACAAGCAAAGCTCCTGGCCTACATAATATTATAATATTATATTGGGTGGTGTGTAAATTGAGAATCCTACTGAGCCTTCCCCCGGACGTTCATAGGCTAGAGATATACAGGATTACGGGGGTGAGGGCACCGCCATTAGGCTTAGCATCTATAGCGGCAGTCCTTGAGGAGGAGGGTCATGAGGTCAGGATAATCGATTCCCCCACCCTAGGGCTCAGTATAGATGGGTGGATTAGTGAGGTGAGGTCTTGGAGTCCAGATATAATAGGAATATCAATGCTAACTCCCCTCGCACCTAAGGCGTACAATGCAATCAAGATGATCAGGGATTATCTACCAGACGTTCCAATAGTTGTGGGTGGCCCTCATCCAACCTTCATGTATGAAGAGGCGCTCAATGAGGGAGCTGATATAGTCGTCCTAGGCGAGGGGGAGTATACGATGCTTGAGCTAGCGAACACTATTGACAAGTATGGCTTTGACCACGAGAGGCTAAAGAGTGTAAAGGGGATTGCATTTAGGAATAGGGAAGGTAGGGTAGTAGTTACACCTCCAAGGCCAGTCATAATGAACCTGGACTCCCTTCCATGGCCCGCAAGGCACCTCCTACCAATGGATAGGTATACTCTATTCAACAAATCGATTAGAGTAGCTCACGTAATGGCCAGTAGGGGATGCCCTTACGGATGCACCTATTGTACTACAAGTTATTTCTGGAGGAGGATGCTTAGGTTTAGGTCCCCTGAGAATGTTGTAGGTGAGATAGAGTATTTGGCTGATAGGTATAATGTGAAGTACGTGTTATTCGCTGATGACGAGTTAGTTATAAGCAGAAAGTTCGTGAAGGGGTTTATAGAGGAGATGAAGAGTAGAGGCCTAGACATACCCTTTGCCTGTGGCGCTAGAGTAGACCACTTGACTAGAGACTATATGAAGATGCTTGTAGACAACAACTGCACAACCATATACGTCGGAGTAGAGTCAGCCAGTCAGTACACGTTGAATAAGATAGGTAAAAGGATAACACTAGACCAGGTTAGGAGGGTATTTGAGTGGAGAAGGGAGGTAGGAGGGCATCTAGTAGCTTCATTCATAATAGGATTCCCATGGGAGACTATTGAAGACATGAAGAATACCGTAGACTTCGCCGTAGAGCTAGATCCTGACTACGCGCAGTTCACGATATTAACCCCCTACCCTGGGACACCTATGTTCAACTATGCTAAGGAACATGGATTGATAGAGGACTGGAACTGGGAGCACTACACAACGATGAGGCCTGTCATGAGGGGCTTCAAATTCACTAGAGAGGACCTTAAGAGGGTGCTAAAATATGCGTATAGAAAGTTCTACTTACGTACTTCATTCATATTCAGGGAGCTAAAGAGTGGTAGGATCAGAGACTTACTAGGCATACTCGGTAGAGAGCTCGTAAGATACCTGTCAGACGTGGTGGTTCATCCAATCCAATGGAGGGATAAGGAGGTGACCCGAGCATGAGCGGGTTAGACGCAGAGGAGATTACTGATAAGAGAGGGGGACTAGGCCCCCTACTCACGAGTCTTAGAATGCTATTCGAGAATCCAGCTACCAGGAACCTGCTAAGGGTGTCAACGAGGAAAGCAGTCTGCAAATATGGCAACTACGAGAGGAGGGATGCATTAATTTACCATGCACTATCACAGCTGGCAGGGGAGACCACTACATGTCCTCTAGCAACTAGGATGATCACATGGCTGATCAGGTCTACTATAAAGGCTGGAGTATGGCTCCTCAAAGGTGATATGGATAAGGCTAGAGAGGCTCTATCAGACCCAGCAGTTAGGAGGGGAATAACACTTGTATTCAAGGGACTTGCATACTACGGTGTCACAGTACCTCAAAAGCTGCCAGCACCATTCCTAATTGTATGGAATTTCACGAACATGTGTAACCTCAGGTGTATGCACTGTTACCAGAGGGCAGACAAGCCGACTCCCGACGAGTTAACACTCGAAGAGAAACTAGATGTTGTAGACCAGTTGGATAAAGCTGGGGTAGCAGCTGTAGCCTTGAGCGGTGGGGAGCCAACGATACATCCCCACTTCTTAAGAGTAGTCAGGGAGTTATCGGATAGAGGCATCTACACTGCCGTAGCCACTAATGGAATAGCATTCTCCAGGATAGGGTACTTTAAGAGGGCAGTGAAGGCTGGATTGAGGTATGTGGAGATATCACTCGACAGCTCTAAGCCTGAGAGGCATGACCGCTTCCGCGGGGTAAGCGGAGCGTGGAAGCACGCCGTTAAGGCCCTAGAAAACGCTGTCAAACTAGGAGTGAATCACTCTATGGCGGTGACCATAACAAAGTTTAATGTTGACGAGGTCGGGGACATCTTAGACCTGGCGGAGTCACTAGGAGTGAAGAGGGTTATATTCTTCAACTTCATTCCGGTGGGAAGGGGAGAGGAGAATGCATGGATGGATCTAGACCCCGAGGAGAGAGAGGAGGTTCTGAGAACCCTGTACAGGGAGCATAAGAGGAGGGGGATAGAGATTGCCAGCACAGCACCCCAGTATGGCAGGGTGGCACTACAACTAAGTGGTGGAAGAGAGATAGCCCCAACCCACTTCTACCTGGGAGAGGATAAGATAGTGAAGGCGCTAGCCGAGTTCATAGGCGGATGCGGTGCAGGCAGGATATACGCCGCAATACAGCCAAACGGCGATGTAACGCCATGCGTATTCTTCCCCGTAAAAGTCGGCAGCCTCAGAGAGAAGAGCTTCATGAAGATATGGGAGGGCTCAGAGCTCTTCAAGAAGCTAAGAAACAGGGAGCTACTAAAAGGGATATGCGGGAGATGCCCCTACAAGTACATATGTGGAGGTTGTAGGGCCAGAGCATATGCGTACTACGAAGACCCACTAGCACCAGACCCAGGATGCATATTAAACAAGAGAGAATGGGACACAATATCAGGAAAACATAAAATAAAAGTCAGAATACCAAATAGGCGAGTGCATGCAACTAATGGTTAAAATTAATACGATAAATGAATATAC
>WAQN01000118.1 GCA_015520195.1 Desulfurococcales archaeon | reverse complement strand
CAGCTTAGGCATATCCCTGCTTAAATACCTTGAATCCCCTGAAACCACGTTAACCCAGTTTAGCCCTAACCTTTTAAGAACCAGGCGGAGTCTCTCAACCTTACTTTTCCTGTCTACAGCTAGAATGCTTGCATCAGGTCCAGCTAACTGCGCTATGTGGCTAACCTTACCTCCGGGTGCCGCAGTCATGTCGACTATAAGCTCGCCTGGCTTCGGGTCTAGTATACGTGCTACATACATAGATGGTAGGCTTTGCCCATACACTAGTCCCTCCTCATACCCTGGAAGATTCTGTGTCCTGATCGCCTTGTACATTGATTCCTCAACCTTAACAGCGATTCCTCTACTAAAAAGTCTGCCATGGCGCAGAGAGGTGACAGCCCTTCCAGAAGCTACAGGGATGCCATTGGGTGCAACTATCGTCACTAGATCCCCTGCCTCGACGTTCTTAGCGGATAGCACGCCGGGCATGTATAAGTCGCTTCCCAGCATCACTGCTTCAGAGGCCCTCTTATCAGCTACTACTATTTTATCGTGAACCTCAATGCTGAAGGGACCATGAATAGGGTGCCATAATGCCTCAGGTATCTCTTCGTCTCTATATAAAGTTATGCCATGCGATCTGGCGATGTCCAAATACTCTTCAACACTAACCTTAAGCGTGTTTACCCTGATATACATCCTCGCAGGGGGTCTCGTTAGCGACCTAACAAGTCTGCATGTGTCATATACTAGTGGCTCTAGTGACTCAAGGAGCCCTATATCATATCTTAGATCTGTACCGCATGCTCCACTCAAAGTTAACATATCACCATAACGTAATTTATTACTCAGATGGGCCGAGTTTTGTGGATTAGGCCTCTGCTCTCTATATGATGCAGTGAGTATTCTTTTCTTGGGGGACCACGCTTTGAGGTTATCTTATATAACTCACCTATTATATTGACTAGGGCTCTTGGCCCTCTATTTACTAGTACACTTAAAACCTCAACTAGATCAGCACCTTCCTTTAACACCTTATATGCTTTCAGTCCACTATCGATACCGCCTGAAGCAACGATCTTGAACTCGTCTGGAGCATATCTACGAATGAGCCTTACCATGCGTATAGTAGACTTAAAAAGCCAGGAGCCTCCGTATCCGGCATTGTATGGCCCCAACTTAACTTTTAAGGTATTAGCTGCAACTATGCCTTTAAAACCACAGTCTAATGCAGCATCGATATACTGCTTTATCATTCTTGATTCGACAGTTCTTGGTATCTTCAAGAGAACAGGTTTATCTAAAGGCTTCATGTAAGTACATATGCTAGTTACATATTCCGGATCCTCAAAGCTCCCATGTCTCTCTATATTTGGACAACTTATATTTAACTCGACCCAGCTAGCTATATGCTTCACTAGCCTATACACATAGCCAAAACCTTTCAAGGTCAAAGATGCTATACTCACAACTACAGGCATCTTCACATACCTATTAGTTCTTATGAGCCTCTTTATGACAGGAAGGGGTCCAGGACTAGGTAGCCCCAGCCTATTGAGAGTCCCACTAGGCAGCCTCAATAAGAGCTTTGGCTCTACTCCCTCAAATCTATGTGGTAGAACACTCCCTATAACATGAAAACCAGCACCAGTCAATTGAAGGATTCTGACCAGCGAGCCGTCCTTATCTAACCCGGCAGCTATACCAATTGGGTTACTCAACCTGTATCCTAGGAATTCTGTTTCAAGTAAAGGTGTTCTAGGTCTCATGTTAAAGTTGATAGTAACCAGTACATCTAATAGTGGGTATGGAATGTTGTGTAGTATCTTCCATGATGCCATTGGAGGCATAGCTTTTAGCATCTTCCATCCAGTCTCTACTAATTCCATCCTATCTGCCCTTTGTATTTAATGCATAACCGAGGGAATAAAGGGGTTAAATAAACAATAACTTGGCAATAGAATTAAATCTTTAAGTAATGAATAATGATTACTTAAAGTGGGACTAATATCACCATATTATCAATTAAATATCTGT
>WAQN01000117.1 GCA_015520195.1 Desulfurococcales archaeon | reverse complement strand
GGAATGAGCGTATTCGTATGCGGAGAGACTGCTAGTGGTAAGACGACATCACTCAACGCCATATCAGTATTCATAAGGCCAACCGCTAAAATAGTAACAATAGAAGACACAGCCGAAGTAGTACTCCCCCACCCCAACTGGACCCGAGAGCTCACCAGAGACACGGGTAAAAAAGAGAGCAGCGTCACAATGTTCGACCTACTAAGAGCCGCTCTAAGACAAAGACCTAACTATATAATAGTAGGCGAGATAAGAGGAGCTGAAGGTAACATAGCATTTCAGGCCATGCAAACCGGACACCCCGTCATGGCTACATTCCACGCAGCAAACCTTGAGAGGCTAATACAGAGGCTAACCAACCATCCAATAAATGTCCCTAAGACCAACATCGATAGCCTGAATATCGCATGGTTCCAGAGCGCGGTATACGTCAAAGGATTCCCCGCTAGACGCGTTATAAGTATAAATGAAATCATAGGCTATGACCCCGATTCAGGGGCTATAGCTGCTGTCCCTTCATTCACATGGGACCCCGTTAAGGATCAATTCATATTCTCAGGAAGGGGGGCAAGCTACCTATTAGAGGAAAAAATAGCCGTCATGAGAGGCTTACCTAGAACCAGGATCTCAGAAATCTATGAAGAATTAGAGCTCAGGAGAAGATTCCTGCAAACCCTGGTAGACAAGAAGATCTTCGACTACTTTGACGTATACAAGGCCATAGTCAAAGCATATAGTTTAGGGGTGGAAGAGGCCCTCAAAAGACTACTCAACGACACCCTACTATGAAAGCATAAGGAGGCGAGTATGCTATGAAGAACACAACCGGGTTAATAACGGAACTACCGATAGGGAAGAGAATAGCAGTATCAACAGCACTAGCCATAGCGTTAATACTAGCATCAACCCAGATACTATCACCGCCACTACTATACCTAGTAGCGACGGGTGCAGCAACAGCACCCTACATAATAGGCGTTATAAGACCATTAATTAAAAGAAGGATCATAACTGTGGACATCGACATGCTATATATATTCCTTCATATGAGAAGCGTCGCTACAGGAAAACCTCCTATTTCATCACTATTCAAAGTGATATCAGAAGATCCACGTTCATATCCAAAATATTATAGAATATTTAAAAGAGTATATCTTCTCGGCAAAGAGTGGGGATATAGCTTCTCACAAGCAGTCAGGTTAATTGGCGAGAAAATAGAGAATCTAGTTCTAAGAAACATATTTTCGCGGATGTCGGGTGTACTGGCTGTAGGAGAGGACATAGAGTCATTCCTCGACATAGAGTATAGGACGCTCACGAGCGAGTACATAAACATGTATGCAAGGACAATTAACACTGCCAGAGTATTCATGGGGATATACGTCACCATGATGGGTTCACTTATATTCGTATTAGTAACCTTTATGCTCATGGCATTCTTCTTCGGCGGCAACGTCTCTATAATAATAACCTCATATATAGGGGTTGGAGTCACTCTAGTATTCATATTAATATTATTATACATACTAGTTAATAAGGAACCCTTCGAATACCACGGTGACCCCGAGCTTCCCAGGTATAAGCTACTAAAGATAGCTGGAATAGCAAGCCTTATGCTATCACTTGCCATAGCAGGACTCTTAGCACTAACCAGAGAACCCACATTTAACAATATAGCATTAATAATGGTCATAGTTGGAGTAATACTGCTACCTATAGGGATTATAATGAAGAGAATTGAAGGTGTCATCAGTAACATAGACGAGTTCTTCCCCGTATTTATAAGAAGCTTCGGAGCACATTTAGCAACAATACCAAACATGGTCAAAGCCCTAGAACCCCTATTGATAAGCCAGATCGGCAAGCTAAAGAAACCCCTGCTAAGGCTGTATGCTAGATTATCTAACGGCGTAGACCCACAAGTTGCATGGGAGGTTTTTGCCGCCGAATCTGGGAGTGAGCTCACGAGAAGAGGAGTGAAGATCTTCATAGATACTGTTGAACACGGTGGAGATATAGAGAGGATAGGAGCTATGATCTCGGATCACCACAATGAAATGCTGAGGCTCAGAAAGCAACGTCTTCAAGTGTCTAAAACATTCGAGTCCACTCTTTATATAATGCATGCAGCTACAATAATAATACTTGTGTTCGTTACAAAACTAATGATAGCATTCTCAACTATACTGGCTCAACTCATGGAGGAGTCACCTCCGGGCTTAAGCGAGATATTCCCCTTCAAAGCACTTGATGCACCAATACTAGTTAATGCCTCTCTCATCCTGTCAATACTACTAACAGTCTTAAACGGGATGGCTGTAACCAGGGTGTCCCCCGGACACTCCCACTCCTTCTACTATTATGCAGCTATCCTAGCAATAATATCTGGCGTAAGTATAGCGGTGTCATCAATACTTATAGATAAGGTCTTAGAAATAAGTTTAGAGGCTACACCCACGCCAATAAATGTATGATCACGCTCAAACTTATTTTAACCTAGTATATTAATAAAGTTAAGAATCTCAGCCTGATTTAGGCGTAATCGTAATTATTTATTATAAGCTACAGTATAACCATATAATATATAGAGCTAGTCTTGGAGGCAAGGTGAAAGCAGCTTGAGTAGGCAGGAGAAGGTGACTATAAGTGTTATAAAGGCTGATATAGGAAGCCTGGCAGGGCACCATAAAGTACATCCAGACACTATACTTGCTGCGAGCAGAGTGCTAGCTGACGCAAAGAAGAAGGGGACTATTAAGAGCTTTTATATAACACACGCTGGAGACGACCTCCAGCTCATAATGACTCACTATAAGGGAGTGGATAATCCTGAAATACATGAGTTAGCGTGGAAGGCGTTCCAGGAGGCGACTAAGGTAGCTAAGGAGCTGGGATTATATGCGGCTGGCCAGGACCTGTTAAGCGATGCCTTCAGCGGTAACATTAGGGGCATGGGGCCTGGAGTGGCTGAGATGGAATTCGTGGAGAGGCCCTCAGAACCTGTTGTAATATTTATGGCTGATAAAACCGAGCCAGGCGCATTCAATCTACCCCTATTCAAGATATTCGCTGATCCATTCAACACAGCAGGCCTAGTCATCGATCCTAGAATGCATGACGGCTACATATATGAGATACTCGACGTATACGAGGGCATGGTTGTGGAGATGAAGGCTCCGGAGGAGATGTACGATATACTAGCCCTAATAGGCACACCGGCCAGGTATATAATAAAGAGGATATACAGGAAAAGCGATAGGGAAATAGCAGCTGTCGTCAGCAGCGAGAGGCTTAGTCTAATAGCTGGTAGATATGTTGGAAAGGACGATCCAGTAATGATAGTTAGGGCACAGAGCGGTTTCCCAGCGGTGGGCGAGATCCTAGAGGCATTCAGCTTCCCACATCTAGTAGCTGGATGGATGAGGGGTAGCCATCATGGACCATTAATGCCAGTTGGCCTCAGAGACTCAAAGGTTACTAGATTTGATGGACCACCTAGGGTGATAGGGCTTGGATTCCAGATCAAGAATGGCGAGTTGATAGGCCCAGCTGACTTATTTGATGACCCAGCATTTGATGAGACCAGGAGGCTGGCTCAAGTTATAACAGATTATATGAGGAGGCATGGGCCATTTATGCCACATAGACTCGGGCCGGAGGAGATGGAGTACACGACACTACCCCAGGTACTAGAAAAGTTGAAGACCAGATTCAAGCCATTCGAGTTAGGGTACAAACCTGTTGTGAAAGCGGAAGGTTCAGAGGAGGTCCACGATTAGTGGGACAAGGTGCATGACATGAAATATATACTTGCAGTCAACATGAAGGTTTATGAATCAGCCTTTGGCCAGAAGGCAAGGGAGTTGGCTAGAAGAGCGTCGGTTATATCTAGCAGGTATAATGGAGTCGAGGTAATACTAGTAGCCCCCCTAGTTAATGCCAGCAGTATCGCTGAGATACATGACAACACATACATTCAACACGCCGATAGCATAGGTTATGGAGCATACACGGGATACATGCCTGTAGAGGCGCTCTCCCATGAGGGTATTAAGGGTGTAATGGTGAATCACAGCGAGCATAAAGTCACATATAGGCACCTTCACAGGGTTATTGAAAAAGCTAGGGCTTTAGAGTTAAAGACGCTGGCATGCGGAGATACTCCAGAAGAGGTAGCTGGTATAGCCCATTTGAACCCGGATATAATAGCTGTAGAGCCTCCGGAGCTTATAGGCACTGGTATACCAGTGTCTAAAGCTAAACCTGAAGTCATAACCAGAGCCTTAGACTCGCTAAGAAAGGTTAACCCAAACATACCATTGCTGGCTGGAGCTGGCATATCAACACCTCAAGATGCAATACGTTCTCTAGAACTAGGGTCTAAGGGTATACTAGTGGCTAGTGCGATTATGAAGGCTAAAGAGCCCTGGAGTAGGCTGGAGGAATTCGCAGAGGCAATGAATAACTATAAATAATTATATTTTTAATATATTAAACATTATTTATAGTATGTAGGTGTCGTTTCTTGAGGTTAGCTGACATATTGCAGGAGCTAAGAAGCGTTATTGAAGAGCTAGAAGCTATGGATATAATCAAGCTCGCTGGTAATAGAGTATACCCGAACTGGAGTAGGGCTAGGAGCTTCCTAGAAGCACATGGGAGTCTTAGGTCAGCGGGCCCACAGGTCAAGATATTTGAGGGTAAAAAAGAGATTGGTAGGAGGGAAATGCCTCTAGCCCTCTATGACCTATATCCAGGCGCCATATATTACCATGCAGGCAAAACATACCTTTCGTTAAAACTCGACGTAACAGCTCTTAGAGCCGATGTTAGAAGAGTCGGCGGTGACGTGAGTTTTTATACTAAACCATTATACACGATAGATGTAGCATCAATATACCCCTTAGACGAGAGAGTTCTAGGCCCCCTACGCCTTGTATATGGAGATGTTAAACTGATCGTGAGGGTTGAAGGATACGTTGTAAAAGAGGAGTATACTGGGACTACTTTATCTGAGGTTATATACGATGAGCCGATCTCCTGGGATTACTGGACAAAAGGGGTGGCTGTAAGGTACCCTAATCCAGGCATAACAGATAACGTCATGTTGTTGAGCTCTTACCACGCACTAGAGCATGCAATCATATCTGCATCAAAACCAGTAGTAGGAGCCAGTGACACGGATTTAGGCGGGGTTAGTTACCCCACAGGCCACATAGTTATATATGACTCAACTCCAGGAGGTAATGGAGCTTCAAGGCTCGTGTTCGAGAGAATGGAGCGCATACACGACATAGCAGAAAATATACTAGTGAAGTGTGATTGCGAAGACGGATGCCCTAAATGCGTCTTTTCACCCTACTGCGGCGTCAATAATAGATTCCTATCACGTAAAGGAGCTTACAAGGTATTACACTACGCGATGACTGCACCGGAGAGGCTTATAATTAAACTGGAGACCCCAATGGGGAAACCACTGGCATAGCACGCATTAATAACACGATAATAACCGTTTATTTCCCCTAAAATTAAACCTCCTATTCCACAAGGTGAATAGCGATTGACCAGCGAATATAAGATAAAGGATCCCGATCTAGCCAAGGATGGAGAAGTTAAGATTAGATGGGCAGAGTCCCACATGCCAGTATTAGTTAGGCTAAGGAGAGAGTACTCCGACAAGAAGCCCCTCAAGGATGTTAAGGTATCAGCTGTACTCCATGTAACCAAGGAAACAGCTGTTTTAGTTAAGACACTAAAGGAGTGGGGCGCTGATGTTTACCTAGCAGCAAGTAACCCCCTCTCAACCCAAGACGATGTCGCAGCTGCTTTAGTCGAAAATGGTATACGCGTATTCGCATGGAGAGGGATGAGTAGTGAGGAATACTTTTGGGCTATCAGGAGAGTTGCAATGGCAGAGCCTGATGTCGTTGTCGATGATGGAGGAGATCTACATGCTATGATACACAGTGAATTCCCTGAGCTCGGAGGAAGGATCATTGGAGGTACCGAGGAGACTACAACTGGCGTGATCAGGCTTAGAGCGTTGGAGAGGGAGGGGAGGCTTCTGTATCCTATTATAGCGGTAAATGATGCCTTGACTAAGTTCCTGTTTGATAATAGATATGGCACAGGGCAAAGTACTGTGGATGGAATATTAAGGGCTACTAATATATTAATAGCTGGTAAAAGAGTGGTCGTAGCAGGATATGGATGGGTCGGAAGGGGTATCGCTAATAGGTTCAGAGGCATGGGAGCACGGGTTATAGTCACTGAGGTGGATCCGATACGCGCTCTTGAAGCCGTAATGGACGGATTTGAGGTGATGAGCATGGACGAGGCCGCAGCTATAGGTGACATATTCGTAACTGCTACTGGTAACAAGAATGTAATAGTTAGGAGGCATATGGATAAGATGAAAGATGGCGCTATACTGGCAAATGCTGGTCACTTCAATGTAGAGGTGAATATAAGGGATTTAGAGGATATATCAGTATCTAAGAGGAGAATTAGGGACAATGTGGAGGAGTATAGGTTAGCCGATGGAAGGAGACTATACCTCCTAGCAGAGGGGAGACTTGTTAACCTAGTCGCTGCTGAAGGACATCCAAGTGAGGTTATGGATATGAGCTTCTCCAACCAAGCCCTATCAATTAAGTACTTAATCGATAACAAGGGTAAGCTTGAACCCAAGGTCTATAGGGTACCCAAAGAACAGGACTCTCTAATAGCTAGGTTAAAGCTAGAAACTATGGGTATAAGTATAGATGAGTTGACCAAGGAGCAGGTGGAGTATCTGAGTAGCTGGAAGATCTAGAATTCAATCAAAGCCTACATCATTAAACCAATAGATTTTAATTAGTATTCACATTTTGAGATAGGAACCCTGTTATGGCTTCTTGTACTTCAATTATAGCCTCTAACCCTTCATCAACAGGCATTGGGGGAAGTATGTAAACATTCTTGTGTCCGAGATGCTTCTTTATAGCATCGGCGAGTGCATCTGTGTCCTCATTATCTTCGTCCATTAAGCTCCTGATAAATTCATCTATCAACTCCCCAGAACCCAAGACTACTAAGGGAACGACTAGCCATCTAAGCTCCATAAATCTACCTGGCTTCTTCATCAAAGGATTCAATTTCCTTGGCATGAAATCATCCTTTAAGTTGTTATCCTTAGATCCATACACTGTAATATATCCCTTATAATTACTGTTTTCAAGTACACCAGCTAGCTCTACTAAAACCTCGCCTAAGTCTTCATAGAATTCATCATCATAGAATTGCTCTACTCCATAAAGGCCTGCTACTATTATTAGGATCACATCACTTGATTTTGGAAGCATCTGTTCAATGCCGATCGTTACATCCTTAGCACATTCACTGCTACTGCAAATATACGACACTTTATTATAGTCATCCCATTTAAGTAGAGAAGCGACTGGGACTACTAAGATCTCATAGTATTGCTCCTGCATAGTATAGACCCAAAGGAAAGCTGTGGGAAACCAGTTCTATTATACCTTATCTGGAGGTCTATAGCACTCACCAATGCTCTTTATGAAGCTCAGCAATACATATATACCGCGTTTAACGTTGGGGTCGGATAGCAGCTTTATTATATCCTTGAATTTAACATCTTCAGGAGCATCGATCACGCCTACAGTTGAAATACATGAAGCCGTTTCTAAGCCCCTATCTAATAACTCTATAGTGGCATTACTGCTTGAAGATAGAAGTTTAAGCACAAGGCTGATCATGTTATCCAGCAACTCGTTATACTCGTAATCGTTCATGCAAGAATTCACCTTCTCCTGGACCATCTCAATCACCATCTTACTATAGGTTCTATTAGAGGAAAATTATGCTAAGACTATATAAGTCATGTATAATCAGTTCCACATATAATTAAATAGTGAAGGCATAAATCAAAACGTCTTTAATTCTATCGTAAATCGACTGTTATCTGCTTATCTATCTTCTCGTCTCCTATGTATTCTATTATTATCATTATTTTGCTGGGTTTAGATTGTAAAGGCTTATCTATACTTATTGTTATCATATCCTCTTTTATGACTTGAATGCACATCTTCCCTGGATCGTGGCTTAATGACATCCTTATCTCAATTATTGGCTCTGACTTATCTTTCGACACTGTTGACCAATCTGTCTTGATCTTCCAACATGGATTTGGTAGTGTCATCTTTATTGTTATATTCAATTTTATTCCTTCATCTGTCTTATTTATTACATCTATTTTTAACGCGTTTATAGCTATCCATCCTCTACTACCCTTCACTACCTCATCTACGATATACGTGTTGGAGGTTCCTTGGGCTTTTGGCTTCTGGGGGCTTGAAGTCATTATGGGTACTATTATCGTTTGAGTAGCTTCTCCACTGCTTTCATTCTTAGTCTTATTCTCTACGAGTGTCGTAGTTGTGTGTTGCATTGTCGGCTTGGACTTTGTCTCTGTAGTTTCTTCCTCTGCTATTTGTGGTTGAGTTGTCACTGACTTCTTGGTCGTTTTGATTGTTTTAGATTCTATTGTAGTCGTTTTCTGATTATCCTCTATTGTTTTAGTTATGGTTTCAGTCGTCGCATTAATTCTAGAAATATCCCTGTCTGCCTTCTCTCCTGTGTTATCCCCACGGTACATTGTATAAGCTAATACGCCACCTACTATCACCACGACTAATATAGTCGCCACTATATATGCTGTGTTCATAGCTTAATTCACCCCATGGCACTCTAATCTCTACCGTCTATATAATTAGTTCTTGTTATGAATAGTTAAGACTAACTATGCGATTACACCGTTCTACCTCTTAGATCACCTAAGCTTAATTAAAGAAAAATAGTAACTCTTAGAGTAATTACGCTCTATTTTCCACGCTTATTAATCGCCTTATGAATATATGTGGAAACTGGACTTAAGCATGCATGAATAGCTAAATGGGAATTATAAAGTTAAGGTGTGAGCCTTGAGGTATGAATTTAAGATCTTAGATGTAACACCATGGGGGGAGAGGCTTATTGCATCATATCTCCTTGTTCTAGGTGATAGTGTTATTCTAGTTGATACTGGCCCTAGGAACACGGTTGATAGAATCATTGGATACCTAGACCGTGAGGGGATTAAGCTAGATTATATAGTGTTAACTCACATCCACCTAGACCATGCTGGCGGTGCTGGAAGTCTTGTTAAACGTTATCCTGATGCTAAGGTCCTTGTTCACCCTCGTGGTGCAAGGCATATGATTAATCCCTCAAGGCTTTGGGAAGCTTCTAAAGCCATATTAGGAGAGGTCGCTGACATATATGGGAAACCAGAGCCTATTAGAGATGAGAATGTGATTCCGATATCTGATGGAGAAACAATCAATATAGGCGATTTCAGGCTTGTCTTTCTACACACCCCCGGCCATGCTAGCCACCACATGAGCATTAGCATAGAACCGCTAGACCTGATGTTTATAGGCGACTCTGCCGGGATAGTAGTTGAAATTGAGGGTGAAAGGATAGAGCTCCCCAGTACACCCCCACCATTTAAGCCAGATGCATACATAAGGAGTGTTAAGAGAATGATTGAAAAGAAGCCAAAAACAGTTGTGCCAGGTCATTTTGGAAGTGTAGACAACGGTCACATATACTTGGAAAAGCATCTAGGCGAGATTGAGAGATGGATTACTGCTGTTAAGGAGGCTCTGGCCGAGGGTATAACGGATCCCGATAGAGTAGCTGAGTATGTAGCCAATAAGTCTCCTACAGCATCAAGAGCGTATAGCTCAGATAACCCCGTTGTATCTAAGATGTTCTATTACGGCACCATATGGGGTCTAGTTGAGGCTCTAAAAGAACAATAACGATTAATAGTGATGAAGCATGAGACCTCTCAGTAGCAATAGATTTTCCTAGGCAGTCATTAAACTTCCAACACTCTCAGGATCCTCAACGGCTTTCAACAATAGGCTCGGATCTCTTCCGTCAATGAATACAACCGGAATCTTGGCTCTCCTGATTATACCTAAGGCTACTTTATCAAATAGACTATAGCCTCCAGCACTCTGCGAGTATTTATATATTAATTTCTCCATATCGTCATAGGAGAGCCTATCTAGTTTGACTGCTCTCTCATCTCCAGGTGTGGCGGAGTAGACCCCGTCTATGTCTGACAACATGTTAACTATTAACCCGGCACCTATAGCATCTGCTATAGCGCATGCTACTGCATTGGTGCTCTGCCCTGGCTGGAACCCTCCAACTACAGGTATAAGGCCACGAGAATACTTGTCTAGGACCTCCTCAATGCTCCTGGGTATTTGAATACTGGATTTAGGGTATAGTAGGGTCGCCAGTAGAACTGCATTCATGCGCGACCCCTCAATACCTATAATGTCTAGAAGTGACTCTCTAACACCTAATGCGCGTGCAACATTAATATACTCCCTTGCTACGGCTCCTCCTCCAACTACGATAATTAGCCTATACCCTCTATCTTCAACTTCTATAATCGAATTCTTTAGTTTAGCGAGGTATCTTGGGTTGGGCATGCTGAGTAGTTTACCGCTTATCTTGACAACTACGTCCGTGGAGCCCATATGCCCTCACTCCACTCTGCCTGATATAATATAGAGCCTAATATAATATTGGTAT
>WAQN01000116.1 GCA_015520195.1 Desulfurococcales archaeon | reverse complement strand
TTCATGCCTCCCATGCTCCCTCCAAAACCTCTATTATCGAAGTGTCGCTAGCCATGGTTTAAAAAGATGTAGGCTCATTGTCTCTACCGACATACCACTTGAGGTTCATTATACCAGATATTACCTTAACCATAAAATTCAATGTATAGATTATAGAGACTATGTTCCAATAATGCGGACAAAACCGGCATTACAGGAATCAGCTATTTAATTCACGTCAGACCCTCTCCCCAAAAAGCGCCGCGATACTTGTCTGTTGGCAGGCTTTCTAGTCTGGCAATCACTAGTTGTGCTATACGGGTTCCTCTTGTTAGTTTTACTCCATAAGGATTATATACTACGAGCAGCGCTTCTCCTCTACCCTTATATCCTGGATCCCATACCGCGCAGTGTAGACTGGCTCCCATCCGTAACAGGCTGCTGCGCGGTAGGCAGAACCCTATCCCCCACTCGGGTATCGAGACTATCTCCCTGAATCTGATCCTATAGGCGCCGGGGCTTATGTGATAGTAACTGTCCTCGCTTATTTCAAGTGGGATACCCTTCGGTATGATTCTCTCACGTGGGGAGAGTATGCCAGGTGCATCAAACGCCACTATGGTATCCAAGGTTAAGTCTATACCAGCAGGTTGTAAAGACTCCTGGCTGACAGGGTCTACTATACCGCTCGATGCTATACGTGCTCCTGTAAGGTAAACCATATACTCCCACCCGTCCTGGGGCCCGAATTAAGTTATAGAGAGCCTAATAGAGGGTCCAGCAAGAAGAGTCGAGCTATTTTACATTAAGTTGATGTTATATAGTCATGATCAGCTTCATTCCATCCCAAGCTAGAAGAGTCTTCGAATGAATGGCTCTCGCCTCATTGAGCAGGATCCTAGCTTCGCCTCCCCTATACCTCCCGCTTACATGTGTTAATACTAGGAGGTGCACCCCTGCCTTATGAGCTATTTCTGCCGCATCGGCTGCAGTGCTATGGCCTCTCTCTAGCGCGTCCAGCTTATGGTTTGAGTCGAATGAAGAGTCATGTATTAGTATCCTCGCTCCAGAGGCCAGGGTCATTATAGAGCTGCAGGGTGAGGTATCCCCAGTATATACTAGCGAGGCCTCCTTGAGGGGTTCGAGTGCTATATCCGCCAGAGTGACTCTCTTGCTCTCTATCTCTATCTCTCCCTTCTTAGTAAGCATCGATATGAGTCTGGGATCCTCTATGCCTAGAGCGGCGAGCTTCTTCGGGTCTATCCGTGGGCGCAGCCTCCATGTCAGCTTGAAGGAGTAAGCCTCTATGCTATGACATGAAGGCGTCCACTCTATTAAGAGCTCATCTCCGCCCCGACTGTATAATATACGTGATCCCGAGTTCTCTACGGGCTCGAGTCGCACCTGGAATCCCAGGTCCAGCCTTTCGACTTCCAGTGTATCCCTTACGAACTCTATCGTTTCAGGGCTACCATAAATTGTAAGGGGCTTCCTACGGTCTAGCATGTACATCGATTGAATTAGCCCTGGAAGCCCATTTATGTGGTCCCCGTGGGGGTGTGTAATCGCCACTACGTCTATCTTGTTAATTGAGTATCCGTACCTCTGCATCTGATATTGTACGCCCTCGCCGGAATCAAGTAGTATAGTGTATCCATTCCAGTCCTTAACGAGTATGCCCGGTAGCCACCGGCTCGTAGTGGGAGTTCCAGCGGCTGTCCCCAAGAATATTATCTCAACGTTACGAGCCAAGGCTTTTCTCCTCTCTCAGGGTTTCTTGGCTACTACTATGACTCTAGTCAGGCTTCCATGGACGTACATGTAGTGGTTCTCAAGCACAGTAAAGCCTGCATCGGAAGCTATATAATGTGGCCTAAGCCAGTGGGGGCCAGCAAATACCAGGAACCCGCCACGCCTTAGAAGATCCAGCGACTCCGTGAGGAATAGCGAGTATAGCTCGTGTAATGTCCTCTTGCCTGTAGTAGTGCTTCTCCCATAGGGGGGATCGGTTGCTATGGCATCCACCGATCCAACTTTTACTGGGGGGTTAACGGCGTCGGTGCACATCGATAGTGTGTGTTGGCATCCATAATACTTGAGGTTGACCCTGGAGCCGTGAGCCATGGTATAATCTATG
>WAQN01000115.1 GCA_015520195.1 Desulfurococcales archaeon | reverse complement strand
GTCTAGCTATCAAGGTCTTTTTAAATATAAATTTTAATAATCATTCTAGGAGATCTGAATTTATATCGTCCTCATATAAAAGTAAATTGTCTTGTATATTTATAATCTTATAACCTTATAAAATTATAATATGTAGGTTTCCTATGGAATTATATTTTTATATCTGATCGGCTATTATATAATATAATGACTTTAAAGAACACTAATCAACGGGTGAGATGATAAATATGACTCGCAGACCCTATTATGTAGTGGTGGTATTCTCAGTCATCACTGTATTAACGTTAGTACTCCTCATGAATGGGGCTTCTGAGAGCTCTACTGTGCATGACGGTGGAGTTAATGATCACTATAATAATAGTGGTAGTTTATTGAACGTTACTGTATACTATGAGGTCAGGGGAGATACTATATATATGATTAATACTAGCAGTGGGGAGGAGAAGCCAATACACCTCTACGGGGTTAACTGGTTCGGCTTCGAAACGCCAGACCACGTGGTACACGGCCTCTGGGCCAGGAACTGGGAAGACATGCTAGTCCAAATAAAGGAGTTAGGCTTCAACGCCATAAGGCTACCGTTCTGCACAGACTCTGTACAGCCAGGGACAATGCCGTCGACAATAGACTACTCTAAGAACCCAGATTTACAGGGCTTGACAAGCCTTGAGATCATGGAGAAGATAATTAATAAATCAGCCGAGCTAGGCATATTCATCCTATTAGACTATCATAGGATAGGATGCAACTACATAGAACCCCTATGGTATACAGACTCATTCACCGAGCAAGACTATATTAATACTTGGATCAGCGTAGCAGAGAGATTCGGCAAGTACTGGAATGTGATCGGGGCAGACCTGAAGAATGAGCCGCACAGCGTGAGCCAGCCTCCATGGGCATATACCGATGGAACCGGAGCCACATGGGGTATGAATAATAACCAGACTGACTGGAATCTCGCGGCGGAGAGGATTGGAAGGGCTATATTAGAGGTTGCACCCCACTGGCTGATATTTGTTGAGGGAACCCAGTACACCAATCCAACAACAGACGGCTCATACCAGTGGGGGTATAATACGTGGTGGGGAGGCAACCTAATGGCTGTCAGGGATTACCCAGTGAACTTGCCTAGGAATAAGCTAGTCTACACCCCCCACGTCTATGGGCCAGATGTCTATAATCAGCCATACTTCAACGACCCCAACTTCCCAGAGAACCTACCCGACATATGGTACCACCACTTCGGGTATGTCAAGATAGATCTAGGATACCCGGTGGTTATTGGAGAGTTTGGCGGTAGGTACGGGCATGGGGGCGACCCGAGGGATGTTGACTGGCAGAACAAGCTCATAGACTGGATGATTGAGAACAACTTCTGCGACTTCTTCTATTGGAGCTGGAACCCTAACAGCGGCGATACCGGGGGCATACTCAAGGATGATTGGACTAACATATGGGAAGATAAATACCAGAATCTAAAGAGGCTAATGGATCACTGTAGTAGCACAGAGGGAACAATCGCGGCCTACTACCTACAGAACATAAATGCCAGTAAAATAGAATGGCATAGGTGGAGTGTACTAGTACTGGAACCAGATGAGACAACAAGCCACATCCTAGAGGTTGCAAAGAACACTTCAGACCTAGTATTGGCATACCTTAACATCGGATATGCAGAGGACTGGAGAGGTTACTGGCAGAATATAACTGGAGAACCCTGGGTCCACGGCCAGACAGGGTATCCGGGGGAGTATTATGTGGAGTATTGGAGGAGCGAGTGGCACAGCATAATGAAAAATCTCTCAGAGGACTACCTACAAGAGGGCTTTGATGGAGTATACCTAGATAACATAGACGCCTCGGAGATAATACATGATAATAACTTCAGCTGGGCCAGCGGGGTAGACACGTATATTGAGATGATCAATCTAGTGTGTGATATAAGTGGGTACATCAAGAGCATCAACACAAACGCCAAGGTGTATGTAAATATTGGGGGAGTATACCATCTACTCTACAATGAAACATTACTCTCATGCATAGACGGGGTTCTGAGAGAAGAGCTCTGGACTGTATGGGAGGGGTACAACCAGACCACCATGCAGGATCCAAGCGAGACTAATAATACCCTAAATGCGTTGCACCATGCTGGATCCAACGGGCTGACAGTTATAGTTGTGGATCCTGTAAAGAGCTCTACCGAGGCAATGAACTTCTGTGAAAGGAGCTGGAGCAACGGATTCATACCAGTACCCCAGCCCGCCTGGTCTCCAGACTATGATACTCCCCCATTAAAGGGGTGGTGTAGCAAACCTTCATCATATAATGAGACTCCAACTAACCCGACCAACGCGACCATAACCTTCAGTAAAGTCGACATAATCCCTACTAAACCAGAATACGAGGGTAGATCATCAACGGTAACATGTGATGGGATGCAATGCTGTTCCAGCGTGTGGGGCTGCCCTAATCTGTGGGGTGTTGTACAGATCGGTAATGCGACTATGGATCCGAACGTGTGGGGCTGGCAGGACAGATACCAGACAAACCCTGGTAGTATAGGTTGCGGTAGTACTACTATGAAGGTCGTGGATGGGAGGGTTGCTGTTGATAGTGTGTGGCAGATAAACTCGACTCCACTATATAATGTGATGGCTTATCATGAAGTCATATATGGTGCTAAGCCCTGGGGCAATCAACCAGTTAATGCGCCTAACTTCATATTGCCGATGAAGGTCAAAGACCTCCCAAGAGTGCTTGTGGGAACCAAGTATACACAGTACAATGGAACCCCAGGTAACAATTATGCATTCGAGGCGTGGATCCTAACCGATGCGAACAACAATAGGGCCCCTGGAAGCGGGGACTACGAGATAATGGTTCAGCTATACATTGAAGGGGGATTCCCGGCTGGATACGATAGTGGACCTGTGGCTGTATTCGACGTACCAATCATAGTAGACGGGGTCGTAGTCAACCAGACGTTTGAGCTCTACGATGTAGTGGCTGATCCGGGGTGGAGGTTCCTGACATTCAAGTCTACAGTCGACTACGTGAATAGGAGTGTAGTCTTCGACTATACATACTTCATAGAGCTAGCAAACCAGTATCTCGGAGGCAATATACTGGACAACCTATATCTGATGTCATTAGAGTTCGGCACAGAGGTATACACCAACAACTGCCAATCATTCCCATGCCAAGTTAACATAACATGGATCCTAGAGGAGTACTACTATGCACTAGCCCCAAGAAACGTGAGTGCTTGGGAGGCCATACAGGCATGGGCACAACAGCTGGGAGATGGGAGCAACATAACCCCAACAACGCCAGTAGTAACCCTAACATCGAATACAACATCCATATCACAGGGGGAGCCTGTACTAGTAGAGTGGAGCATAGTAAATGCAACTGGATGGGAGAGCAACATAGCGACAACCCCCACAGGCTCACTAGTGGTCAACCTAAACGAGACCACAACATTCTACATATATGCCTGGAACGACTATGGCTCAGTCAACAAGACCCTCACGATAATAGTGATATCGAGCGGCGGAGGCGGTGGCGGAGCTGGTCCAGGTAATGTTACCAATAACACTATCACCATAAGATACCCAGACGAGCAGTGGCCGACTGCCGAGATAGACATAGACGGCGATGGAGTAAACGAGTACGTCATAGAGATCAACCCATGGAACATTAACAGTGCAAGTGGATACGCTGAAATGACATACTACCTAGACAACACGTCATTACACTACGTGCAACACCTAGATAATATAGTGTTGAGGAACCCTGGATCATGGGTGCACGGCTACCCAGAGATATTCTACGGCAACAAGCCCTGGAACACATACATGGCAACCGATGGAGAGGTACCACTGCCATCCAGAGTAGGCGACTTAAATAACTTCCACGTAACAGTAAGCTACAAACTAAACCCAGAACCAGGACTACCAGTAAACCTAGCAATAGAATCGTGGCTGACAAGAGAGCCGTGGAGAACCACTGGCGTAAATGCCGATGAGGAGGAGCTAATGATATGGCTATACTACGACGGATTACAGCCAGCAGGATCAAAGGTCGGCGAGATAGCGGTTCCAATCATAGTTAACGGGACACAGTTGAATGCAACATTCGAGGTATGGAAGGCCTTCATAGGGTGGGAGTATATAGCATTCAGGATAACAACTCCAATCAAGGCGGGAACAGTCACGCTACCATACTCGCCATTCATAAGCACTGCTCTAAACATAACAGACCTAACAAACTACACCAGCCTATACCTAGAGGACGTCGAGGTGGGAACAGAATTCGGCTCACCATCAACAACCTCCGCCCACATGGAATGGTGGATATACGAGCTCAACCTAACATACACGAATGAGCCACTAATAACCACGCCACCCCCACCGGGAGGGGGCTCAGGAGGACAGCCAGGAGCCACAAGCGGGGCATTAAGCGTTGAGCTCGTAAATAGCTGGGGTAGTGGGGCCCAGTATGACGTAGACATCACACTAGATAACCCCGATGAGTGGGTATTGAAGGTTAAGATAATAGATGGAACCATAACTGACTCATGGGGTGCAACGGTTAATGGAACGGATGGAGACTACATAGTCCTAGTGGCGGAAGAGTGGAACCTAGGCCCCACCGCTAATGTCGGCTTCATAACCAGCGGTAGCAACCCCCTAGTCACAGAGATCCTATTACTAGTTGACGGCGTAGTCTTAGACAACTGGACGGCACCCCAGCCTAATGAGTCGGATATGAGTGTAGAGCTCGTTATAGACAGTGAATGGAGCTCAGGCTTCGTTGCTAAGATATACATAACCAATAACGGGGACACACCCATATCAGGATGGTACGTGGAGATCTACATGACAAGCAATATAACCAGCATCTGGGGTGCATCATACGAGTACCTAGGCAACAACACGTTCAAACTGAAGCCAGTAGGGTACACCTCAGTCATAGAACCGGGAGAGACTATTGAAGTGGGATTCGTAGCTGAGAAACACGGAGACCACCCCCTACCAGAGATAGTAGAATACGGGATAGAAGATAACGGGGAGTCGAGTAACTCCATTACGCTTCTAACCTCCATTAGTCTGCTGCCAATAACAGTTGTGATTAGAAGAACATTTAGAGGTAAGAGATTATGACGTCAATGCCGCCATTGAACCTAAGGATTTAAATTAGAAACTATATAATGATAGAGGCTAATGGTGAAGTAACCATGGGCAACCTCTCCAAATGGAAGTGCTTCCACTGTGGTAATGACGTCATTGAGGGCCAGAGGTTCACGTTCATCCCAGGCAAGGGGGCAATCCACGTAGAGTGTCTCAATGAGCTCATACTAAAATCCCCCAGCAGAGACGTAGTAGCTATTGCTGACGCAAATGAGATACTATTATATACTATTATAAGGCTGAAGGAGGCAGAAAGGGTAGCCGAGACGCCTGAGGTAAAAGACAGAATAACTAGGATAAGGAAGGAGATCGAAAGACTCGCTGGGGATGTAGTAAAAATGATGCCAGCTACATAATTATAATATTATTGTATCTGGTATGTAATGAGGTCTTCCCCGTTGCTTTACTCTCTACTCTCTTCTCCTAGCAGTTCTTTCAAAGCCTCTGGCCCCTGCTTTTTCAGCCTTTCAAGCTCGTCTATTAGGGCTAGTATTATCTCCTTATAGTCACCCACAACCCCGTAGTCAGCCTGTTTGAAGATCCTGGCCTCGGGGTCTATGTTGATGGCTACTATTCTCCCAGCCTCTCTCACACCTATCATGTGGTGGCCTGCCCCGCTTATCCCAGCCGCTATGTAGAGTACGGGTTTAACCGCTTTACCAGTCTGTCCAACCTGCCTCTCGTGGGGTATCCATCCTGCATCTGCGGCCTTCTTTGAGCCCCCCACTACTCCTCCCAGTATGTCTGCAAGCCTCGCTAGTATCTTGAAGCCCTCGGGGCCGCCTACACCCTTGCCCCCAGAGACTATTATTTGTGCCTTCTCTATGGGTACGTCTCTCTTCTCAAGTATGGTTCGTGATAGTATGGTTGTCCTGGGCTTTAGGGTCTTGACCTTCTCGTATATGACCTCCCCCTTTCTCCCCTCATCTCTGGGGGGTGTTGGGAATACTGCTGGCCTTGCAGTGCCTATCTGCGGCCTCCTGAAGGGGGTTCTAATGTATGCAAGCATTATGGCGGCGAACGGCGGCCTTATTAGTAGCACGTCCCTCTCCTTCTCGTCTACGTCGAAGTCTGTACAGTCGGCTGTTATGCCTGCTCTAAGCGTGTTGGCTATGTATGGCGCCATCTCCCTACCCCTCATTGTGCCAGCCACTAGTATGACCTCGGGCTTATACTTCTTCGCCAAGTCTACCACAACCTGGCCGTACACGTAGGGATCATAGGATTCTAGCTCCTCCTGGTCGACAACTATAACCTCATCAGCTCCATGCTTTATGAAGTCCTCAGCATAGCCAGCAACGTTATAGCCTATCAATACTCCTATAACCTTGTTGCCAAGCTTCTCAGCGATCTTCCTAGCGGGAGTCAGCATCTGGAGGCTAGCCTCATGTATCCCGTTCCGGGTTACCTCTGCTACAACCCAGACATGCCTGAACTCTTCAGGCTGTTCACAGGGCCACTCAGGGCACAGCTTATCACACTCAACCCTAGGCACCTGAGTCACCCCATAATACCTTCCTTAAGAGGGGTCCGGTCTTCTCATCCAAGAAGAGGTTCTTTAGTATCCACCTTGCTGCATCCTTTGGGTCCTTAGGTTTATATACCAGCTTCTTCCTGGGAACCTCTGGTAGGTACGTGACCTTAGCCACGATGGTGGGTGAGCCCTTCAACCCCACGCATCTCGGGTCTAATCCTAGATCCTTATTACTCCATACTATAATGGGCTTCTCCACCTTAGCCCTCATCTTATTCTTCAAAGTCACAGGCCTAGGCTTCAAAGCCCTCATAGCCACACTAATAACTGCTGGGAGCTCCACCGCTATCTCCTCCACAGCATCCTCCAGCTGCCTAGTCACCACAAGCCTGTCCCCATCTAGCTTAGCATTCTTAACGTAGTAGACATATGGCCATCCCAGCCAGCTAGCCACCTGGGCCCCGATATGAGCTGTACTCGAATCTATAGTCTCCTGGCCGAAGACCGCTACATCAACCTTGCCGATCTCCTTCTCTATCCTCCTAATACCATGGTATAGGACATAGCTGGTTGCCAGGGTATCGGCTCCCGCGAAGACTCTATCCGTCAGTAGGACAGCCCTATCCACACCCATACCTATGACATGCTCTAGGCCTTGTATAGCGGGTGGCGGGGCCATTGACACAGCTATAACCTCCCCTCCATACGCATCTCTGAGCCTCAATGCCAGTTCAACCGCTGGGAAGTCGTGGGGGTTAACTATAGCTGGTACACCCTGCCTAATGAGGGTTCCCGTCTTTGGGTCGAATCTGACGGCCTGGGTGTTTGGAACCCATTTGATCCCAACCACGATCCTCAACTCCCCGCACACCTCCTAGGTGAACCTATACTGTACACCCCTTCCACTCTTGGGGTATTCCCACCTGATCTTATCTGGTGGTGATATTATCCTGCATAACCCGCACTCAACGCATCCCTCATAGCTGAATAGGATTTCATCACCTATCCTTGTATAACATCCAGCGGGGCATAGGTAGACCAGAGCCTCCTTCGGTAGCCCCTCCTGTTCTGACCCCCGGGGTATCTCTATGTGTGGGTCCTCGTCTACGTCATAAATGTTTCTTTGGAGTAGATCCTCGATCTTGAGTGGCCTCGTGAGCAGCGTCTCCTGGCTCATAGCTTGCCCACCACACTCCCAAGCTTAAATAATAGCCTAGCCAAGCTAATATCCTCCTCACTAGTTGACTCTATGAAGGCGTCTAGTATTGTGGGTTCTTCATAATCTGCTTCATACAAGCGCTTCATCACGCCAATTAATAGTCTCGGCAGTTTAGTGAAGAATAGGGGGTCACTCATTACCCTCTCAATACCCCTATGTCTGACCAACTCTCTCCACACGAAGCTAGACTTCAACTTATCCTCGTATACCCTTAGATTCTCCTCGCTAGGCCCTCCATTATTAAATGCCTCAATTATAGCCTCAGCTGCAAGCCTGCCGCTGGTAGCGGCGAAGTCAACTCCTCTAACGGTGTAGCCAGTGTTAAGGAGGAGGCCAGCGGCGTCGCCAACCACGACTAAACCGTTTATCGCTAGCTTCTTGGGCACTAAACCTAATCCTCCCTCGATTGTCAGGTGTCCTCCATACTCCATTATATCAGCCTCACCCCATATCCTCTTGAAGTACGGGTGAAGCCTGAACTTCTCGAGTAGGAGTGATACGTGCTCCCTTAGTAATCCCTTCTCAGCTGCTTCAACTGCTTTCCCAACATGTAGAACCAGGCCTATGCTGATCATGTCCTTCATGGTATATATGAATCCGCCGCCAGGTATACCAGCAGTTATATCTCCTGCAACCATCCACGCCATGCCTTCATCCTTACCCAACCCGAGCTTCTCTTCGATTACCCCTTTTCCAGTCCTTAGTACCTCCTTTACCCCAAGTGCTATATGCTTGGGGTCTAGCCTCTCTACCAACCCGAGCTTCTCTAGGAGCAGCCTGTTCACACCCTCAGCATCAACGACGACGTCTGCTTCTACCAGGTCCCCGCCGCTCCTCACACCTATAACCCTACCATCCTTCACCACTATCTCATCCACTCTGACTTCATCTATGAGCAGAGCTCCAGCCTCCACCGCCTTATCAGCCATCCATTTAGCCAGTTCTGGCAGATATGTGGTGAATCCAACAGGCCTAGGACTACTATACTCTACCGTCAGCACCCTCTCTCCCACTACCAGGCTGAACCTCTCCTTGGTAACCCACCTGTGTATAGGGGCACTTTTATCCAAGTCAGGCCAAATATCCCTTAGAGGCTGTGCATAGACTTTCCCCCCGAAGAGCTCCTTGGAACCAGCACCCCGGCCTCTCTCAACAACTAGCACCTTGAATCCAGCCTTAGCCAGTATATATGCGGCGGCTGACCCAGCTGGCCCTGCTCCTACAACTACAACGTCGAACTTACCTGTTATGCTCAAGTGATGCACCCAGAAGTCTACGCTGTTAGTTAACCTATATTTCTTTATGTCATAATAGAATAATTATACGACGGGCTAATAGCCTCAAATAATACGTTAATTAATAACAATTACGACTCTTAGAAGCATTAGAAAGGAGCTCGGAGTAACCTAGGATAAGGATAGGTAGCTTCTATGCTCAAGGCATTTTTAGTGCTGTTTTGCTTCCCTTTCCGAGCTGTGAATCCTATTAAATCCCCTAATCAATAGCAGCTATAGCATGACTACTATGAGGATTCCGAGACATATGGCCTAACTGTGAGAGGAGTTTTTATGGAGACTATGGTGACTTAAGAGCGGGTCTCAAACAACCCTAGGATATCGTTAACCTACCGTTTTCGGTAAACGGTGCTAGGTATTTAATAGACGTATGCTATAACTACTCCTCCTACTTTTTTCTCGATAGCTTCTTTATGGGTCATTACACCTTGGCTTGTTGATATTATTAGTAGTCCTATATCTCTGCTAGCTAGGTACTTTTTTAAGTGTTCTGGTAGTGCTGTTAGCTCTCTGTAGCCTACGGGAATGCGTGGTTTAACTACTCCTACCTTGTTGATCCTTCCGAGTAGCTGTACTTTGAATTTACCCCATCTACCATCGTCGATATATTCGAACTCCCCGATGTAGCCTTCCTTCTGGAGTATCCTTAGTACCGCTGCAATCAGTTTTGATGCAGGCATTATTATAGCCTCACTCCTTCCACGGGCCTCCGCATTCTGTATAGTAGCCAGAGCGTTTGCCAGTGTGTCTAGCATAACCATGTCCATCATCACCCTACTTGTACTTCTTGAATCCGAGTAGCGGTGCAATCTCTCTAAAGCATTGTCTGCATAGGTAGAGACCGTATTTCTGTATTACCGCATCCCTAGTTCCACACCTCTGGCATCTCTGGGCGCCTCTACCCATTCTCTTCGGCTTTGGAGGCCTGAACTTCCCCATAGCCCAGCCGCACCCCTCCATTATATGAATGTTACGTTGAAGAGCTGGTTTAATAGTACCATTGTCTCCTCCCTGGTCACCCTGTGTCTCCTCGGTATGTGTTGTTTTCTAGCCCTCTTCCTCCTCACTATCCGATGGCCTGGTCTCTCGATGGTTATTGTTACATCCATTCCCAGTATCCCCACTTCTGGGTCGTATCTTACTCCTGGTATAAGTATGTGCTCCTCTATCCCGAATGATATGTTGCCATGCTCATCGATGCTTGAAGCCTTCAGCCTATACCCTTTAGCCTCTAAAGCCTTTTTTAGGAATTCAAACGCCTTTTCCCTCCTCAATGTAACCATCACAGCTATATTCTCACCCTTTCTAACTCCAAATGCCCTTATAGTCCTCTTAGCCCTCCTGAACACTGGCTTTTGCCCTGTGAGCTCTTCAAGAACCTGGGCGGCTTTCTGTAGCCTCTCTCCGCTCTGGCCTATGCCTATGTTAACTGTAACCTTAGCTATCCTGGGCTTCCTCATGGGGTTGGACCTCCATTTTTCAAGGATTGATTCTATCTCCTTGCTATCCAGTGGGAGGCTCATCTCCACGCACCCTCCGGTAATGTTATGATAGGCTTATCCCTCCCTATCACGAATATGTATTCCAGGCTTGTCTGGAATAGGTTTCCACTCGGATCCTCCAGTGTCACTATGCTTCTCCTCCTACCCCAGCCTCTCTGTATATTCATTATCTTGCCCACCCTGCCGACGTTTCTTCCGCCAGAGATTATGGCTATATTACCCTCCTCTAAGGGGATGTAATCTTTAATCTCTTGTTCGGGTAGTGTTATGAGTAGTGTTCCCATGGTCTTGTATACGTCTTCCACCGGGTTCCTGGGGTCCTTCACCCTTACAAGGATGTTCCTTCCGTCATGAAGGTTTAGCTGGATATGCCCTCCCTTCACAGTAGTCTTATCCTCTATCCTGACAGGCTTCAACAGCGCCTCATCTCTAGGTATCTCATGTAGCTTGAAGAACTTCACTGGATAAGGTATGAACCTGTATACTTCTCCGGTATCGACAACCTCTAGAACATCCATAAAGCCTACTGGATACTTGTAATCCTTACGTACCCTACCGTCAACCTTAAAATGACCCTCAGCTATCAGCTTCCTAGCCTCCCTGCCAGTTGATGCATAGCCTAGGACATCCCTGACAATGAGCAGAAGTGGAAGGCTATACTCCATAGGGTGGGGGCCTGGCCTAGGTTTGACCGTCCACTTATATTCCTTCCTAAGCACAGGCCAGAATGCAGGTGCTGCTAGGGCCTTCAACCTCCTCTGTCCACCCATCCTAGCCATTACTCCTCAGCCCCTCCAGGTTTCTCCTCTCCAACCGTCACA
Source organism: Desulfurococcales archaeon (assembly GCA_015520195.1). Lineage (GTDB taxonomy): Archaea > Thermoproteota > Thermoprotei_A > Sulfolobales > Acidilobaceae > WAQN01. Next base: position 15,460 of record WAQN01000115.1, on the reverse strand, counting down.
GCCTCCTCTTTACCTGTTTCTTCGGCCTCCTCTTCCTCTTCTACCTCTATAGGCTTTTTACCTCTTCTCTCCACGATCCTCCTCCTATACTCATCGTTCAGCTTTAACTCAATTATCATGACGTTTGAAGGGTGGATCGGCCTGAACACCGGGGTGCCGTCTGCCTTTTTTATAGTCACACCGTCTATCTTCAATGCATACCTCTTTAGGTCCACCTCTACTACTTCACCTTCATGACCTTTGAAGTCCCCCCTCATGATCCTAACTTTATCACCCTTCCTTACAGGCAAGCTCTTAACTCCATACTTTTCTCTTAGCTCATGGCTTAATGGAGCGCTAATGAGCTTTTGCCTTACGTGGAGAGGTGCATTATAATATGCCTTCCTCTGCTTCTTAGGCTTCTTGCTCAGGCTTAAACGAGCCATCCACATCACCTCCTGGTTTATATTATGATCGTCGCCAGCTTAGCCACTCTAGGCCACCTATCAGCCGCTTCACGCGCTATAGGGCCTCTGATCTCGCTCCCTCTAGGTGTGCCGTCTGGATTCACTAATATGGCTGCATTGTCCTCAAAGGTTACCCATGTACCGTCTGGCCTCCTATATGGTCTCCTCTGCCTCACTATAATAGCGTATACGACTTGCTTCCTCAACTGTGGAGTTCCCTTTTTAACAGTAGCAACTACCAAGTCTCCTACTCCAGCCTCGGGTAGCCTTCGCAGCCTCGTCTTTACCTGTGGCACGTTTATTATCATTATCTCCTTAGCCCCACTGTTATCTGTGACCCTCACGTAGCTGCCCACTTGGAGTCCTGTGTTTATGCCGAACCGTGAAAGTACTGCTCCGTACTTCTTCTTTTTGGGCATAACCATTACACCCCTCCTTTAATGCCTAATACAACGAATTTAACTGTCTTGGATAGCGGTCTTGTCTCGCCTATTACTACCTGGTCTCCTTCTTTGACCTTAATGCAGTCTGGGAGGTGCGCGTGGATCTTCTTACTCCTCCTCTCATACCTCATGTACTTCCTATCATAGTATAGGTACTCGTGCCTGATAACGGCCATCCTCTTAGCCCTAGTCTTCTCTACTATACCCTCAAGTATGACTCCTCTGACCCTTAAGGTCCCATGCCAAGGGCAGTTGGGGTCCTCACATCTAGTACTTGGGGGGTTTACCCCCGGTATCTTCAGGTTTTTTAGCTCTTTGAATGCAGGCATATCTACCTACCCCTAATTATCCTCTTAGCCCTATCCCATGGGGCTCCGATTATCTCCTCTCCTTTTACAGTCACGTTGCCTCCATCCGGTAGCTTGAAGGTGAAGATTCCCCCAGCTTTAAGTATTCTCTTCTCCCTCTTGCTTGAATGGTCTTTGACTACGAGTGTTTTCTTCGTCTCCCATGCCACGAGCCCCCTCACGGATTCTAACTCTTTATTCTCGTGTCTAGCTACTTCTACTTCTAACCCTACAAGCTCGTGGTATACTATATTCGATCTGGTTATCCTCAACCTTTACCAGCCCTCCTCTTCTCCTCTTCCCTTTCTATAGTTAATATACGTGCTATATTCCTCCTGAGCTCTCTAAGTCTCCCTGGGTTTTCAAGGGCTCCAACAGCCGCTTTATGTCTAAGAGTTATGAGTTCTACCCTGAACTCTCTCAGGGTCTTAGCCCTCTCATCGGGGCTCATTTCCCTTATCTCCTTTGGCTTGAGCCTGTGCTTAGCCACTCTCCTCCACCTCCTCAAGCATCTCCTTTAACTCGTCTGGCATTGAAACTTCGGCTTCCTCCTTCTCCTCCCTAAGAGCCTCTATCACTTCTCTAACCTCATCCTCCTCCTTAACCCTTACATAATCCGCAGGTGCCCCTGGCTTCACTATTATAACCTCGACGCCTATGATCCCCTTAGGTAATTTGGCATGGGCCACAGCTCTATCTACAAGCTCATCTACTATCTGGCCTGACTTATACACCTTACCAGCCCTGAATTTCTCGAACCTAGCCCTCTCACTCGTGAGCTTTCCACTTATAGTTATCTCGACCCCTACTGCCCCGCTGGATATTATCCTCCTTAGAGCTGTGAATGCTACCCTCCTGAAGTGGTAGCCCCTCTCTATAAACCGTGCTATCCTAAAAGCCTGGATCCTGGCGTCGAGCTCAGGGTTATCAGGCTGGCTAACCGTTATCTGGGGATTTTCGAAGCCGAATACGGCGCTGAAGAGTTCTTGTAGCCTCCTGATCGTGCTACCCCTCCTACCTATTATGAGGGCTGGCCTCTCAGCGAATATGTGTATCCTAGTCCCTAATCCGGACTCTACAACCTGTATACCACTATACCCGGCCTCATAGAAGTTCTGAGCCATGTACTCGTCTATCTTAGCCCTCATGAGGGCCTGGTTTAAGAAGTACCTCTTAACCTTCGTCAACTCTTCAACCCTCCTCCATAACCACTATCTCAACGTGACTATGCACCTTGTTTTTAGGCGTAGCCCTCCCATGAGCCCTAGGCATGAACCTCTTAAGTGTAAGCCCCTTATGAACGGCTACATGAACAATCCTCAACTTCTCAGGGTCAAGCCCCTTATTCTCAGCGTTATTCTCCACATTATTAAGTAGCCTCAGGAAGTACTTGGCAGCCTTAACGGGGTATCTCCCAGCAGGCCAACCCCACCTATCAGCTAGCCCCCTCCTATGAGCCTGCTTCCCATGAGCCCTCCTAAACGGCACTGCCTCCCTCAACTCGACTACACGGGATAAATAGTTCTTAGCCTCAGAGACCCTCATTCTCTTTATAGCCTCTGCAACCTCACGCATAATCTTCGGGTGAACAGGCACATCCCATGCCATGGCTTTAGCGATGTTGGACTCATCCCTAACCTTATAGCTGTAAGTCCATCGAGGCAATAACGCTCACCCCATTACTTAGACGCCACGTGCAGACTGCTCCTCGTAGCCTTCAATCCTGGCTCCCCATGCTGAACGATTCTAGTCGTATGACTGAACTCGCCAAGATAATGGCCGATCATCTCAGGGACGATCCTGACTGGTATGAACTCCCTCCCATTATATACTCCAATAGTTAAGCCGATCATCTCAGGTAGGATCACGAGGTCTCTAACGTGTGTCTTAATTATAGGAGGCCTCTTATACTTCCCCTCGGCAAGCTGCTTCCTAACCCTCCTAATCTTTATCAAAAGCTTCTTCTGGGCTGGAGTAAAGCCACGTAGCAAACTCCTCCTCTGACGCGATGGCAGAAGCTTTACAAACTCGTCTAAAGGCATCTCCAGTAGCTCCTCTAAACTCTTACCCCTATACCTGAACTTCTTCCATTCGGGCTTTATCTCAACCAAACCCATCCCCCAAACCTAATAGCAATCCACTAGCCCCTAATAATCCTTGTAGGCTTTTAAACTCTCCTAGAATAAAACCCTAAACCAAACATGGAACTAAAACTACTATCCCAAGCGGCTTAGCGTGTAAGATTTATTAATACAGCTTAGGTTATCTAGGCAACGTGGATGATGACGCCGTCCCAGAGTGAACCGGTGATCAACTCACGACGATCTGACTCTCTTAATGTCTACGTGATAAATGTTCTTATGATAATAATCTAAACACTTAATAGCACTTAATAGCCCTCGTTGTGAGCCTACTCTTTCTCCTTCTTTTCTTCCTCTTCTAGTTCCTTTTCTAACTTCTTTAGCTCCTCTTCTATCTCCTTCTCTATTTCCTCGATAGGCTTTGGTGGAGGTGTTGTTGCCAGCGTATAACCTATCCAACCTAATATCCCAAATATGCCAGCTATTGCAACGAATGCCGTCAACTTAAGTAATATCATCCAATAATCGGTCGCAAACACTAGGTATCCATACACTATTATTACTATTATTGACACAATCAGTAGGGTTGAGCCCACGAGTTTATCGCTAACCATCCCTCTAATCCCTCCAAGGCTCAAGAGATCAAAACCACCATATAAATTATTATAAAATCTATTAAACGGTGAAGTTTGGAGGTGACTTTAATTACAGTATAACCTAGTGTTTTCCTCTAAGCTCTTTGATCTTACTAGCTATTAGCTTGAGTACCTCCCGTTTAGACGATTTTTTATCAACGACGATCCTCTTGGTGTAACTCATCCAGTTCCGGGGATAGGATGACTCTTCAACTTCAGGATTTAAGTCTAGGAGGTTTGAAGCCCTTATGATCTCATCTATGGTTGGCCTCTTAACCGCGTGTTTCTTCGGGATCTTCCTCCCTTCGGATATGGATGCCTCCTCATCTATATTAACTGGCCAGAAGACGATCCTCTTGTTTCTACGCTCTCTACCCAGAGACATCTTCAGCTACCTGATCCGAGCCTAGCTCGACCGCCTCTACGCTACTCTTTCAGGAGTATTGCATTAACTATGCCATCCTGTCCCGGTCTCGATGTGACTATAGCCCTACCCTCGGATGTCTCGATTATAGTACCTTTAACAATTATATTCCTCCTAGCATACTCCCTATTGGCCGGCGTCTCTAGGACCCTGAGTATCCTAGCCTTCACCGATGTACCCTTTTCTGGATCAGATACTATAGCGAATGCCACCTTCCTGGCTCTAACCTTAACATTGCCCCCTCTAACCCTAACCGTTACCCTATCCTCATGTGACTCCATTACAGCTGGTATGAAGGGCCTGCCAAGCGCATATTTACGCTTAACCTTGTAATACCACCTTCTCTTACCGCCACTAGGCTTCTTCTTATCGCGCCACTGGTAGACTCCCAAGGGGATCCATCACCACGATGCCACTAGTAGGTTCTCCGCTTTAAATCATTTAGGCTCAATGCCTCATAGCTTTATCCCCAGCCTTGACAACACGTCCTCAACCCTAGCTAGTTTATAAGTCTCCCTGTATAGGTGTGGTATTAGGGCCATTAATACAGCTGCACTTGTAAGGTCTAGCCTAGTTATTCTACCATATGTCAATATGCCTATTACACCTATATACTCTCCAATATCTCTACTCCACCCCCTCTCTCTGTTAAATGCCTCCGCTAGTTCGACGCCATTTATCATCTGCCTGACGATATGGTCAGGGAGCTCGAATGACGGGCTCAAACCGAATGACACTTCACTCATGCTGTTGACTATAGCCACTACTTGAGTCTCTATAAACCCCGTTGAAGTATAGAACTCCATTAATCCAGCTTCAATGCCAACTCCATAATCACTCCCAGCTTTAATTCTAGACTTAACTGCACGTAATAATGCCCCTCTCACCAGGCTCCTTGTACCCACAGGCTGCTTTTCTATATCCTTAATATCGATTGGCAGGACATACTCAACTTCCATGAATTGCTTAAACACCTTCTCCACGCTTCTAAGCTTTAATGGATTACTAGTTCCAACAGCAACTTTAACCATCATAGTTACCCTAATATACTTTGGGGCTAATGTGCTAGGTTAAAGATTTAAAATATAGGGCTCTAAGTTCTACGATAAGTGGATACCTTAATATCGATATCTAGAGGGCTGAAGGGAATAATCTAGGATATCGTGGAGTATGCTATGGAATTCAACTACAGGTGCCAATACTATGGGAATTAAATTACCTAGGCATATAGGCATCATCCCAGATGGGAACAGGAGATGGGCAAGACATAGAGGGGTAACACTTTACCAGGCGTATGATGTCGGGTATAAGAGGCTCGTATCTGTAATAGAATATTTACATGAGCTTGGAATTAATTATACTAGCGTCTATGCTATGAGTAGGGATAACTGTATTAAAAGAACTAAATTCGAAAAATCAATCCTCTTCAAGATGGCTATAAGCGCATTTGACGATCTAATGAATAATAAGAAGCTAGAGGAGCACAGTGTTAGGGTAGTAGTACTGGGTGACCTAATGTTGCTTCCCGTGGATATCAGGAGGAAAGCCCTTGAAACAGTTGAATCTACGAAGGACAGGAATAGAGGGATCCTGACAATCGCTCTATGCTATAGCGGCAAGTGGGAGGTGGAGTACTATACAGCTAGGGGGTTGCCATTACCAAGCCTACAACTGCCACCAATTGATCTACTTATAAGAACCGGAGGCATGAGAAGGATAAGTAGTTTTCTACCATTACTCCTGGAGTATGCTGAGCTTTACTTCACCGATACTCTATGGCCTGACTTCGATAGGGAAGAGCTAATGAGAGCCCTTGAATGGTTTAGCAGGCAAGAGAGGAGAATGGGTGCTTAAACGCCTTCAAGGAGGAAAAAGAATTTATACCTTTGCTATGCTATGACTAGATGGTTGAACAATGAACTCTAAGGGCCTAAGCAATGATGAAACATCTATCAGGTTTAGCGTTAAAACGCTTTCTAAAGCAACTCACAGCTATAAGATCAAACCTCCATTGATCAAAAAGAGCAGGATAGGGAGAGAATCCTGGGCAATAAATTTCGCAGTAGGATGCACACATGGATGTAGATTCTGCTATGTCGATGCCATCCATAAAAAGCATCCTAGAAGGGGTCTTGAGGGTCTAGTAAAGAGACCCTGGGGGGACTATTTTGCTATCCCTTCGAATATAATAGAGGCTATAGTCAGGACCCCCTGGCACCGGTGGAGGAATAAACTAGTCTACATGAGTACGACACATGATCCCTATCTACCACAATTATACAGGATATCGAGAATCATAGTTGAGAGAGCCCTAAGGGCTGGAATCAAACTCTACATAATGACTAGAAGCCAGCTGGTGCTACGTGACATCGATATATTAAAACGCTATAGGGAGAACGTGAGAGTCGGAGTATCAATAGCAACATCTAGCGAGACACTGTCAAGGATCATAGAACCAAGAGTTCCCAGTCCTTCAAAGAGACTACAGGTGCTGAGAGAGTTAAAAAACCATGGAATAAAGACTGAAGCTCTACTAGCCCCCATACTACCTCCAAACAAGTATAGGCCAGACGTCTATAGAGATCTAGTAAAGCTAGCGGAGAAGCTAAGTGAGATAGGCGTTGATAAGGTTCATGGGGAAAGCCTCCATCCTAGAGGCAAGAACATGGAGTATCTTGCAAAGGCTCTCGGTGAATCTATAAGCGTCAGGGGATGGGACTACAGGGCAGAGGCCATATTTTATAGGGTAATGAACGAGTATGGGCTGAGAGGAGAATGGTACGCTGAGAGGTACTGATCATGAAAGTCAGTTGAAACACGATCATACATCCGGCTTTATTCCTTCATCTCACGGCCATTTCATCACCCCATAATTTAGGGATCAAAGACAGAATAAGACTATATTAGTATAGTGTGTAGTTTTAACCTTAACAGCATGATTTGATCAGCGGCCTATACGTGAGAGTATTATAGATATCAAGGCTACTATTAGCCCGGAGAGTGAAGCGTTCCGCGGTATAGCCATCGATGTTATACCGGTAGCTAGTGCGCCTAAGATCGTCCAAGCTGTTAAGATTATGGTAGCCTTTAGCATCATCCTTGGCTTAGTATCTAGTATGTAGAGGGTGGCTGATACCTCGGTGAATCCCAGGCCAAGGCCTATGACAGCTATAGTTATGAGTGGGTTCAAGTTTAGAAGCGGGTAAGCCATAGCTAGGATCCCTAGGATTACCGCCAGTGAAGCCTCGTATCTGTTAATGGCTAGCCTGGCACCGATTAGGTATCCTAGGGAGTACGTTATCAATCCATTAAAGGGGTTCTGGGCCGTAGCTGCTGGAAGATTGACCAGTTTAACTGATGCCAGTCCTCCAATGACTCCTGCATATTTTAACAAGGTCTTATAGGAGAACTGCCTCACATTATATCTGGTGAATGCTACTAGATCGCTGAAGTTGTCTAGTACCTTGAAGGAAATGCTGGATATAATGTAGCCCTTCATTAGGGTAACAGAGGCTATAGCTGAGAGTGTCGCTATGACTAGTAGGATCCATATGCGGTCCTCTCCAAGCCATAGTGAGGCTAAGAGTAGTGATGCAGCCTGTACTAGTGTAGTGGAGGATCTATACATTGAAACGGCATGTGGCCACTCGGCATAGTCCATTTCATGATATATAGTTGAGACGCTAACAGCAGTCACTAACCCCATGTAAATAGTCATTATAGAGAAACCCATTAATGAAGTCACAAGCATATCCCAGTCTATAAAGTATAATGAGACATAGAATACCAGTGGTGATAGTAAATACACTGTTCTCCTCCATCTAACCGATCTAACCCGCCTAGAGGCTACAATAATTCCTTGAAGCCTCATCAGTATCCATATAGAAACTATCATGCCAGCTAAAAGTCCAGCCTCCCTGCCAATTCCAAGCTGGGATGCTAGCCTTGACTCGCCATAGACCCATAAAGCCATATATATCCCTGATGTCATGGCGATGAAAACCACGTTCATCGACAGGCAGCACCGTCCACCATTAATCCTGAGTTAAAGGCTCAACATGCTATATGAGGGTTTCAGGGCTCAACTAACTGAAACCCTTAAAATATGATAACCAGGTTCTCACAGGGACATTCTTAAGCTCACGTAATTATAAACTAATAGTCTTTATAATACGGGATTCCCTAATGGCTATTATTATATGGAGTAATGAGTAATTTATGGATGGTCTTGAGAGGGAATTTGAGATGGTTGTCAAGGTTACTGGCGACTCTATAGACGAACTAGTAGATCCAGGAGTGTTAATTAACGATATAAAGTCGGTACTATTGAATGCACCTGAGCCTCCTTTAAGGTCTAGCGTGACCTATAGGGGGTCTTGGTTTGGTGTTATGCCTTCTGTTGGAATGGGTTTCTTCTCTGTCAAGATTGTTGGCGTATATCCGGGTAATCCAGCTAAGGGATTACCCCTGGTTCGTGGTTTGCTACTTCTATTTAAATCGGATGACGGAGAGCTACTCTTAGAGGCTGATGCTGGTCCAGCCACTGGGTGGAGGACTGCTGCGGCATCAATGCTTGCCCTAGAACTACTAGGTTATGGGGGTGGCGGTGAAGTTGGGGTTATCGGGGCTGGAGTACAAGCACGGTATCACATCGATTTTATGCTTAAGATCCATGACATATCTAGTTTGATGATCCATAGTAGGACTCCTAGTAAAGCCAGAGTTCTTGCAAGAGAGTACGGTGCTGAGGTTGTTGGCCTGGAAAAACTCCTCAAGAGATCCGATGTTGTGATAGCAGCAACGAATTCCACGACTCCAGTGGTTAAAGGAGAGTTACTGAAGTCAGGGGCCATAGTTGTTAGTGTAGGAGCTCCAAAGCCTGTGAGGGAATTAGATGACCGTACTATAAGCAGGTCTAGGTGTGTGCTTGTTGATACAAGACGTGGAGCAGTTGAGGAGACAGACGACATAGAAGGTGCACAGGCGATCGTTGAACTCTCAGAGGCATTGAGAGGTGTTGAATGCGATTACGGGGATATTAGGGTGTATAAATCTGTCGGCTATGCGCTATTTGACTTAGCAATAGCCATGCATCTATACAGAAATGCCATGCAGAAATCCCAGGTATCCTGATACTAGTTGATAACCCATTATGATATTATGATATTTACAACTGAAAGTCTCGCCTTTTAGGCGGGGAAGAGGTCAGCTAAAAATAAATAACATTGATTTGAAGTCGTCTTAAAGCTGGCATATTGAAAGGGGTGTCCGTTAGTTGGGGGTGGAGCGTGAAGTCTACGAGAGGAGAGGGCTATTACTAACGCTGCTAGCATCGTTTTTCGTTGCTAGTCTCACGGCTTCTAACTTGCTGGCTTCGAAGATTATAGAGGTGAAGGTGGGTTCTATTATCCTACGTGCCCCAGCAGCCTTTATAGCATATGCAGCGACATTCCTGTTCACTGATATAATAAGTGAGGTTTTCGGTAGGCGGGCTGCATCACTTGTTGTTAGGGCAGGTTTCATAGCTCAACTCTTAGTATTATTCTATATAGGAGTTGCACTCAAGTTACCCTATTCAGAGGTTAGCCCTGTCGCTGAGCAGGCTTATAGTTCTGTCGTATTCAGTGGGACTAATATTATAGCTGCGAGTCTCATCGCCTACCTTATAAGCCAGCACCATGATGTATGGGCTTTCCACTTATGGAGGAGAGTAACTAGAGGTAGGTACTTGTGGCTTAGGAATAATGCTTCCACGCTAGTCAGCCAGCTTATAGATACGGTGTTGTTCATAACGCTAGCCTTCTCCATAATACCAGGCTTGCATGGAGAGAACGCGTTGCCCCTTAACATAGTGGCTTCTATAATAGCGGGACAGTACCTCTTGAAAGCTATAGTGGCCCTAATAGATACGCCATTTGTATATCTAGGGGTTCTCCTAGTAAACAAGTATATGAGTTTATCACCTCCACAGCCAACAACAGGCCTTGGAACTGTGAAGAGGATAGAGTAGGATGCTCGGCGTCTTTAAATACAACGATAAACTAGGTAGGCGTCTAGTAGTTATACTTCAGGGGTATCCGTGCGCTTATGGCAAATGCACTTTTTGCCCCTTCGCACTTGAGCAAACGCTACACCCAGCTAAACTACTGGAGACTAATAGGAGGATCATAGGTGAAGCGTTAAGGGTTAAGAACGAGTGGCACCCAAGAAGGATAGCCATATTCAACGGTGGAAGTCTACACGAGCTCCCCCTCACTGTACTGGAGGAGTTAAAGCCCTTAGCAAGAGGAGTGGTCTTTGAGGTTGAAGAGAGGAGTGAGTACGTCACCCTAGACTCTATAAGGCACTTGCTAGACTTCTATAACCCCGATAAACTCGTCATCAGGATAGGATTTGAGAATATAGAAGAGTGGGTTAGGGAGAAGGTGCTAGCCAAGGGAATGCCTGACAGCGAGTTGCATAGGATCCGTGACCTAATAGCCAAGGTAAGGGAGCTTGGCCTCCCAGTAGAGATTTGGACATACGTGCTCTTCGGCATGGAAGGGATCCCCGAAGATACAGTCGCTAGGAGTGTAAGGGAGTTTAAGAGGATATTTGACGGTGTAATAGCTATAAGATACCGGAGATATGTGCCAACACACCCCAAGCCAGTTCCAGTGTCAAAAGAACTAGCCCTTATCCTGGAGAGGGAGACGGATCTGGTAGATTGGGGGGGTGACCAATGGGTCATAGCGGGGAAAGAGGGGAGTGCTCCAGGGTAGTATGGGATGGAGGAGAGCTCGACTGGGTAGACAGTAGGGGTAAGAGGTTATACTTAAGGGGAGTGGGCTATAAGTATCTAGCGGAATGGCCATTCAACGAAGGCTATGAGAAACTGATGAGCAGCTATACACCTAAAAGAAGGTATAAGCTAGGACTCATAATGCCCTGTAGCTACGGTAAACCCTACAGCCAGAGCTACATCCACTACATTATTAGAAGCCGCATAGCTGATTACATAAGAAACGGGTTAGTTCATGAGATAATAGTTACTAACGCTGGAGTCATTCCACGGGAGCTAGATGAGTACTGGCCATATACAGCCTATGACTGGAACCCAGCATACGAGACACCCGAGATAAAGGAATGCTATACTAGAGTACTAGCCGAAAGGCTTACAGGATACCTGTCAAAGTTCAGAGAGTACTATGAGGGGTTCGCAGCATATTTGCGATGGGATAGTGACTCGTGGAGGGCTGTAGTAATAGCTTCTAGGAGGATAGGCATAGATATACCCAACCTCGCGGCTAAGAGAGTTGACAAGTCTGAAGTTGAGAAAATGGGTTTAGGCCTAGGATACGATGAAGATCCAGATATCGTGCTCATTACTGATAGTTCACTTAATAGCCTGAGAAAGGGATTAGATAACCTTTTGGCTTAAAGTGATGGCTCCTTGCTGATTCATACTATGCTGGAGGCTGAACTAGCACGGGTATTCTCTGGAGGGATATGGCTAGAGTAACCAGCGTCAATACTACCAGTATAATGCCGTGGGTAAAGCCAGCTGCAACTCTTTGATCCTGGATCTTCCCTGCAACTATACCCATCAGCCATGAATTAAATATTGTTCCTAGACTCAAGAGTAGTGCCACCCTAGCTATATCCTCTGGACTCACCCTGGCTATGCCTGGAGCACCCCCCTGCAAGGTTGATAGGGTTTCTGCCGTGAATCCGAGAACTAGTATGCTAGCTAGTGCCACCAGTACTGCACCCATGTAGGGCATTATTATGTACGTCCTTAGCCTCCTCTTCATCTCCTTCTCCAACTCGACAAGGTTATGCGCGTATCGCGCAAGCGCATCTAAGGTCTCAGGACTCCCCCCGCCGAGCTCTATGCTGTCAGCTAGGAATCTCATATTAGCTAGGAGTAGCCAGTCCTTGTACCCCCTCATAGCTGTTCTAAGTGCTTGCTCGAGGTTTAATCCGACAGTTAGGGCTGTCGCCACCCTTGCAACTATCTTCGTGAAGGGCCCGTAGTTCCTTGATGCAAGAGATACTATGCTCCTCTCAGGGCTCAACCCTGTCTTCCTAATCTCTGTTAAATCCCTCAGGAATGCGGCCGTCGCCTCAGCCATTCCTTTGTGCCTACGTTTCTCCATCGTGTAATATACTGCTGGCGGTATGCTTAGTGATAGGAGTAGTGAGGCGAGGGCTATTGACAAGCCCATTATTGAATTATAATTTATCTCTCTACCCCTTATGACATCGACTGCACCAGTCATATAGAACATTATTGGCCCAACTATAGTCGCCAGTGGTAGTCCTATAAGGACAAATGCTCTATAAGGGGATGCCCACCATATCGGCTCCTTAGGCTGGGCTGAATGGATCATGTATAGTATCAGTAGGGTTAGGACGGGTAGTATAACGAACGTGAATAGTGATAGCTGAGCGGTTCCTCCGAATCCACCGGCAGCCGGGAACACACTGCTTATAGTGAAGAATATATAGAATACTAGGGCCATTATGACTGCTATGGTCACGTATATCTCCGTGAAGAGGCTCATCCTCTCTGCTATCAACTTTAACTCAGTCATCCTAGCATTGAATATATCCTGAGTTCTTATCTCAAGGTAGTGGCCTACATCGCCGCCTGTCTTAACGGTTGTAGTGTAGCCCATCATGAAGTCCCTATACCTGTAGCTTGGATGGTACAGTGCGTTATCCTCTATAGCCTCTATTGGATCCTTGCCGAATATATTCATGTTACGTACTATCAATAGCGCTTCCCTTCTTATAGCTTTGAAGATCTTCAATCTAGAAACCCTCTCTATAACATTCCCTGCTGAGAGGCCTGCTCTAACCATAGTCGTGAGGTAGGCGGCGAAGAATGGCAACTCTGTCTCAACACCTTGCCTCCTCTCACCCCTCTTTATTGCTGGATAAGCTAGGCCGTATGAGAAGACGAATACTGGGATTAGAGATAACAGTATAACTGATATGGCCTTGACTAGTAATGATAACTCTGTTAGTATCAAGAGGAATATCAGGTATAAGCTCAGCAGGGCTGCCATCACTGTTACAGTTATCAGCCTGGCAGCATATAGCTGATAGTAGGTTAGCATCCCAGCCTCTCTTATGGCCTTCTCCAGCTCGAATGCCTGGGCAACCCTAGCCCCTAGGCCGCCGAAGTACTGTATTGATATATAGTCGAATAGCTCTACTAATGTTACCTTCCTGGGAGGTCTCCTATATACCCTTATGACGGGGGGTCTTCTTCTCCTCCTTAACCTCCACCTGGCCACTGCAACCAGGGCCCCCTTATTTAGTCAAATCTCTCCAGTTCTTTTATCTTAGTTATAGCCCTCTTAGTGACCACATTGGGCCTCCTATAGTATTCTCCGATTACCCTACCTACTTCTCTATAATCGCTTAGACCCTCAATAGCCATCCATCTGAGTATGAGCTCTCTCCTGGATATATCCTCTATTAGGTCACTGATTGACCTCCCAGTCAGCTTAGATATCTTGCCTAAAACCATGCTTCCCTCTAAGTCTACCTCGTGTTTTCTAGTCACAGGGTCCCATTTAGCCACGGTGAAATACTCGTTTACATCGTGGATCTCCCATACGTCAGTTATAACTCTAGCTATCCTATAGGTTCCATCGGGATTCGCTATTTTAACCCTCCTAATAGCCAGGGCAAAGTCTATTAGTGGTATATAACCTGAGGGAATATCCATAGGCGGGCTCATAAGTCTCTTGACCATGGAATCTATATCCTCGGCGTGTATCGTGGATATGCCTCCATGACCCGTGTTATGAAGCAAAACCGGGATATAACCGCCGAAGAAGCTCTCAGTCCCTGGAACGCTAACATCATAGACGTACCCGTCATACTCCTCCGGGGTAACATCCACTACCTGTAGGGGGTATAGGTTCCCGTTAATGAAGGAAAGTATCTTCACCGCAAACTTTAATGCATTAGCACTTAGATTAGATGAGCCACTTATTACATCGTATAAGAGCTCTAGAGCGGCTTCCTCATCTATAAACCTCTTACCCTTCAATCTACCCGTGTATTCATCTACTATGCCCTGCTCAATTCTAATCATTTCCAACAATTTATAGAAGGGCTTTACAGGCACAAGCTTACACGACTTCATCCCCTTCATGTAGTTGTTGTTATAGTGTGCGTTTAATACCTCCACGAGTTGGCCTTGGATGGTTTTGGAGGGGAATGCGACACTTATCTCCCTTTCATGTTTTGTTAAATTTAACAAATCAATTTTACCCGGAGTTAGTAGTAGGTCTCCTGGTTTTAACTCATCCACACGTTTAACCTTTACATCTAGCGTATCCTCGTCGAGAACATATACGCTGTGCTCGCCGGTCGCCTTGACCACTACGCCATCCGAGGCTTGAATCCTGTAGATCCTATCAGCTCTATGTCTAAGCACATACTTTATAGGCTTCCACTTAACCCTATATCCATCATGACTGAGGGTGTAGAGTCCTTCAACCTCCTTAGCTATCCTCTCCTCCCCTGGTAGATAAAATTTATCTACAAGTTCTCCGATATTGACGCTTTCTACGTTACCGCTTTCATCCTTGACGAGTATCGGCGTATCCCATGAGACACTGGCTATTGCTTGGAACAGCACCTTAGCTTCCTCTCCTCTAACCTCACCAACTATTAAGACGTCGGGCCTATACCTTAAACTAACTTTAACTAGGTCGTACAGCGTGATCTCTGACACTCCTCTAACGAACCCATAGCTTGGCCTGGCAACTAGTTGTACCCAGTTCTCTAGTGTCAGCTTCAATTCAGGCGTGTCTTCTATAGTAACCACCTTTATCGTGGGTCTAAGGAGAGTTGCTAATGCATTTAGCGTTGTGGTATTGTGGACTATGATACCGTTAGCCTCAAAATTGTGGGTGCCTGGTACTTCAAAGTCATACACATACCTGCAATCACTACATTCTATCCTATACACATCTGCAATATCATCTATCGTATAGGGGGATGCGTTTGGCTCAAACGTTGTAATGAGCATTATACTCTGCGAATTTTCTCTTATTGAATAAGTATTTCCATGCAGTATG
>WAQN01000114.1 GCA_015520195.1 Desulfurococcales archaeon | reverse complement strand
TATGCTATTGAAGTAGTCTGTCGGTGTTGATCCTTCAACCAATCATCTACACCACGCTGAGTTTAGTATATGGCCTTGATGATTTAATAAGCATTACCTAATATCGATCCTCTACACAGGAGTTTAACTCCATGATCAATTAATTACTTATATTTATATATTATAATTGTCATTAATATTGCTAAAGCGGCTATAACAGCTATTAATGGAGCCCAGTTGAGTAGGAGGGTTATGGGCTCTGGCTCTAGGCTGACTACTGTGGGCCTAATATCTGGTATTTCCATGTTGACTATAGATGTCTTGTATCCCCTCTTAGAAACCTTGACCTTATATTCTCCGGGTTCCAGCATAACTCTATATATGCCTTTATGATCCGTGTTACCCTTTGATATTATATGGTCCTCTCTATATATAGTAACCTCTGCATCACCTATAGGCTTGCCCCCGTAGACTGCAAATATTGATGTCCTGTACCTCTTATATGGTAATTCTATTTTTAGGAGTGTGGGTTTTGATACGCTAAAGAAATACTCCTTATATTCATATTTATCATATAACTCCACTTCCATAGGTACTAGTTTAACGGTGTAGTTGCCTGGTGGAATCTTTATAGTGGCTTTACCCGTAATCGTTGTTCTTTTGCTAATCCCAGAGAGCATTTCATTTTGAAAGACTACCATATGCGAGGTTGTTATTAACTCATCCGTTTCTGAATCCGCTATTTGTATCGTCACATTGTACTTCTTGTAGTTTACTATTATCTCTAGTTCAGATGCCTCTACGCTTACCCTTACTCTTGTCACGTTATACACGCTATCCCTATTCACGGGTCTCACCTCTACTATATAATCGCCTAGTCTAACTCCTCCTAGGAATGCTATGCTATTGTTAATCTTAGCGTCATATGTGACCGGGTATAGAGAGTGTGTTAGGCGGATTAGCATTGGTTCTAATATGTTGTAGCCGTCTTCACTAGCTATCCTCACTGTGAGGTCTACCGTTAAGGGGTCTAGATAGGCGTTTATAAGCGTGTTATTCATTATAGTCCTATTCACCTCTAGGAGCTTATGATAGAGTGATTTTATTCGTAACCCTACATGGCCTGGTGGTACTTGTAGAGTAATGCTATCCCTTTTAGTAGTTACAGTTTCATTGAAGCTGCCGAAGGGGCCATGATATAATACCTGTATTGTTGCCTCCCCGACTGGTAATTTTACTTCTCTATCAATTAACAGTAGCGTTATACTCACATTATATACAGGTAATTCTAGAGTTAACTCCATATTGCCATCCACGCTGACCTCTCCGATCTTGAACATAGCGTCTTTCTTCCATTCACTAGATGGAGAGTAGTAGAGTGCGTAGACTCCTGCTGGCAGTTTCAACTTGCCTTTGCCTTCATACACGTATCCCTCCTCTCTCAAATTAAGGCTGGGTTCTAGGGGTTCGGCGATAACAAATCCATACTTAACTGGTCCAGTCGATGCTCCTAGTCTATATCTTATTTTCAGGTCTACATTATATTCTATAGGGTTTAGGGTGATCTCTACTGTATTCACTCTCCCAGTGTAACTAATGTATAGCGATTTATGGGATGAATAGTAGTTTTCACCAGATACTGTTATCTTGTATAAGCCACTGGGCATGTATATTCTATCTGGATAGAAGTACTTTATCCTTATATCCACCTTTACTCCATTGTAGCCACTTATAATCAACTCTACATTACTTATTATATTTGAATCTCTCCTCAACGAGTCTACGGGTTTAAACACTACGTCGTTGGTGATAGGCTCTATCCAGATCACCCTTGTATTATTCACCCTAACATCTATTATGTCAGTGTAGGATGTGTACCCCGCCTTCTCTACAGTGATCCTATATAATCCTGGTCTTAATCCCGTGAAGCCTACTCTACCATCATCACCAGTGACACTTTCCACAACGTGTTTTGTTGTATAGGTGTCTATACCCTTTAATCTCACTGTTGCACCTGGTATAGGGGTGCTGGGCAGCGTATACGAAGCTCCATTATACGTGATCCTCGTCTCCTCCCCCACTATTAGTATCTCTACCCCGACTTTAACTGGTACTGCTATTAGGCTTACCGATTGACTACCAGTTAGGTCTATTATAGTTGGTTTTGGCCTGTAAAGGCCTTCTATATAGGCTTTTAATATGTACTGTCCTGCTGGTAGTAGTAGTGTATAGCCTGGGCTTGCATTTATAGTTATGGTTGATGGGAGCCCTGGCTTGAGTCTCCCGACCTCTAGGAGGTATGATTCTAGTTTCTCCAGCGTCTCCGAGTCAATGGCCGTAGTGGTTAACGTGTAGTATTTGGGTTTCACGTGTATTATTATCCTACTGCTACTGGCATCTAATATTAGAGTTGACTCTAGGTGTTCGGTGTATGAGCTTGTAATACTAATCCTATATAAGCCTCCTCTAGCGAATACGCTTGCAAGCCCTCCACTATCAGTTGTTATTTTGTATGATTTGTTGATACCAGGTCTTATCATGTCTAGGCGTATGCCTGCATGTGGGACTCCCCCGGATGCCAGTCCGACTAGCTTGTCTTCGAATACTACTTGTATGATGTAACTTCTATATATGGGCTCTAGGTATATATTGATGGCTTCATCCTTATAGAGGCCTACATCTAGCGACTCCGAGTTGTAGCCTATAGACTCTATACTTATCCTATATACCCCGGCTGGTAGCTCTACTGGAGAACCGTTTACCGGGGGGTTTAATGTGGCTGAGTTGATCCATGTAGCGTATCTATATTCTACCTCTATACTGAAATCCTCAACCTCATAGGATGGCATCTCCCCATCATACACTTTGAGGTCTAACCTGATGTATGCTGGTGCCAACTCTAACCTGTAGGCGCCACTCTCATCGACTACTATAATGACACTGCTATCCCGTAGCTTTACTAAATCATCTAATACCTCCACGCTATAGATACCGTATCTCAGGGTTATTGTGCTTCCATAACTGTATATGCCCATATTAACCCTATAGGGCTCTAGTAGTGTCACGTTGATTAATGCCCTCGTAAGGGGTCCAGTTGCTAGGTTTAACCTGTCATCTACTACCTCAGGCCTTAACTCTACACTATAGGTCTCTGGTTTGACTAGGATTGTTACGCTCGTGTCATTGCCTATAATGTATATTGTTGAGTTGGCCTCGTAATATGGGCTGCTGGCTGAGATGGAATATGTACCAGCGGGTAGTAGTAGTGTTACCGGGTTTCCTTCAACACTTATACTCTTCCCCGTATCTAATAACGTTATAGTATAAGAGGTATTTGATGCATAGTAGGTTACCCCTCTTAATAGTGCGTCCGAGTCTACCGCGGTTATAGTCACATCATGTAATAACGGGTATAACTTCACTGCAATAGAGCTCATACCTGGCTCTAGCATCGCGCTCGACTCCTGGTAGCCGGGTTTCTCGACGTATACATTATAGGATACCTCGTTAAATGTTAGTACAGACGCTATACCATGGTCATCTGTAGTCGAGTTTATGGTATAGGGTATGACCAGCCTATCCATGTTACTCCTATATATGCTGGATTCCAGTCTTACGCTAGCAGACCCGACTGGGCCAGAGACAAGGCTATAGGCCATGCTTAGTAGTGGATCTTCTGCTTCGCTTGGAGTGTAGACTTTTATCTCTACCCTCCTCAGGTATACGGTGTCGCTTACCCTGTTTAGCCCTGGTTTAACGGTTATATCAGGGTAGACTATCCTGCCTATACCATCTATAGAGACTGCCAGGTCGATGGTTGAACCAACTGGAGCATATATGGTTGATATTCCTTCTACAAGCCTTGACTCAGCCTTTTTATCTGAGCTATCGAAAACCTCAACTATGCTATCCCCACTATATTCTACTATGGCATTGCCCTCGTCTTCCACCAGTATACTTATATTAAGTGTAAGTGGAGTATACCTTCTAAGTCCATGGTTGAATTCTATGATTCTACCCCCACTATCGACAGCGTAGATCGCCTGGGAACCAGCATACCCTACGTTAACTATTCTTTTATCCGTGAGCCTCAAACCAGTAGAGCTCCCATCGCTTATCCATAACACGCTCCCGTCCACGAGATCTATTAGCTGTGCAATCCCGTCCCTCGCCACGGCTATAGCATGGGTCTCATCTATAACCGCTACATGGTTAATAGGTTGACTAGACAGTCTTAGAGACCATTTGTAGACATATCTCTTATCCGCTTGATCCCAGCTTAGAATGATGACACGGCCATCGAGAGAGCCGACTACTATATACTCTCCGTCGAAACTTACGTCTACAACAGATACGCCGCCATTAACTACTATGGGCTCAACAACGCCTCCAACAACACTACTTGAATTAGAGAACCGTACAGGGTTAAGATCCCTGTCTAGAAGGTATACCAGGAGTACCTCCCTATCTGCCGAGGAAACCGCAAGTATGGAGTCAACTATAGAGGGCATACCCCTAGCCCCACCGCTTAACCCTACAAGCGAGTAGACGGGTTCCCGGCTGAATCCGCCACTATCCCTTGGCCATGGATATAGTCTAACACTGAAATCCAGGCTCCCAGGCGCCTTAGTAGCGTTGAGTAGTAGTAGCTCAGATACCCCTATATCGGGGGGCCTAGGCCTTAGACCTGATATGCAGAGAGACACGTCATCCTGGTATGTCAGGGTGACGTTTGTAAGGGTTATGGGTGAATCAACACCCACATCCCTATAACCATAATAGCACTTCCTACTAATAGTCACATTCAGCTCCCTATCTATCACCTTAACAAAATATAATGCGTGGATCCTATAGGTGGTCCTTGGCAGGTCTCTGAGAGCTATTAGATTCCCAGAGCCTATACTTCCATTCACATAAACAAGGTTATAAGGAACCACCTCAACAGCGAAACTGAGCTCCCTAACCTCAACCTCAGACCCACTTAAATTAACTGAGCCAGCAGCAGCCGGGTGCAGTTCCTTGAACAGCTCATCTACATAGTAGGCCTCAACATATAAGTCTCCCCTCAGGATACCCTGAGCCTCACCACTAATCCCCGAAGAGTCCACCACTACAAGGAACCTCTCAGGATCGTAGTAAACATCACCCTCCTGGAACCTCAAAGCAGCAGCCCATAGAACAGATATGCCGCCGAGTTCTGATACACCACCACCCACCCGAGGACCTATAACAGCTAAACCATCAAAACCAAGCTTATATACATAGAGATAGCGATCCTCATCAACAGCCAGAACCCAACTACCACCACTACTAGCAACATAGACATCCTTAACAGCAGCACCACTAGGACTATTATAATCAACCACGTAACCATCAGAAAGCCTTAAACCAACAATCTCCCCCATACTACTACCTACAACAACCCACCTAGGACTCACCAGAGCATCATAACCAAGGCTAACCACAGAACCAAGAATAGACCACCTAAAATACTCACTTAAATCAGTAAGATTGATTAAAGATATAAATCCATCACCACCTATGGTTAGTGAATAGTCATTTTCTATATAAAAAACCCTGGAAATGTCGTGTTGTCCTTCATCATATACTAAATATCTTAGATTATAGATATTATAATAATGCAATTTTAACTTATCAGTGTTAGAACTGAAATATGTCATTGCAGAGGAGGATTCAAACATAGGTGAGAGTAGCACTATTAGAGTTAAGACGACTGACACTAGGAGCCCCTGACGGTTTATATTTATCATACTTAATTACACCATTATTACCTAATTAGTATTCCTAAATACTTACCTGTGTAATCTATTAGCTTTTCCCCTATAATTCTTCATCCCATTGAGACCACTATAGTTATAACAATTTAATTGAAATAAATATTAAATTCTTTAAAAAATAATTATTAAAATTATGAGGGAACTACAACAACTTCGACGGTATTGCCAGCGGCAGTTAAGTCAAATACAGTTATGGGTATTTCTAAGCCGAAGGTAGCTGTTAACGTTGTAGCTGAGCCATCGCCAGTAATAGTTCCCTCACCCCAGGTTAATGCTTCGCCATTACTATTGTAAACGGTTACGGATACTTTGTAGTTTTGCCCGTTGGCTGGTGCACTTGGGAATGTGACATCGACCTGGGCATTATTATATATATACCAGCTCCACCACCAGGGTAAACTTGAACCAAACGTTACACTTGCAGAATTTGGCGCTGGCGGGGATGAGACTGGATTTGAAATAGTGTAAGTTCCCTCTCCTCCTGCTACATTCATTGTTGCATCGCTGGGGGTAACTGAGACTGATACGCTACTCACAGCTAGTGCCAGTGATGCTGTTGTTAACACGAAGAGGAGGGGCAATAATAGTAGCGCTCCTCTTCCTCTCCTTCTTCGTTGGTTCATTCATCTACCCTCCAGTACTAATATGTATTTACATCACGTATACATTTATTTATGGGCCTCTTACTTATAAAGGTTACTACTGACGTACTAGTGGGGCATCATGCATATTATTCTCTTTTGACTTGTCTTAACTAAGGTTTTATGTGTGCGTCTAGTTATATCAGTTTATTAAGCTAGGTTTGCAACTCATATACTATCAGTGATGATGTAGTAGGTTTAGTGGGGCCGTTCATGTGAGTAATTTAGTTTAGGGTAGTTGAGGCGTGAAGACTAGGGTTGTAAGGGTTTATTTATTGAAGCTGCTAATAATAACATTTGTAGTTGGATTAGCCTATGTAGTAGGGAGCGAGGTAGATGTATATTATGTTCCGACTGGCAGTATGATCCCTGCCATAATGCCTGGTGATCTAGTCTTTGCCAGGCAAGTCTCAGATCCGTCTACTATTGAGGTAGGTAGTATAGTAGTTGCTAGGTATAATGTGGTTAGCATCTCTGGGGAGCGCTATGATTTGATAATACATAGGGTTATTGATATTGATAGGTCAAAGGGCCTTGTTTACCTTAAGGGTGATAATAGCCCTGAAATACAGGTTGTTCCCGCGGATAATATTGTCTCTGTTGTTGTATTCGGGATCCCATATATAGGTTATATATCACTATACCTCAGGGAATACCTTGTGTATATAATAGCACTTCTAATCATATATATTATTTGGAGTTATAGGTGATCTCTGCAAGGTTTTAAATTCTCCCGGTATATAAATTACTAACCCCAGTAGAGATAGCTTGGTGCAGTAAGTGATGGGTGTTGAAGGCCCATAGGTTGTATACAGCTATAACGGCGACGTTATTGTTCGTAATCATTGTTGCGATGTTAGCGTTTAATACTAGAGTAGCTATTGCTGAGTCTACTAGTGTATCCAGCATCTTCAATCCATCATCATATCCTATCACCTTAGAGGTTAACGGGGATAAGTTGCTGTTGGGGCCAGGCTCTCAAGTTAGCATCTATAATGAGTCGATCGTGTGTATAAGTGGAGAAGAACAGTATATCTACGCCTCGGATAGGACTAGGTTTAAGTTTAGTGGATGGCTTGTCGATGATCTAGTCATTAATGACTCCTGTGTAAGGATCGGCGTGGAGCCTCCTAGAATCGTGAAGCCGTATTTCGTGGAGGAGGTGCTTTTGGTTGTAGTGTCTAAGCCTGAAGGGATTTATTCATACTCTGAATGGGCTGCCAAGGGCACTCTCGTCCCCCTTTCTGCCCCACAGGTGGTGGATGATGATAGGACTAGGTATGTCTTTAGGATGTGGAGTACTGGCATTGATAGGTATTCCCCTGAAATGCTAGTCCCAGCAGTGAAGCCTGTAGTCCTGACGGCTGTATATGATGTGTATTACCTAGTGGATTTCCAAGGGATGTCTGGCAGTGTTTATGTAAAAGAGGGGGATAAGCTTGTATTAATTCCTGAGGAGTTTAAGGTTGTAGGCGAGTCCAAGCTATTATATCCTAAAGGCTTCCTGGTTAACGGGGAGTTCTATGAGGTTAAGGGGGAATCTGTCTCCATAACTGTTAGTGAGCCTATTGTCGTTGAACCCGTGTATAAAGTTATGTATAAGGTTAGGATAGTCGGGCCTGATAAGATCGAGGAGTCCTGGATAGCTGAGGGGGATACATTTAAACTTGATGCTGGTAGCGTGATCCAGGTTAGTGAAGATAGGAGACTCATTCTAGATAAGGTTATAGTCAACGGCTTAGTGTATAACCTCCCTAAGATAGAGGTTATAGTTAAGGAGCCCCTAAATATAGAACTAATCTATAAGGAGCAAGTCAGGGTACTGGTCAACTCTGTATTGGGTAGGGAGGTACGCTGGGTAGATAAGGGCTCGCCGTTCTCACTAGTTTACCCTACCAGGCTCGGCGGGGTACTTGTGTCTAGCGTTCTAGACTCTTACGTGGTTAACGGCGAGCCTGTAAGACACGTCGGCGGCACGTTAATTGTAGACTCTGTCATGGAGCCTTTAACGATCAATGTAGTATATAAGAGGCAGATAGAGTATAAGACGCTTATAGGCGTCTCTCTGGTATTATCACTTACAATTTATTATATAATATCTAGATTTATTTGATGAATTGAATAGGGTTAATCGCCTTCCTCGAACATCCTACCCATAACACAGTCAGGCCATCTTACCTCATTACTTGAGGCCTCTATGACGTCAACTCTATAGGCTGGGTGTATCTCAGCCCACATCCCATGATCCGTATCTACAACAAACACCCCGGTAACCCTCACTTTATCACCGGGGCATACGCCTCCTATGCTCTTCAATACCTCGTCATGATCTGCTGGTACAACTTCTATGTGGAGCGTTGAGCTCCTTAGTATAAGGTTTCCAAGGGATAGCATGTGCTTGTAGTCATCTTCTAGCTTCAAGTCGAACACGTAGTCCCCATCACCCGATATAGTAGGGGGTCCTCTAACCACCCCAACTATTGTTTCGCATGAGTCTATTATTCTTAGACGCTGGGGTGAGTATGTGTCCTCAAAGACGTTTATCGTCTCCGGACACAATCCTGGCTCTTCTTGAGCCCACCTGGTGTCACCCCAGTTTTTAGGGTTAAATGGGTAAAGTGAAGCCTCTACGTTGTATTTTAACGGGGTTCCACCAAGCATGAAGCCAGCTAGTACAAATATAACGCCTATAATCTTAACGTAGAGACCCCAGCCACTAGCCCTCCCAGCGTAACTATAGACTAGGATTGTAGCAATGCTAAATAAAACACCTATAACTGATATGAACGCGTATACACTGAGAAAATACAATGCAAGTGCCGACACGCCTATAAATGCACCTACACGATCCCCCTCACCCACTCTCCTGGCAATCAAGTATACAAAGGGGACTAAGAGGACCTCGTATATAGTAAGGCCTACATGTATCCCGGAGTCACCATAGTATAGGATCGCTATTGAAAGAGCGATCAGTGCATCAGCCACAACGAGGAACAATGATGCCTGCAAGGGGCCGCCTCTTCTAGCCATTACAGATGCCGGGTAAACAAATAATGGTCTCAAAATCAAGCTAGCCACGGCTACTATAGTGAACACAGCCTTAACACTCACAAGTATCAGCACTGATGCCAGGTGTGATAAGCCAAAGCTTAGGGAGGCTTTGAGGGGTGTAAAGCGTAACGCCGCATAGAGTGCCGAGGCGAAGACGAGGCCATAACCATAGAGTATTCCGGGTGCATTAACCATCGTGGATATACCTATAATCGAAAAGACAATATATAATAGAAGCTCAGCATCAAACCTAGAAGCCCTATTCATGATAACCCTCCAATGGAATAACTCGAACCAAAATAGTATTTAAATAAACTTTATGCATAACTTATACCTACTTAAAAACACCCTAATCAAACATCAACACAGTCAAAGCAGCAATTGTCATTGGGTTGGAAGATATTCGTGGATTCAAGGGTAATCCCCTCATATACTGTATCTCTAAATAATTTGAGCTCCTGGGTTTTGGTCTTGAATAAGAGGATACTACTCCTGTTACCGTGCAATAGTGGAGTTAGATACGGGGATTACATGCTGGGTGGCAACTGGCGCCTTGTATACAGAACTCTAAGGGACCTGGTAGATTCCGGGATTGTCACTATGGCTAGTGTGGATTCCTGTAAGCCTGGGATAGTATTGAGGGGGGAGGAGTATTATTATACATGGTGTGATGTTAGACCATACTGGGATAAGCTGTATTCTAGGCAATTGTGGAGACTGGAATTACTTATTAACGGGGTAATCGAGGATCTCAGGGAGCTGGCACTGCGATATACAGACATAGTCTATTATATCAATGTTAAGTCGTATAGGATGGCTGTTGAGAAAGCATCTTCCAGGCTGGGACTAGAGGTTATAGACGCAGGCCCTCCTCTACCTAGTCCGCTAGCATTTAGGGCTAGAAGAAATCTCCTGAAACTACGCAATATAATAATTAATTTAATAAATAATTATATTAATATAAATAAAGAATCTATGGTGGTTGTAGCGTGAGAGTGTTCCTTGTACTCCCGGATCTCTCCATGAGGAAATATGCCACCCTACAGTCGCTAGCCGATAAGGGTATCCTTATAGACGTCTTAGTAAGCTATACTATACTCTCAAGTAAGCCCAGCATGCTATCCAGACTTCAAGAGCTCCGCCAAACAGGTTCCATAGGTGAGGTAATGCTTGACTCGGGAGCCTACCATTTAGCCAGGCTTGGGCTCAATGTTGACCCATTGGAGTACTCTAACTTTGCATATAAGTGGCTTGACCTGTGGGATTACGTGGTTGCACCAGATGTTCCAGGAGATCCCGACGCTACACTGGAGAGGACTATAGAGTTCGCCAAGTACTATAGGGAGGATTTCATCCCCGTGATACAGGGGGGTAGCGTGGATGAATATGTGAAGATGGGTGAATCCCTTCTAGACGCCATAGGCTATCTAAATGCCTCGCTCACGGGAATCGGGGGTCTAGATGGCTTCAAGAGGAGGGCTCCATTTATATCCAAGCTTGTATCCAGCATATCGAGGAGCCTGGGTTTATATAAGTTACACTTATTCGGGGTTGGATCCAGGATAGTGAAGTCTCTGGCGAAGAGAGGCCTTTTGAAGTACATTTACTCAGTGGACACAACAGCGTGGCTTGCAGAGATCATGTATAGAAGAAATACTGTGTATAAAGCATTGGATGTTGTAGATGCTAACATAAGCGCCATCATAGGATATTTGAAGAGAATTTATAGTGCGATCGGCGCATACGATGGAGGAATACGTGAAGAACTGGCTGAGGTGAACCCGTATATATACTCGGAGCGTAGATATATAATGGAAGACCTTGAGGATGCAATGTTAATTAGTGATAGAGGGGTATAATGTGAGAAAGCTAGAGTTACCTCCAGATATTAAGGTGCTAGAGGCTGCGGGGGCCTTAGGCGATAATAGGGTTAGGATTATCGAATCAAACGCCAAGACTGTGGCAGAGGTTACATCAAGCGATGGTAGCAGAACTTACAGGACCGCAATAATCGTAAAGAACGGAAACGTGATAGTTGCATACAGTGATGACAACGGGACTAGATTCAGGGGATACATAGGTTACCCCATAATAGCCCTACTCATGATAAAGAACCTACTACCACGAGACACGAGGTTAGAAAATGCATTAAGGGGAGTAAAGTGGAAGCAGCTTAACCAAAAGTTTAAGAGGTACCAGCTAACAAAGGAATATGTCCTCAAGAGGGCATCAACTGTTATGCCTGTCGAGGAGATACAGGAGTACGTGAGAAGGGTCATGTCACGGTTAAGGTCCTACAACGTAATATACGACCCGAGGATAGCTGCTAAGATCTAGAATACACAGCATCAATTTTCACTCCAACACATTTTATTATCTCCCAGGGGCAGCATAAACCATCAAGGGTGGATCGCTAATGGGTGGAGCAGATAGTAATGTACTCTATGACTATGACTTTTTATTGAATAGGCTCTATCAGAAAGTACCCCCTAAGAGTGGAACGGCAGCTTACGAGATACCCGAACCAGAGATTATTAGGATAGGCTCCCAGACTATAATAAGGAACTTTAGGGATATATCGCAAAGGCTGAAGAGAGATCCGCAACTAGTTGCAAGATTCCTCCAGAGAGAACTAGCAGCAGCTGGTAGTTATGATGGTGGTAGTGGTCAGCTTGTTTTGAACGTTAAGGTGTCTAGGAGGGTGATCAACCAGTTTCTACAGTTATTCTTGAAGAATTATGTTAGATGCCCTACATGTAATAGCATTGATACGAGGCTGGAAAGAAAGGGTAGAGTGTGGATCCTCAAATGCGATGCATGCGGTGCCGAGCAGCCAGTGAAAGCATTCTAAGGTATCCCCTCTAATTCCACCTGAGTAATACTAGGTTAACAGTTATAGTATACCGTGTAGCAGTCGATTTTTATATTAATAGTTATCGTCTCCCCTTGAATGATGGAAGTAACACTAATATACCCCTAGCTTAGGTACTAGTTTTAGGCTCCACGAAACCCGTTAATATGTTCATCAGCCTTGTATACTACGGAGTGTCGCCTTGAATTTGATCCCTCCATGTGAAGTCATCAACATTCAATGGGGATGGCTTAGTATGCTCAGAGATAGAGTTTGGCTCTACTCTACTAAGCCCGTCATAAGGGCACCATTAGAGGCTAGGCTTGTAGAGATTATGGAGTTAATGGCTAGACATGGAATTAGGAGAGTGATGATCCTGGATGGGGTTAGGCCCTCCTTTATATCGATAGATACTGTAATTAGGGTTCTCGCTTCGACTGATTATAGGAAGATAGAGACGCTTGAAGCAGCATATCTCCCCCTAGAAGTGCCTCCTATACTTCATGAGTCTATGAGCGTCATAGAAGCCGTTCTCCTACTCATGGGCAGTAAGAAGGATTATGGAATAGTACTTAATAATGAAGAGTCTATATTAACAGTTAGAGACGTACTGAAGGCTGTAGAGAAGCATGACATAGAGCTCCCAGTAATATCATGCTCGCTGAGGAGATACCCGGCGATCCGCACAACAGCAAGTATACATGAGGCAGTAAAACTCATGGCCAGATACAATGTCAGGGCACTACTAGTAGCTGACCCCGGAGGCTCAACATACAGGGTATACGGCTATCTAGACTCCAGGAAGATAATCGAGTTCATAGCTAAAATGGGGAGCGAAGCCTTAATGCTAAGAGTAGACCAACTCTATGAACCTATAAAATCACGAGTAGAACCAGGAGACACCATGAGCAGAGCAGCTAAGATACTAGCATACACGAACGCTCCCCTAGGAGTAATAACAGTCGGAGACTACATAGTAGGAGTAGTAGATGAAATGGGCATACTAGAATCAATAACATGCACAATAACTAAGTGCTCAAGATGCGAATACATGATGTATGAGAGGCGGGCTGACCTACTAGAAGAAAAAAGAACAATGCTACAATACACTAAAACACCGCTATCCCACCTAACAGCATAAAACATGGCGATATAAAACTCGGCGAAACCTATATAGAGAGCAAAAAGCAAAACCAATTTAACATAGAGAAATAGAGGGCCCGTCGTCTAGCCTGGCTAGGATGCGGGGTACGCCGAGGCCCTTCAAGCCCAGGCGCCCGACTCGGGACCCCGTGGTCCGGGGTTCAAATCCCCGCGGGCCCACCATACCGTGAAACACTCGAATGGAAGGCATCCCCATTTATGTTACCCATTCTATATAACAATACACACTAACATGGAATTTCCCCATATTAATTTTATACAGTTGAGATCCCACAAATATATGATAATTACAATAATTTCCCTTCATTAAGCTCTCTATGAAGGGTTCAAATATTATATAGTTAAGTATGTTATTCGATGAAGCTTGGGAATTACACAGAATTACCTGAATCTAGACATGGTCATTATTAATGGGGGATATATTACCGTTGGTTAGGTGGATCTCTTTATTTAGGTTGATCATGCGTCTTCATGCCGCTTTACTTTCTACGAGTATAAAGTTTAATCTAATGGAAAAGGAGGGAAAGAATAGTATCGCCATCCTAGGAGTTTAATAATAATTAAATAGGGGAGAGTCATAATTATTATGCAATTAATACTGGATACTATGTAGTGTGATGGAGAAGTGTCTCCATGCCTTACATTAGAGGTTTATACTTTGGCCAGCCTGCTTTTAGCAGGTATAAGTGATTTGAGGGAGAGAGAGGTAGAACCCCTCATCTGGCCCATACTAGCTAAGCCTGGAGTGGCTCTCTTAGCATACTGTATAGCATCTGGGTATGTGAGTATAGACCTAGTTACAATGATACTAGCATTTATACCAGCCCTAGTCGTTGGAGCACTATTTTATCTAGGCTGGATGGGTGGAGCAGACTTAGCAGCCCTCCTATTCCTAGCAGTTGTCCTGCCAAGGGCTCCAGGGGATGTTCTACCCTTCCCCTTGCTAGTGGTTATCTATACTGCTATACCATCATTTGTTCACAGGTTAATTATAGGGTTAAGGAATTGCCCCTCCAGCCTTTCTAGGTGCATGTTATCATCAAGGCTGAAGGTTAAAGCTAGAGACTTACTATATAATGAGGAGTTTAAATGGTGGATTGTTACTGACAAAAGAGCTGGAAGCCTTGATGTTGCAGCAGAGCCGCATGAGGCTGTGGTTAGCATAGTGGGTGAGGGGTTAGAGGAGAAAGTTGAAGCGACCCCAGGCCTGCCCTACGTCTTTCACCTAGCAGTGGCCGCTTGGATAGCCGCTCTACTGGGGGATAAGCCCTTCATATACATGCTCAACGCGCTACTAGCCACGTAAGCCTCTTATATGTCGTGAGTGTTCCTCCATCATACACCTCTCATAGACGACTATGAACCCCCTCTCCTTAGCCTTCTCTACAGCTTCAGGCGTCGAAGTACCATACTGGAACCATATCACTCGGGGCTTGCCATACTTCTCCTTAAGCTTAGAAGCCTCCTCCACTATACGCACAGCCTCCTCCCCCGGCCTGAATACGTCTATGGCGTCTAACTGCCTTGCAAGCTCCTCGGGGATGTCTAGGAGGCTTGGATAAGCCCTTTCCCCAGCTATCTCGCTAGCCTTAGGATTTATGGGTATGATCTTGTACCCCTGCTCTTTTAAATACCTAGGCACTCTACCTGCATCCTTATCTAGGCTCCTAGAGGCGCCTACAACGGCTATAGTCTTAATCTCCTTCAGCAACTCATAGGGCTCCACTAGCATAACACCTCCATAGTCATCTGCTTCTAAGCACTAGAGGAGTCAGAGGTTTAATGTTAGCGTAAATACAGCGACCCTGATACTATACTCCCCCCATTGCTCTTATAGCAATGTACTGTATTGTTCCTGGGATCACCCTTATATTAGAGAATCTATAATCACTGCCCCACATGCTAATGTACTTTCTAGAAGCCTTGTCCAGCTCCTCTAAGTCATCCTCGTCTAATACTATATTAGATGCCCCCGCATACTCCTCAACCCGTTCAGCCCTCCTCAAGCCGGGGATCGGCACTCCCCCCATAGCTATTATCCATGCGAGCGCCACCTGAGCTTTAGACGCTCCATGCCTCTCGGCAACCCTAGCTAAGGCTGCCTGGAGCTCTTCATCGCTGGCTGCTGCCCTAAACACTTTATCACTCCTCTGAGCCCTTGTAACGGGCTCCCTGAGCCCTGCTAATGCACCCTTAGCCAGAGGACTCCAGGCTATGAGGCCAATACCCCTCTCGTCCATAACCCCCTTCAGCTTGGCCTCGGCACTCCTATAGGCTAGGCTGTATTGTATCTGGTTGCTTACGGGCTCAATTCTCCTAGAGCACTCCAATGCCTTCACGAGCTCCTGGCTGTTGTAGTTGGATAAGCCATAGCTATGGGCAAGCCCCTTCTTAACCGAGTCCTCAAGAGCCCTGATGACGCTGCAAAAACTGGTGGTATATGGTGGGGGCCAGTGGTGCTGCACTAAATCAACAGTACGCCTAAGCCTCCTATTAATAGCCTCCACAGCCCTAGGTATGCCGCTAGGCCCCCTAAAACCCCCCACCTTACTGGCTACAATAACCTCATCACCAACACCCAAGGCTGATAAGGCCTTACCCAGCAGCTCCTCAGACCTCCCCCACCCATATATCTCAGCAGTGTCGAAAAACGTAATACCATGCTCCAACGCTCTCTCAACCACACTAGTAACCCCTCTCTCTAGATCACCCCTCCAACCCCAGAGAGGAGAGCCAGCCTGCCAAAAACCCAGACCAATAACACTAACCCTAGGCCCCCTAACGCCAAGCCTTACATAACGCATACCAATCCCCCAATATACTAACTCTAATAATGCAAATCCAAGGGAATTTAAATCAAGGCAAAGAGAGCAGAGCATTAAATTATAACTTTTTAGTATTAATTTAATAAATTTATTTTCTCTAACCTTTTAGAGCTGCACCACAGATACTCAAATGAGCTGATAGTCTCTTAGAACCAATGAATCTTGAGAGCGACGAACTTCAGATAAACCCCTATTACCAGAGGAAAGCCTGGAGACTTTTACAATACAAACGGGGAGATAAGAGCTATGATGAGCCAACCATGCCAAAGATGCTCACAATGATCCATGAGGTAAAGGGCATAGTTTAGGAGAGCGATATTATCAGGCTACTTAAATAGGGTTCAAAGACTGGGTGGCTTTATGAAGTTTATTATAAGTTAATGGTCTACACTTCATGATAAGGAGGTCTTGTTGTTGTGAGCTGGGAGAGAGTCGAGTTACTAAAGGAGAGGAGCAGGCTATTTCTAGACTTGGCTAGGGAGCTGTTAGATAGGGGTCTCTACGACCTAGCAGCATTCACTGCTGAACAAGCGGCCCAGCTTAGAATTAAGGCTTCCCTGCTAAGACTCACAGGAGAGTATCCCAGGATCCACTATGTCAGGGAGCTACTTGGAGTCTTGGCATATAGGCTTGAGGAGGCAGGTTATTTGAGTGCTGCTAAGTCTATCAGGGAGTTTGTAGGGGATCGTAGGGGAGACCTTATAGAGCTCGAAGAGGCTTATATAGGGGCTAGATATGGGCTTCAAAGGTATATTAAGGGCAGGGTAGCTGCTATGATCAGGGTTGTAGAGGACCTGTTCAAGCTGCTTAAACGGGTTGAGTCTAGTGTCTTGGATACGCTATAGGATAGAGCGTTTAAGGGCTTGGAGAAGGGCTGCGGAGTCCATAGCAGCAGCGGTTAGGGACGCTGGATTGAAGGGTAGGGTATACGTTATAGGTAGCATCGCTGAAGGTAAGGCCACGGTTTTAAGCGACGTAGACATACTTATATGCATAGAAGAGCCCTTAAAGGTTGAGGAGGGAGAGTTAAGGAAGACTATACTATTGAGGGCTATTGACAGCTACGGACTACCACTAGACTATCCAGCAGACCTCCACATCATGGATCAGGAGGGGTGCAGAGAGCTCCTAGAAAGGGTTAAGAGCGTGGAGATAGCAAAGCTATAGAAGCCCACAACTAAGTCTATTATAATCTTAGAGTTACTCCCAGTAATCAATACTAGTAAAGCCTGCATCCACCACCTTAGCGTGTCTCAGCTCTCATACAGCCTCATAGATACCCTCCTAGGTAGATTCTACACGTATCAGATCACGGTAGAGGTAAAATTAGAGTTATCCTTAGAGGGCCCTCATAGAATGATTACGGCGCATATATT
>WAQN01000113.1 GCA_015520195.1 Desulfurococcales archaeon | reverse complement strand
CTACTGGCAACCCGAGCTGTCTCCAGAGGGCACTCGCTAGGATCCACGTGACCGTGAAGAACGACCCTAGGGTTAGAGCTGAGATAGCGCAGGCCTCCACCATAAGCCAGCTATTCATAGTGGCACCACTCGTCGAGCTCTTCGGCGGATTCGCCTATAATATAGACTACATAGTCGAGGAGCTAAAGAGGAGCGAGACCAGCGCATTCGAGGAGTTGATATCGAGCCACCCGCCTATACCAAAGAGGCTGAGGTTTCTCGACGAGATAGAGGAGAGGCTCGGAATAGAGGTCCCATTAAAGTAATTACGTACTTCACATTAAAAAGTTTCTTAATAATTTTTAAGTATAATAAATTATCAATAAATCATAGCAATATTCGGACTAACTTAAATAGTTTCTACAATAATGACCTTTTCCGGGTTCCGATAGACCAGTCTACTACGATTTCTCCAAAGGTTCCTCGCCCTCATTAAGTTAAGAGACCCTCTAGGTAAAGACTAGGACGGCGTTTATTTACTTACTAGCCAGTAACCAGCCTACCTTCAAATGATCTTGAGTTCTAGCGCCAATAATATGGTTAAAAACCCTTGTAATGAGATCAGACAGCAACCATTGATGTCAATAGGATCTTCTTTCTATAGAGCATCCACGACACCTAATGTCTGCACCAATACTGAATTTGCATGTAATGTACAGAATATTTTAATCTTAGATACATAGGCTTTTAAAGTTGGTGTCATTTTAATTAGTCTCATAGTGACTCTCGATTACTCCACTCTTTAATGACCATATTATTGAATTGAGCGTTACCAGCTTAATATGTAGAACTCTTGATGCTCTCTCGCAGAAAGAAGCCTCATGCAATTAATCTCTTAACGCGGGTGAGAGATGAGATGCCAACCTCGCCTCTGAAAGTCTAATGAAAAGCGCTAGCGTCTATTAAAAATAATTAAACGAATGCAAAAGATATTGATAATAAGAAGGATGTTCCTTCCGCTTCTATCGAGGTATCCTCTATTAACTTCTTTCCCCTTCTATGTCTACTTTTAACAAGACTATACCGTCGGGCGTGCCGATTTCTATATTAATAGTTATAACATGGTTAGAGGGACTAGGAGCATGAAGCGTCTCCACGCAAAAGCCCCAGAAAGCCGTTTTCTCCGGTGGAATAACCTTCCATCCAGCTAGCTCGAGGCTATAATCGCTTCTATCATGTAGTATTGCTGGTTCAAAGTCTCTAGGAATGCAGGGATAGGGGCCCCTGTACATCGTGGAAGGCCAATAATCCACGAGCACGCCATTAGCTGTTTTAACGAGGAAATCGTAGCTTTCCCCCCATTGTATTGTTGCGACAGAAAAAGCAACCCAAGCTAGCCAGGGGGGCCTAGCAGCATTAATCGCTTCTACCCCCTTAACCTCTGGGTTCTCGATAACCTTAACCTGCACAACTACTAGAGTAGCGCTTTTACCGGATAAAACAGCGAAACCCTCTAAGACCTCGTTATTAGTATTTAGTGTCTGCTCTAATTTATTAATTAAATAACAGAGTCTGATTAACTTGTTATCATCAATATGAGGCACACTTACTATCAAATAGCTACTCCCATTTAAGCGAGAGACTACAACTCCCGCTAAATCCCGAACCTGTGGTACAACGACATAATCAGGCTCTAACCCCAAGATCGCTGTTATATCGCTAAACGAAGCATTTAAAACGAGTATGGGGTACAACCCTTTACGTAACGCGGCAACATCATATGCGACGTAGAGCTTTGGTTTATGGCCCTCATTATTTTCTAATAGCTCCTCTTTATGTAAATCAAGATATATTATATTACATGATAATGAAGCATAACTATCTCTCAAAACAATAGCCTTTAAACCCACCACTAAAAGTAAACCAACCAATATTATTAATATTACAATTACTTTACGCTGCATAGTTCTCGCCTTAATAGCCTGTTCACCTTACTCAAGCTAAGTTAAATGCATTAAACAGTATTAAAAGTGGAGGTACCGTGTGAATAAATTAAAAATTATGTGCCAACTACTCCCCAGGTTACTGCAACGCCTTCGTATCCGGAAAACTCCCAGCTACACCAAAATAGTATGCAGTTCTGCTTAGCCCATTGCCCAAGATATATTGATTCCCATAGATAAGTGCCGGGTTTCTGCGGCAGACGAATGAGTGCGCCAGGCTTTAACCTAACTGTATCTGCACCAACACCTTTAGCTTCATCTATATCATTCCACCATTTAGCTAATTCTAGATCATAATCCGATCGGTCATGTATAACAATGTCAGGTTTTTCATAGCTCCACGAGAAACCTACTGTTAGAGAACCTCCTACACTAGCACCATCCCTATCAACACCGGTTTCAAGACCAATCTCGACTGTTACAGTATAAACAGATGAACCAATATATGTTGAAGGATCATATTCGGATAAGAAGTTAGTATAATTATATTTATCAACATCGATTTGTTGAATTAGATCTGCATTTCTCCACCCGTTACCCCACAACGCCTCGCCAGGAATTATTTGATCATCAAATACGTATAAGAACCAATTGTAATCACTATTGCCATCATTATAGGGCCAGTAAAGCTCGTCTCTAACATTAATTTTCCCATAATTCGAGGATGACGTATAGGTAACGTCGAGTTCTCCCAGCAGAGGTACTTCATCAGAGGGTGGTGTTATGGCAAAGATATCGTAGTTCCTTGATTTTTGAAGTACTATTACTACTTTTTTAATTGTATCACATATCTGATCTCTCATAGATGCTCCTATGTTCGCTATAAACTTAGCCGCAACCCTCCCATTAAACGAATATTTAACCGGAACTATAGCCTCAACAATAAAGCTACTAGAGCTATTTAGGGGTTTGGGTACAGCAAATGCTGCTAATCCCGTTTCCTCTCGGACTACTATGGTAAGTATTGTTTCATAATTCCCGATTAGTATCACTGGTGTATAATTCGTAATAGAAATCCGTACTACATCTGCTATCTCGGATGGGTTAATGTTATTATTCCGCAGGTCTAGTATAACAACTATCCCACCAGTTTTATCTATGATTCTTTCAATATTATTTATAAAATTATTTATATTATTTATTGTATTAATGTTCAACGGGTTGTTAATGCAGGTCTCTAGAAAATCAATTATATCGCTATCATGACTGTTTAAGATTATTACATTAAGTCCCACGCCATTAAAATGGTAATAGGTACTTTTATCAGGCAGTGAGAAGGCTATGACAGAAGCTAAGACTATGATGCTAACAATAGTAGTAACTATTAATATTAAAGGCTTATTCATAAAGAAATCACCTCCCTATAAAGGGAAAGGATTAATTTAACCGCAATTAAAAATCGCCACCATGATGCGTGAGGTTCTTATTTGCAAGGCCTTTAATATAAATAAAATTAAAAATATGCTACTTCATCACCTAGTTGCTTTTTAAAATTTAACCCCTTAAAAATAAAGTGAGATCCACAGCTCCTAGAGCACTTAAATTACTAGGAGCTTAGACTCGAGTAAACATGGGCCTCCGAATAGGCTATGAGTAAGCGGGTTTAGGGAACGCATCATCACAATTATTATCATAAACACGACTGCAGAAGAGGCGCACGCTATCCATATATACGTTTGGCGCCTCCGGCACGCCCATAATCTTTATAAAATATTATGGTTAGAAAAGTCCCTGGTGATCGTCTTATATTTTAAGGCCGTGCTGGAAAGAAAGTAGTGGCGTTCTTATCCTTTGGTTACGCCTATAGGCCTCATCCTAGCTACTAGCTTTGCTATGCCTACAGCGTCTGCCACCGTAGCAACCTTATCCACATCCTTGTAGGCGTCTGGCATCTCCTCTACTACTGTTGCCCTGTTGCTTGCTCTCAGGTATATTCCCTTATTCGTGAGCTCAGCTATCACCTGGCTGTAGGACTTCGTCCTCTTCGCTGCAGCCCTGCTCATCCACCTACCTGCGCCGTGGGGGGCTGTGTACCACGTCTTCGCTCCCTCTGGTATCCCCGCTAATATGTAGCTGGCTGTACCCATGCTACCGGGTATTAGTACCGGCTGGCCGTAGTCCTTGTAAGCCTTGGGTATCTCTGGGTGGCCGGGTGGGAAGGCCCTGGTAGCGCCCTTCCTGTGTACTATTAGCTTCATGGTGCGCCCGTCTACCTCGTGGTCCTCTATCTTGGCTATGTTATGGGCTACGTCATAGATTATCCTGAGCCCCAGGGCGTCCGGGTCCCTATGGAATACTGCCTTGAAGCTCTCTCTAGTCCAGTAGGTGATGAGCTGCCTGTTGGCCCAGGCGAAGTTGGCGGCGCTGGCCATGGCCTTGATGTAGTTCTGGCCTTCCCTGCTCGAGTAGGGCACGCTGGCCAGCTCTCTGTCGGGGGGTCTTATGCCGTATCTCCTCATGGCCCTCTCCATTATCATTAGGTAGTCGCTAGCCACCTGGTGTCCGAGTCCCCTGCTGCCAGTGTGTATCATTATCAGGATCTGGCCCTCCCTCTCTATCCCGAAGGCCTTCGCTATACGCTCATCGAATATCTTATCGACCACCTGCACCTCGAGGAAGTGGTTACCACTACCGAGTGTACCGAGTTGCTCTGAGCCCCTCTGCTTAGCCCTATGGCTGACAGCGTCCGGGTCGGCTAGGTTCCATGAGCCCCTCTCCTCGATGTAGTCCGGGTCATCAGCCCAGCCGTACCCCCTGCTGACAGCCCACTCGGCACCCTCCGCCAGTACCCTATTCAGCTCGGAGATTGATACCCTAACCTTACCAGTGCTACCCAGCCCACTAGGCACATTTCTATAGAGGGTATCAATTAATTCTTTCAATTTGGGTCTAACTTCGTCTATAGTAAGGTTTGTCCTAAGAACTCTAACGCCGCAATTTGATACTACGAACCCTTCAGCCACGAAGTTATGCTCTTCTCTATCGACAGTGATATCGTATACTAGGCCATTATATGGTATCTTCCTGATCGAGACTACATCGTCATAGACCATGAGGTTCTCGCTCCTCTCCTCCAGGAAATCCTCGAATGTTACGAATCCCTTAGGTATTCTGGCCTCTTCCACGTCCTCATAGAGGCTCCTCTCTACGAATCTCTCATTGATTAATCCCTCGTATTTGATAGCTATCGATAATGCCTGCCTCTTAGAACCAGCTACGGCTATTTCGGTTCTAGCCCTCCTCCTAGCCTCTATTACTTTGGATTTAAGCTTCAGATATACTATTGCTGCCAGAGCTTTTCTTAGTCTTTCTTTATTGTATTCAAATCCTATTTTAGAATATAATTTTATTAGATTTTCAGGATTGGAGTGGATCAGTAATCTTAGTGTTATTCTATCTGAACTCTTCTCAGCGACCCTTACAGTCGAAGTTACCCCGAATTCCTGGAGCAACTTCTTTACGTCATTCAGGAACTTTATGCCGTTGTCCGTTAGATCTGCTTTTTTAACTATCTTAATTTCAGGCATATAGAAGTTGTAACCGTTAAATGTTGAGGGTGCTGAGAGCTCCGCTCCAAAGTATGCCGCTAGGAATAGTCTCTTCATCCAGAGCGGCAGTTTAAATATGTATTCTGGAACAGCAAACTCTACATCGGTCTTCTTTCCTCTAGGTAATCCCAGTAGTGTTAATAACCTGACTAAGCTTTTTGCTGAGACTTTAAGGTAATACTCTATTCTCTCGAATCTATAGCCCTTCACCTTATGGGTTCTTTTCCTTGAGTAGATTCTACCCTTATAGCCCAGTTCTCTTAAATCCGCTGCTATTTCATTAAGGTCTTCCAAGTTACCATATAATATGAGTGATTTGCCTTTATCAGCTACGGTTCCGTCCCCTAAAGCATAACCTAGAATCTTTAGTAGTATAGCCAGCTTCTTGTTGCGGGCCTTGAGGGGCAAAAGTCCTCTCTTAATTAGCTCTCTCTTAAGCCCTCCCTCCTTTATTGCATCGCTCGGTATTATGGTAATGTCTGGAGGCTCTTCATAATCGACTCCCTCGAAGGGGTGGAGGGCTATTTCGTCGCCTATGTCAATTTTACTAGCCTCAACCATTCCCTTGCCTCTAATAAGGACTGGATGGTCAGGTGATAACCTTAATTTATACCCGGAAGCGGTTTCAATTTCATATAGGAATCTGTCTCTCCTCCATAGAAATAGCTTTACTCGGGACTTGACTTTCCCCTTACTATTAAGGGAGAGTACTTGGCCTCCTTTCCATAGCTCCTCTATATTAACTCTATAGCCTAGGGGTGTCAGTACCTTAGTACCTGGTGGTAAGCAGTTAATATCGTAGCCTACGCCACCGGGGCTTACTACGCCGTCTTCATCTACGGCCATACCAGCTACTCCGCCTATTGGGAACCCGTAGCCCTGATGGCCATCAGGCATTACTAGGCTATGCTTCTGTATACCCTGCAGGCAAGCGACGTTAGCGGCCTGTTCCAGAGTCCTATCCTCCCTCATCTTCCTAAGTAGGTAGTCATCAGCGTAGATTATGCTCGGAACCTTCATACAGGGTTTAGCGCCCTTGGGTATAACCCATGTATACTTGTCCACACGCCTAAGCTCCACTCCTACCAAGCCTACTGGTCACCCCACAATTCCTTCCTACCCCTAATCATCTACTGGACTAGGACTAAAAACATTACTCATAATCAAGACGTATAAAAATACAAATAACCATAGTTAAACCATTAGACCATTAAATAGGAT
>WAQN01000112.1 GCA_015520195.1 Desulfurococcales archaeon | reverse complement strand
CGGAGATGTGTATAAGAGACAGAATTATACTTTTTAATGCATAGTCATTAAGCGGCGAAATAAGTACCGCTTTATGCAGTGCAAGCATCTTCTTCAAATCAAACACTAAATCATTGTGGCTAATATTGTAGACAGTTATACTTCTGTTTTCATAACAATGTTCTTTATTCAGCAGCTTGGAGGAGTTATTCTGAACTATATAAATGCATATTTCAGGAGGATTATACCCATTTGCTTCATTTGAATGGTTCGATATAAATAAAGTAAAGAAGGATAAAAGTATAATTATAGTAAATATAAGGGCTATTGCGAGAGGACGGTGTAACGTTGTAGTATTTACATCATTATTAGGCATACTTCCACCATAATTCATAGGCAGCCAACTGTTTAGCTTGTCATGAACAGGTTTTAATGTTCTATATTCAGGGAAACTAAATATAGTTTTCGATTAAGCTGGATGAGCTCTGATCCCTTTTAAATAATGATATGAGCTATTTAATGAACCTCTACGACTAGAATCTTCGGGCAACTATAGTTAGTCTCTGGCTTGAGAGTTTAATACTCTCCGCTATTATAAGATCCGTGGGTTTCCCCGTTCTTTAATCCGGTGTTCTCCATTACATTTTTGAGACCCTAATACATGTAGAACTTTACCGTGAAACTCTCCTCGGCAACAGGGATTCTAGGGTCCTTTCTCTTGTACGCATTCTCTGGTTAGAGTGCTTCTAGGTGGGTGGGCTATGGTGCTGGGTATAGGCTTTTCAGCTTCTTATCGATGCGGTTATCTTTATGATGTTGTTGGAGGGGTATGTGGGTCCAGGGGGCATGTAGTAGTATATGTGAGTGTTGCTTTCCGTCTCGTAGGGTGCGTTCTTGAATAGGTCAATGGCCTTAAACCCCATTGTAGCATTTGAAACTCCGTCATAGCCGTCATAGTCTACTTGGACGTATATGATGTAGGTGTCCTTGTCTGTAGGCTCTGGAGCTAAGTAGTCGGCTACTCCAAGGATGAATGAAAATGAACCCGTCGCTGCTGATGCCACAGCCAATGCTACTCCTAGGGGAGTTTCCAGTAGCACTATGGAGGTGGTGCCTAGTAGCAGGCTTAAGCCTGACGCAGCTAGGCTGAGGTAGCCGTACCATGCTAAATTATTCTCTATGCTTGGCGGTGGTTCTCCTGTCACGTTTCTATCGTTTGATACATAAGTACTGGATGGATCGAAGGCTATATCATTTATAGGGTGCGTCCCTGTGGATGTAGTATTTACTCCTATACCTAAACCTACTATTGGGAAGTCGTTTTCATCAAAGCCATCATCCATGTTGTGCGCGTATCCTTCAGCTAAAATAACGTAGCCTAGATCCGCCGTGACGCCATATACAAAATACTGCATATTAACTATGTTAACCTCCGTAATCTTGTATGTTAGAAGATATGTATATTCTATATATGCATAGTAAAAGTCTATACAATCAATTCCAGGTAGGGATACTGGACACCATGTATCATCGGGATCCTCAAATATGCCTGAGCCAACTATTACCTCCGCCATATAACCCATCTCTATATTATCCACCATCACAGTGGCCCCACTATCGCTTGATATCATTATGAGTATATCCAGGGTTGAAGCATCACCGCTAACATCCACGACGCCTGTGGTGTATCTAACCCACCCCCCTATACTAGGGTTTAAATTGATCCCCGGAGACGATGACACAACCAGGTTAGGCTGCTCTACTGGTTTAATATCATACTTTACCACTAGGAGGCCTTCATAATCTCCCAGTGAGATTTGTATCCCAGACCCCTGTTTAATCAGTGTACCGCTAATATCGGTGGAACTGGGATTCATGGGGACCCGTGGTAGATTATCTATATTAATGTGCCTGACATTCTCGCTGCCTACTAATCCTATATAATCTATGGCTACAGGGTGTGGCCCAATATTCGATATACTAACTGTTACCTGGCCTTTTATGGAGCTCAGTGGGAATAGGTATAGCCCTTCAAGGGGGAGCTTAGGACCTATGGTATAATGCTTATCTTCTACAACGACTTTAAGCATTCCTTTGACTAGAGGGAGCCCAGCGGCGGATAACTCCTTAAGCATTACACTCTTCCCCCAGGGATCTGAGACTTTGACTGCTAAGTAGCCGCTTTCAAGATTATCATTGATAGTGATCCTTACATCATCACCAGAGAATAGGGGATAAAGGAATCTGCCCGGCGATAATGTTATGTTAGCAGGGCCCAGGTCAGGGTATGTGATGCCTTCAGCGTTAACTAGAGCCACACCATCCTGGGTATACGCCGTAATGTAGCCTTTGGGGACTTCGAGGCTATAGAATGCAAGTGAGTCAATCCTGGATACACCCGACGACTCCTCGACTAAGACCTTGTAGACACTGGCATTAACTAACTGCACCCCACTACCTGTCAATACAAGTTCTCCAGTACCCGTGTCGGCATGCATTGTAAATAGAGGGCATCCTCCACCGCCTCCACCTGAGGAGTATACTATGCTGATTGAAGCCTCAAAGTCACCTTCCAAGGGCAGTATATTTACTGAGGACTCGACAGGGCTACCAGCTATAACCTCTTGAACAAGCTCACTTGGAAGTGTATATGTTAGATATGCCACTCCCCCTGGGGGAATACTCAGCTTAAGCGCCTTATCTCCAACACCGGGTACGCGGAATTCTTGGCCAACATAATCTATACTCCAGGATGCACCAGTAATCGTTAACCCATTAATATCATCTATATCCTCTATTTGAATTAAGCTTCCTGTAAGGGAGCCGCCGTATTCCTCGATAAGTTTAAGCTTATTCACGTCTATTGTAATCATATACGAGTCAGACGGGTAAATGTAGCTAAGTGCATCCGATCTATTATTTATAACATGGGTAAGTGAGAATATGAGGAGTAGCATTAATAATATTGATGATACAACTTTACTATTGAAACGCATAGTTAACACCTATTTTAGAATATTAAATCTGAATATATTTATATTTTCTTCATTAAAAACTAAGCCTAAAGATGAAGCCTAGCTACCCGAATAACCACTGCAAATTAACCAGCATATGATAAGTTAGTAAATCTCCCCGACGGGGCTGAGCGGGGAAAAGAAGATTAATCTAATATTGTATAGGAGAATGAAGGAATACTGTTATGATAATAGTCGAGAATAAGAGAGCTCCTAGCAACATTGAGAGAGTTACAACTTCTCTATATTTGGAATAGATCATGGCATCTCCTGGAAGTAGTGCACGCGCTACTGGGGAGCTGGGAGGTGGGAAGCGGATAGCTAAAATTAGAATTAAGGAATAGGATAACGGGGGGAATCGTGTCGTATTCTTGCCGCTTGGAGAGAGTCCTGAGTGGAAGGGGCTTCCTGTCATCACTGGTGTTTCCATTCTTTTTACCTTGACGGTGTCATGGTTCTATATGGGGGTATTGAGGGTGGGTGAGACTATCATTATTCGTGGTAGGCTGGCTAGGCGTGTTAGAAGTGAGGCTGAGAGGCTTGGGGTCAGTGTTGATGAGTACTTGGTTGAGGTTCTCAGCCGGGATTTGGATCCAAAAGATAGAGCTTTAGAGTATGTTGAGGCCAGCAAGGACCTGCTAGAGGAGGCTAGGGAAGAGCTAGGGAAGGGTAATGTCCGCCAAGCATCTGAGAAGCTCTGGGGAGCAGCAGCTCTAGCCATTAAAGCCTACGCCTACTGGAGAGAAGGCAGGAGGCTAACCAGCCATGGAGAGCTATGGGGGT
Source organism: Desulfurococcales archaeon (assembly GCA_015520195.1). Taxonomy (GTDB): domain Archaea; phylum Thermoproteota; class Thermoprotei_A; order Sulfolobales; family Acidilobaceae; genus WAQN01. Next base: position 1,126 of record WAQN01000112.1, on the reverse strand, counting down.
ATACGAAGACCATCGCAGAGGAGCTGGGAGACTGGGTCAGCGATGCCTGGGCCCAGGCCAACGCTATGCACGCATGCTTCTACGAGGGCTGGTGCACAGAGTGGCATGTGGAGCAAGCATTGAAGAAAATCAGGAAGCTAGTGAGGGAGGTAGCCTTACTAGTGAAAAGGACGGCCTCAAACTAAATTCTTCTTCCTCAGCCACCCGACATATGCCTCAAAGAGCATATCAGCCCACCGCCTGTGTTAAGGTAGGTATAGCCCATTACGGTGAGCCTGGAGCTCACAATCAGGGATACAACATCAAAATGATAAGGCCTAAATACTTCCTAGGAGGTGAGCCATATAGCCCTGGACTGGACGAATCCATGTCCACCCCCCGCCTCCTCATAGCTTTATAGATTCTCCAACACCAATACATAAAATGGCCACGACGAGTAGCTGTGATCCTTCCCGGCCAGGCTCCGGGGTGAGCCTATCCGTCGAATAAGTGCTTCTACTATTAATTTTAACCATCATAACACTTATAGCGATATCTAACCGTGGATGGGGAGCAGGATAGTCTGCCAGACACCTAAGATGGTAATCATAGTTGTAGTCATGGCTTCTCTGACCCTAACAGTATAATATTATCTGTTAATTATATGTTAGTATTAGAATATAAAGGTTAACTGTTTGGATACAGTGAACGATGAGTATTAAAGAAAGCTTCTAGCTACGATGCTTTTATTTTCCCTAATATCACTGACTGGGGGATTCAATGATAATAGAGCTGAAAGGAGTGGAGCCTGACGATGATTGCTATTAGAAATTAACGGTATTATTGCAAAGCTAATCTAGATTCGTTATTAATTAAACTTTTAGTGTTTTAAATACTTGCAATGTATAATCATTATCCTGGAATTGGTTATTTGCTGTAAAGGTTGGATGGATGATCGCCTTGCTGTCCAGGGATGTAGAACGGCGTAGTGATTCAAGTATATACCTAGTTTATGTGGATGAATCCGGGACACCAGGAGTGAAAGGACGCTACTATATATTGTTGGGATTAGGTTTTCCCCTAGAAGCCAGCTATATCATCAGAGAGCTAGGGTACTCGCTTTTAGAAGAGTTAAGGGGGTATGGGT
>WAQN01000111.1 GCA_015520195.1 Desulfurococcales archaeon | reverse complement strand
GGGACACAGGGCCCAAGAAATGGCCGAGAGCGAACTGACGGATATTGAAGTTCTTGTCCTCTGTGCCATTTACCGTAAAGTAGGCTTTGCCGTAGGCAAGAAACCAGCCAATATAACACTCGAGGGGTTTACGCTCAGCTCAAGGGTCTGGGTATTTCGAAGAGGGACGTAAAAGATGCCATCAAAAAGCCTCATAAGAAGTCAGCTAGCAGGGCCCTACGAGAAAAGGAAGACCTATACACTAACCCGTAAAGGAGCATTGCTGGCATCGCAGATATGTGCTAGGAGTTGGGATGAAATACGTGATAGACTCAAACACGGCTAAGAGTGTTTTATTCTTAAAACTATCTATCCCCTTTCTAGGAATCATGGAAGCTGATGTAGTATACATGCCTAAGTTTTATATCCTCCTAAACTGTGAGTACCCCCTTTATAGTGGGGTTGCCTCGACGCTTCCAAGAAGCATGGGATTAGTAGCGGAGAAACTATGATCGCCGTGAAGGAGCTATGAACACTATAGTATCTACTCAGAGTATGAAGGCTCCAATCAGACTATTAGAAACCCCCTTTTAAATAGCCTCTTTCGAGTGAATGGTTTAATATAATTCACACATAAATAGGAGATAATCAAAGGATGCAGTATTATGAAGTAAATGGCTATATCATTCAGAAACTATTGAAAGAGCTATCGAGAGATTAAAAGGGAGCCAAGGAAAGGGGATGTAATGTATGATAGCAGTTATTAGAAAACACTCATATTTATTCCTAGCATTTTTAGTTATTTCCGCCATCTTAGTCCCTATACTTCTACAAAGAAGTGTTAATAGTCACTATGATAAAGTCGTTGTTGAAGCCCTGGAAGAGCAGGATCCTGATTATACCGCTATGATTATATCTCTGAATAATAAGACGGTTGAACAGGTACTCGATGACATTTTAAATTTATTTGATTTTAGGGAATTTAGCGCTAGACGTGCGAATATTTTCCTTATATTTGATGGTTATATCAATAACTCTATAGAAGCTAAGATTATAGTACCTTATGGTATAGATTATTTGGATGGATTGAACATATATACTGATGTCTATGTAATTAATCTAGACAATAAGGTATTTCTGCCCTCTAATAAGCTAATAAATAGTTCAATTAGTCTTAAGTGCACTAATAAGTTTCTCAATATAGGAAGATTTGACTTGAAGCCTTTATCAGATGATATGAAGAGGTTTTTAGAAGATAATATATTAATCTATAGTAGGCACAAAGAGTCATTAGCTATCCTGATATATAGGGATGTGAAATATAATATACTTGATTGTACAAACGTTGATTACGTTATTTTACTTGAGGACATATATCCCTATATAGATTATCCGAGTGGCAAGAGTGAGCCTATAAAAGAGTCCGATGTGATCTCGTGGTTTTCGTTTCTTCGGCAGAACCTTACTCATAGGGGCTATTATATTAAATATGTTGCTCCAGTGGTTTACAAAATGATCCTAGTAAGGTATGATAGGCTAATCGATTTGGGTATGCAGATTTTGTTCCTCTCAGTATTATATTTATTAATCGTTTTATATGCATCATTATTCGTTTATAGGGTTTTAAGGCCAGTCATAGTAAAGGAGAGTAAGCTTTTATTATCACTTGGTTTATCTAGAAGCAGAGTTCATTCTTCAATGTTAATCTCATTATTTGGGTTAGTTTTAATATCTATAGTCTTGAGCGTTTACGCCTATAATTCTATATATAGTAAATATGTATATATTGAATATTTACAGTATGCCTACCTTTTAATATACCCGGCATTTGCCTGTATACTAGCAATATTTATCTGGAGGTCGCTAATGGGGAAACCTATAAAGAGGTTTAACCTGCTATTCTCTATAATACTAGTTATTGGATTAATCTTAGGGTTTACCAGGAACCCCATTAAAATGCTGTCAGAGACGCTAATACGCCTATACTACTGGCCTGTTGAGGCTGTTGTAGTCATTATGATTCTATTACCTATTATGTATTTTATTATAAAGTTCCTTTATGGCAGGATAATTGGCGGGTATGCAGGTATAACTCCGTTAATCATGGTAATTGGTATAATACTCTCTTTACTGATACTCCCTGCAGGGCAGGCTTTAGCGTATAAAGAGGCTACTAATAGAGTCGTGGATATGGTGTTCCCACCAGATATTAATAACATTACACTATGTAACGCTGTACTCGATCATCCACTCTTCTCTATCTTAGCTCAGAGGGATAACTGGTACTTTATATTGGATGGCATAGTATATAATCTGGGGGCCATTAAATTAGTTCAATATTCGCATCCGGAGGCATCTACAAGTATAGGTATAAGTAGTACAGTATCCCCTGGTGTAGGGGCTCCATTATCCGTTAAGGTAATGTCTCCTATGATCAAAGTAGTTCTCGCGAATAAAGCTGTCTTGGACGAGCTGGGTATGCTGAAGGGTTTAGATGGGGGTACGGCTATATTATTCCTGCCTCTTATTGGTGAAAAGAAATCGTTAACGATTATCAGGGACATCATAAGTCTCAATGGTAGTATGATAAATGTGTCAATAATAGAGGATGTAACTGATCCTAGAACTATAAGGAATTTAGGTTATTATAGGTTAAGAGTTCTTGATTACTATTTACCACTATGGTATCTGACTGATATAGATCCTAGGGCGATCCCTCCCTTCGCCTTTGAATTGTATCTACGAAAGTATGCCGTTCTATTAATTCCCGTGGACCCTGTTAGGATTAATTCCCCACTGAAAAATATTATCGAGGAGGGTATCACCGGGTACTTGGGATTGATTAATATCAAATATGAGAGCGGGAATAACGTGATAGCATGCTCTACAGGCAGTATTAACGTTAATTATGACGATCTCAGGAAGCGGTTCACGGAATTTATAAATGTGGATACATCATATACTTCAGGATTATTCATACTAGAGGCTATAATAGTTTTGGGGCTAGCGTTTGCAAGCTACTATAATGAATATAGGAGTATCTATAAGCTTAACGAAAAACTGCTCGTATCATTAGGCTTAGATGAAGTTATGGTACGCGAAATTACCCTAGTGGAGTTATTTTTGTTCTCTGGCATAGTAGTCATGGCTTCCGTTATTATATCATACATCCTGGGATTCCATCAAAGCTTATACTATTTGACTCTATTAATATCTCTAGTTCTACTGTTTTCAGCTCTACTTGTCTATAGGTTTAAAGTAGTTAGGTGGCTGAGGGAGTAGCCTTGTCTGTGGCTGAGGTAATAAAGAGTATAGCTAGGATCGAACACGTTAGAGTGGATGACGTTAAGGTGGTATATGAGAATGGAGTCACTGCATTAGATGGTGTAAAACTAGACATAGGAAGAGGGTTAACTGTATTATTAGGCCCCAACGGTGCTGGTAAGACCACTCTACTTAATGTAGTTTCGGGTATAGTAATGCCTAGAAGGGGTAAAGTAGTGCTTAATGGGATCCTTAACCTCTTAGGCTTAAATGATAGTAACCGCGCTTTAGTTAGGAGACTCCATTACTCATACTTAATACAGGAGGATGTATTCTTAGAGCATTTAACGGTACTAGAGAATATAGTATTGCCATATAAACTATTTAAAATGGACCCTCCACTGGACTATGTTCAGGAAATCATCGAGGCCCTAGGAATTAACCACTTACTCGATAGGAGGCCGACAGGACTTAGTGGTGGTGAGAGACGTAAAGTATCACTTGCTAGGGCACTGGTTAAAGCGAAGGATGCTAGCGTTGTGTTGTTGGACGAGCCTACTTCGAACCTGGATAGGGATTCGATTGAGGTACTGCTAGATATTATTAAGCAGCTAAGGAGAGACAAAGTTGTAGTTATAGCAACACATGACCAGCTATTAGGGGATGTAGCTGATGTTAGGGTGTATCTAAGAGGAGGCAGGGTAGAATCTATCAGCTGAGAGGTTATTGAGGCTTATTATGATATGTCGATAAAATAATCTGTCACTTGGTGTTTTGTATAAATGGTTATATTAATGCTTTTATGTCGACATCCCAAAATCAGGAGTATTATCCTGGATGAGCTAGACCTTTGGGCCCGAGCGCCCCAGTGTGGGCGCTGTGAGGAGCCCACCCTTGGGCGACTGGCTTCCATAATGCTCATCTTAGGATCCTCTCCTTGAAGGACTCGTAGACCCCCCTGATCCACCCCGGCTCCCAGGCTCCCAGGCCCTCACTGGTTATACCGAGTGATAGGAGCTCCCCTGGGGTCTCATCGAACACTGGTACTAGTGTGTCCCCCCAGCCATTTACGCGGTATATCTTCTCTAGTAGTGGTACCT
>WAQN01000110.1 GCA_015520195.1 Desulfurococcales archaeon | reverse complement strand
CTATAATTAACTTCACCCGATCCTAGGCCGTGAAGCCTCATGTATACTATATCATTGTATTCGCTTTCGATAAGCCTATTTTTAAGTATATCGCCAACTATAATCAAGTTATGTTCCACGGAAATCTTTTCCAGTAAGTTTCTTTTATTCCACCACTCTCCTCGTGGTTCCCATGCTATTTTAATATCATGTTTCATAATATCATGTTTTATAACTTCAATAAAATTAATTAGGTTCTCTAAGCTTCTTTTTTCCGGCTTGAATGAAGCTGGAGTTTGAAAAACGATTATTTTAGATTTAACATCAATAGCTGATCTAAGGGTTTCTTTCCAAGCCCATAATACTTCATCTGTAGCCTTAAAGCTACCATAGTTCTCTACTTTTCCTGGTATATCCCTTTTTAATCTAGACCATAGCTTCTTGTTGTATTCGTGAGTTATCAGCATCCATGCTTTAACAGTAAACTCAAAGTGCGATGGAGCCTCTTTACGCCATTTTCTTAGAGTTTCAGAGTTCGGTGGATTATAGAATGTTTGCTGTAGTTCAACTACATCTAATCTATCATAATGGAGCTTTCTGCTTTTCTGGAACCCACATGTACCTATTAGTACTTTATTCATTATGTACTGCACCGTGTCTATTGCATTCTGGAGGCATTTACTCTAACGCTGGAGCGATATAGATATATAGTTTCTCAGTGTTAGGAAACGTGAACTCTGCCTTAAGCGGGTAGTCGGTTGCATATTCAACCCTAACGCTTTCAGCAGCACCTACAGGTTTAACTGCGGCCTCTAGGGCACTCCTCGAATATGTAGCTCTAGTTTTTTCATCAACTTCTAGATCGATTAGTGGCTCTCCAACCTTCATAATCCATTCATAAAATTTTTCCTCTGCTGAAGCCCTAGCGGTTACAGTATCATCTTCTGCTTCTATTGTGACAAAGTCCGAGATCATCTTTACATCTTGAATCAAGCTTTTGAAGTCATCGGCCATCAATGTGAATCTGGCTGTGCTCTCTAATTTAGGCTCTTTATATTCAGTGGGAGCTACATCTATTATAGGTAGCATGAATGTACGAGGCACTCCAGTCTTCCTATCTCTTAGAGTAAGTAGTAGTGATTGCGTGTCCGGGTCGTACTCTATTATCAGGTCATCATTTCTAGTGGCCCTCTTAATGATCTTATTGAATTCATCAACTCTTATTGTAAACTTTGACTCTTCCTCGATATTGTACTCGTCGAATGCTAAAGTGGGTGCTTTAAGTATAGCAAGACTAGTCTTATCAGGACTCATGATCCATGAAATCATCCCATCAAGGGTAAACCCAATTATACCCTCATCGTTGATCTTGGCCAGGGTCTGTGTTATGTACTTAAATTTAGAGGCTGCCGAGTACACTACTCGAAACACCATTTATCCCCCAGGAAAATTAATTGAGACAGCAGGCCTATAATAAGGAAAAGTCTCAAGTATTAATGTCATTTATTAATGTGAGATCATAACACGGTTAGTATGGAGGTGCATCGATATGGCTAATAGAGAGGTATTAATTGAGGTTGATATGGGTAAATATAAGAGTGTAGAATTAAGTGTTGAGGAAGCTGAAAAATTGCTGAGTAAAATCACTGAAACTCTTGGATTTGAATCTAACGATGTAAACGAGACATTCAGGATTTTAAGAAATTTTGATGTGTTTTACGATACAATGAGGAAGAAATTCAAGGATTATTTAGCTCCTTCGAAAAGCATGAATGACATGATAAGAGGCACAGTAGTTGTTGACCGTTTAAGACTTATAAAAGAGGGTGATACAAGAAAGGTCAGGATTGTATTTGATCGTAGGATATCCGAGGATCTATTAATGGAAGTATTAAGTGAGCTAGGGTACAAAGTAAGTATTAAGAAGTTAAAGTTTTAAGCTAGTAATGGCGATTAGCCTTTTTTCTTACCCTTCTTTTTACTCTGTGTTTTCTTCTTCTTAGCAGATGTCCTCTGCGACGCTTTAGATGTAGCTTCGGTAACCTTCTTTATTAGATCTGCAACTTCAGTTTCATATATAGCCTTCGCTTCCGAGAGCGTTATTTCCTTTTTAGAGAGCTTTTCAAGTATATCAGCAGTCCTAAGTAATATTTCAACAAGCCGTGGATCCGAGATTTTATAATAAGTTACTTCTACCTCTTCCTCCTCCTCAACGGGTTTCACTACGGGTTTTTCAACGACCTCAACAACAGTTTCTTCCTCTTCTAAACTTTCCTCCTCGCTCACCAAGCGCACCCTCATGTCCGCATTAAACCTAAAATCTAGAGGGATTATTAAATAGATTGCTGGTACCTTTTAGCTATGATAATTGAATATAAATATTTTATCATGACATAATGGGTAGCCTATCCCGATACCACGCGTTTGTAGTAGATCCTTAAATTCCTGAGCCCCTACGGTAGAGTCGAGGAACGTTGATGCTAACCTGGAGGAAACCACTGGATCCCTGATCCCTGAGATAATGAAACCTTGCTTAACGCCTAGATCTATAGGTATAAGAGATTCATTTATCCAAGGGGGGTTTCTAACAGCTATTATAATTAGGGATGCTTTTTCAATTGCTGGTTTAAGTATAGCTAGCACATCACGAATCTCTATTGTGCGTGTAGTAATAATTAGTACTAGAAGATCATAATCGGGAAGGCTATTTATTACTGTAGCTGTAGTCGCGATTTTAATTTGGGTCTCTTCTATTGATCCGAGCTTTAGGATTGCTTTTCCCTTATTAGCTAAGATGCTTGTTATCCTTGATAGTTCGTCGTCCAACTCCTCTAGAGGTATACCTCTCGAATCTAAGTCTATAATTAATATTGGGTAATTTAATTTATTAATTATATTATTATATATTATGTTAGAATAACCTCCATAGATCCATAATAGAGAGGAACCATTGCCAGTATTAATGTCCATCACAGCCCTACATTTACTCACGCAGAAGAATGTTTTAGTAGACCAGTAGGACCTATGAGCCCTAAAAATGCTCCTATTAGTAGCTACTCTCCCCTCAACTGCTATTAAGTCTCCAACGATAACTCCCTTACATCCTAAATTTAATGGTATGGGTTTGTTGGAATACCATGTAGTTAGTATAGCGTATCCTAGAGGCCCAAGTGCAGATAGAATCCCGGATACGTGGGATTCTAATATGCTGCCATAGTTATAGTATGATATTATTAATGATATCATTGATATAACTATATGAAGTAAAAGTCCGTTAGTGTCATACGGATAATCTATTATATATATGTACATATATAACATAAACATGTATGATGATATAAGAGTATATGGTATACTACGCTTCCTCTCACCATTCCATAACGACTTGTAGTCTATAAGAGCATCTCCTCCTCCTTTTGAGATAGCCCTTGCTGTTATGATAACTATTAAGATATATGATATAATAGTCACAAGTAATAATAAAATTCTAGGTATAGGTTTAATAAATGATAATTGGAATAATATTAAGGGAATAGCTATGGACGATAGAATACTTCTATTGAGAAGCGTTACATAATATAGTATAGCTAGGCTCACAGCCATTATTGCTATTAATAGTATTGGCTGTAATAGTATACTAGATAGATTGAAACCCTGTATTCTACTTATAGATACATCACCTAATGTAATTATTGAGATAGAATAAAATACTATCATCGCTATTCCTATAATAGCTCTGATAACTAAACTTTTACATGTGCCTGGGACACGCTGATCTGACATGCCATAGCGTAATAGTATTGCGGGGGGTATAATTAGGGATATGCAGTTTGGTGCTATGTAATGGGCAACGCGTTTAACCTATTACATGCCAAGCTTAGAGATGTGATTAGTAGAATGGGTTATATAAGCCCCTTACCCATACAGGAGAAGGCTATACCAGTTATACTTAGACGAAATAATACACTAATAATGTCCCCTACGGGTAGTGGCAAAACCGAGGCCGCGTTATTCCCCGTTATATCAATGATGTTAGACCTAATTGAGAGAAAAAAGGGTCTTAATGGAGAGCTGCTTGCTGTATATGTTACTCCATTAAGAGCGTTGAATAGGGATATAGAATGGAGGATGAGGAGTATAGTAGAGGGTGTTGGGCTTACAATATCCATAAGACATGGTGATACTGGTGCAAGGGATAGGAAAAGGTTCTATAAGTATCCCCCACATCTAGTAGTCACTACACCAGAATCTCTTAACCTATTATTGAGTGTGCCCGATAGGCGTGATGTGTGGAGAAACGTTAAATGGGTCATAATTGATGAGATACACGAGCTTCTTGATAATAAGCGTGGAGTAGAGCTTGCCGTGGTTCTTGAGAGGCTAAGACGGCTATCAAGGGGGAAGATTCAGAGGATCGGGCTTTCAGCCACTCTTTCAGGCAAGAGTATTGAGGAAGCTAAAAAGTTACTATCATATGACCGCATAGTCAAAGTAATCGAGGATGACAGCCTGAAAAAATATAGCATAGAAGTAAAGGTTGCTAAGCTTGAAGATAAGAAAGGTGTAGAAGGAGATGTGTGGAGCTCCATTATCACGGAGATCATAGATGTAATTAATAGTGTCAACGGCTCAGTGCTTGTGTTTACAAATACTAGATCAACAGCTGAAAAGCTTGCCGCGGAATTATCCGCGAAGTTAGGCGGCGGGGTAAGGGTTCATCATGGAAGTCTTTCACGAGTTGTGCGTGAAGAATCTGAGAGGGTCTTTAGGGAGGGTCGTGTTAAGGTTTTAGTAGCCACGTCTAGCATGGAGCTTGGAATAGATATTGGACATATAGATGTGGTAGTACAATTCATGTCACCTCGCCAATCTATAGTCATGGTTCAGAGGGCTGGCCGTGCAGGCCATAAACTAGATACTGTGAGTCGGGCTGTTATAGTTACTATAGATAACCTCTATGAAATATTGGAGTCGGGTGTTATAGCTTTCAGGGCTGAAAGAGGATATATAGAGGATTTAATTCTACCCAGAAAGTCATATGATGCCCTTAGTCATCAGATAGCGGGGATGGTCATAGAGGGGACTGCCAGGAGCCTATATGATGTATATGAAGTTGTCTCCTCCACACTACCATATAGCGATATTACTATCGAAGAAATAGACCGAGTAGTGGAGCATTTAGAATCGGTGAGGGTTATTAAAAAAGACGGTAAAAGCCTTAAACAAGGTAGAAGAGCTAGGAGCTACTTTTACAGGATATCCATGATCCCAGATGAGATCTACTTTAAAGTAATAGATCTAGTTAGTAATAGTAAGATAGGAGAATTAAGTGAGAGGTTCATAGAGATAGCCTCGATGGAGAAGGAGGGTAAGTTCAAGTTTATCCTAGCAGGGAAAATATGGGAAGTCGTAGATATAGATTTCGAGTTGAATAAGATAATAGCTAAGCAAGTGGCAGATCTAGAGGGAGCAATACCAGTATGGGAGGGTGAATTAATACCAGTAGACTATAAGGTTGCAAGGGAGGTATGTAGCCTCATAGAGTTAGGCATGATTGATGTAGAAGCATTTTCACACCTATTAAAGGCTAGAAAAATAGATAGTTCTACAATAAATAAGTTAGCCTCTATACTAGATGCTACAAAGAAGTCATGGGGTGGCGTTGTACTTACCAGAGCAAATCCTGTCATAGAGTACCTAGGCAACGGAGTCTCAATACTCTATGCCTGCCTCGGGAGTAAGGGCAATTTTGGGCTAGCATTACTATTATCTAAGCTGATCAGCCAGAGGGTTAATGTTGAATTCGATTATATCCCTTATGCCATAGTCTTTAAGTCGTTAAGTGGAGTATCAGGGGACATAGTTAGATGGGCAATACTCCAGGCTAAGGGTCTCGATAGCATCGAAAGGAGGGCTATGATCAGTGACTCCTTGAGAAATACCCACACGTACACTCTTAGGTTTCTTCATGTGGCCAAGAGGATGGGAGTAGTAGACCCCGATAAAAGCATCCCCTATGAGCTGCTTAGAAGACTGAAGGAGGGCTTCAGGGGTACAGTACTCGATGAAGAAACAACAAGGGAGATAATCTATGACAAGATAGATTTCAATGCTATAGACGAATTCTTAGACTCAATCAATGAACCTATAGTTGTCAACACAACCGACGTCAGTCCACTAGCTAGGAATGTACTAGAAAACCCCTATATGAAGCGGGATATTACAGGTAACATAAAAAGGATAGCAGTAGAGCATGTACTTGATTCGATCAAGAGGAGAATAAGTGAAAAAATAGTCTTGCTTCAATGCGCAATGTGCGCTACTACATGGAAGACCAGGGTAAGGGATATAAGCGGTTCAATGATTAAATGCCCAAAATGTAAGTCCTCTCTCATAGCCCCGCTACCTGATACAGAATGGGGAAACGAGACTGCTAAGTACTATAAAGAGTTTAAACGTAAAGGCGGATCTGTGGCGAAGAGTGAAGAAGTCAGGAAAAGAGTGAGAGAGGTGATGGATAGAGCTCATCTATACATAAATTATGCTAGTTATGGTAGGGGAAGATACGTCATAGAAGCACTTATGACTCAAGGCGTCGGGCCTAAGAAAGCTGTTAGAGTGCTAAACGAGTTGAATATTGGCGGAGAGAGCAGGTTTTATGAGTCACTATTAAAAGCCCAGGAAGAGTATATAACTACAAGGAAATACTGGGATAAGAAGTGAATAGTAACCTTTATAAACACATAAGAATGATTTAGATGCGTTGTAGGAGACCTAATAGGCAGCATAGTATGATGAATGGTGCTAAGAGGTGGAGAAGAAGAAGATAGGGGTGATAGCAGACTGGGATGCCGACGGAGTGGTTTCAGCAGCCATAATAATCTACGTCCAGGAGAAGCTGGGAAAGTTCCCTATTAGAGGAAAAGTGAAGCCAGAAATACATCCAGCTGGACCAAGGAGTATAAGTGAAGTTGTAAATAGCCTAATAAAAGAGGAGAACACGTGCTGGGAGAACCTAGTTATACTAGATATACCTTATACAAATAGCGTTGAAGAGGCATTAAAAGAAGCTAAGGAGAAGTGTAACTCAAAAATATATTATTTTGACCATCATGAGTCAACAATCGATAATATGGCACAGCTGGAAGAAAAATATAACGCCTTTATAGTGGTAGGTAAGTCACCTACAGCAGTTCTACTACAGAGATTCCTAGACGGCATGGGGATTAGGCTAACACCTCGGCTCTACGAGTTTGTTAGAGCAGTAGCGGTTCTTGAGGGTTCGAAGAGGATGGTTAGCGGGGACGAGGAGATACCTCAGGGTATAGTCGACTTAGCAGCATCTATATCTAAGTCGCTTAACCAGATGAGGAGTAAGAATGCATGGATCAAGTATGCAAGGTGGCTGTCAAACCCTATTCCCTTCGAGGGAGAGCTAATAAGAATAGGCTCGGAGAAGGAGGATTTATTGAAGAAAGGTATGGAGATCTCGAAACTTAACGACGAGGAGATACGTAGTATGGCTATGGATCTAGCTCTCTCGGCTAGGAATCTAGGCTACATAAAATTCGTTGATGCACGTGGTAAGTGGGATAAGAGAGGCTCCTCTGCGCTAGCATCAGCAATATACAGGATACTAGGTAAACCTGTAGCTGTTCTATTTGAGAAAGATGACGGAAGTAGGATATTAATAATAAGGTCGTCGAGGGGGAATGCACTGAAGATAATAGAAGTCCTAGATAGGGAGGGAGCTGTGGAAGATAAAGGAGGCCATGGAAATATCGGGATAGCCAAGCTAAGAGATGAGGTCACTATTAAAAGACTAGAGAAGCTACTTATAAGAGCATCCTTTGAAGTAGTAAGAAGGGAGGCCCTTGATCAGCATTAAAGGAAATATATCAAGGAGAAGAGAATAAGATGTACACTACTTGAAGAAATCCGTCAAAAAGGGGTTGTATGAGTGGAAGTAGAGATGGACAACGGTAATGGGAATAGAAAACCCCTGAAATCACCGTGTAATGGCTTATATGAGTGGGTCAAACCCCATATCCTAGGAGTAATGCTAATAATAGCAGTTATAGGGTTCACTATGGGTGCAACCTTGGGGCCAAGGAGAACTAGTATGGCCATAATAGCAGCTATAATACTATACATGATAACAACAAGCATGCTACCGAGGACACGCATAATATTCCTACTAATAGCAGCCACACTACACATAGGAGCACTCACATCATACTATTCAAACCCAATAATACTACCCCTGATAATAATAGAACAAGCACACAACAAATACTCACTAAACATAGACATAGTCCAATTAGCAATACTATACGAAGCAAGGCTACAGATACAAGCACTAAAAGCATGCAAAACAAGGCAACCAGAAAACACAAAAACCCCAGAAGAAGAAATAACCACCATGGAACCAAAACAAGAGCCGCGGTAGTATAGCCCGGCCCAGTATGCGGGCCTCTCGAGCCCGTGACCCGGGTTCAAATCCCGGCCGCGGCACCACTTATCCTAATATTGTGTATTAGCGTTGGAAGAGCTGGAATTGTTGTTTTCTGTTCACTTATTAAGATGGAAATAGAAACATGTTTAGATTTATGAGGAATCCGATGAATGCACCTAGTATGCTGATACTCGTCATTTCTGGAAGGTAATCTCTATTATAGATTGTTCTCTCTATATCTCTATGCCAGAATGCTACGAGTATAGCTAGTATGAAGCCTAATGGAATGACTGGAATATTATTTATCTTGAGCCAGAATAACGAAAGGATAAATGAAAGTATCATGAACCCCAAGGGGTGTGTGTTGGGTTTAGGACAGTTTACTCTTGTAGCTGTGTCTTTATTCATAATTGACGCCTCCAAGGCGTTCAAGTTAAAATCGGTATATGCCCAATAAACTACTCAGGGTAGGTTGATTTTTATTAGCTTACTTTATATCTGATTATCTAGTAACTGACGCTTCTATTCTTTCTATTATTGCTGATATTTCTTTGTTATCTCTAACAAGCTTCCTTACAGGCTCTAGTAGGTTTGATAGTGCTTTGGCAGTAGCTATTTTTAGGTCGAGGGGGTGTAGTTTGCCCTCCATGTAATCCTTTTCTAACTCGGCATAGCTGTAGTAAGTTATGGGTCCGCCATACTTGGATGGCCTCTCAACCTCTAGCTTGAATCCCGGCTGCTGGAATAGTATATACCTGTTTATCTCTATCACCGGGTTGTACTCTACTTGTCTGGGAGGACAGTATGCCCTCCTTAACTTAGCCTCTATAGACTCGGGTGTATCATGTACTAATATCGTGGTCTCTGGACGGGATTTAGACATCTTAGCCTCTACATATAGCTCGTCCACTTCAACAGATTCTGATGCCTCCATTCTCCTTACTCCTTGAAGGCCAGTTATTAGGGGTGTATGTAATGCTATAACCTTCTTGACCTCCAGTTTCTCTGCCACATCTCTCTGGAGCATGTGTGCCTTCCTCTGATCCATGCCTCCCAGGGCTATATCCAGGTCCATGTATATTATGTCTGCCACCTGCATTGCAGGGTATATCAGCTTCGATGAGTCAATCTCAGCCTCACTAGCCTTCCTACCCATTATGGTTAAAGCCCTCTTCATCCTAGATAGCGAAGTATTCTTTGATACTCTAATTACTAGGCCCCAGTATTCCTTATCTGAGGCCAGCTTCTCTGCATCAATGAAATTTATCTTGTCAACTGGTACGCCAAGGGCACTCATTATCTCCCTAGTTAATCTAGCGGATTCTCTTATACGCTTCATATTACCGCCTAGCTTATCATTAATATAGGCATGCCATGTAGCCTCAAGCACGTTAAAATCAATACCTGCATCAACTAAATCTTTAACCTTAAATATCCAGACAAGCCATCCGACATGGACTAAGCCGCTAGGCTCATACCCTATATAACCCTTGATTTTTTCACCTGACTCTATCTTCTTCTCAAGTTCCTCTTCAGTCACAATCTCAAGTAAATTCTTCTTTATAAGGTTAAGCCTCTCCATACTATCCATTTTATATACACCATGCATAGAGGGTGTAACTCAGTGAATTTATAAAGAGAATGCCAATAGTTGCGACAGTGCTGCCTCAGTATTTTCATATCATGTTATTAGTCTCAGGAGCTGTCTAGAATATCCGTAGGTGTGATTCATGAGCGGATGGATAGGCGTTGAAGTCTCGCCTAAATTCAATAAAGATAAGGTGGTTGAGAAGCTTCTTTCATTATTTGCAGACGAGTGGATAGCAGGATATTATTATATGGTGACTGCATATACAATTAAAGGGCCACACGCGGAGACTATATCAGAGATCTTCTTGAAAGAGTCGAGAGAGGAGCTTGAGAAGCATGCTAAAATGATAGCTGATAGACTACAGGATTTCGACGTAGATCCTCCAAGAGACTTTAAGTCGCTCTACGATTTATCGGGGTGCAAGTATCCAGAGTTACCTAATGACCCCTATGACATAGACGGCTTCATAATTGCAGCAATTAAAGCAGAGTTATGCGCTATTAAGGGGTATAAGGAGCTCTATGATATGACCCATGGACCTGATCCTGTAACTGAAGAACTGGCGGAGGACTTGCTGCGAGACGAGACCAGGCATAGAACAGAGCTTGTAAACCTGCTTAGTAGAGAGGGCTTAGAGCGTCTCAGAAAGGAGTTAACGGGATAACCCCAATCTAACCTATAAACTATATCTTTATGTGGCTCTACTACACATAACTTTAAAGTTTTTAATTATCCAGAGGGTATTTGTAACTATCTGGGGGCCCCGCTATAAAATAATGTAGGCTACTATATAGCCCCTAGAGGTGCCTCTAAAACCTTGCCATGCCCATACGCCCAAGACGTTAGAGGAGCAGTAGCATATTGTCAACTTGCTAGAAGAAAAGTAAGTACACTTAGATTCCCGTGTAAGGGTAACTACAGGGTATGCCCTATATATGTAAGACTAGCTCATATAGCACAGGCTGGTGAGTCTTATCAGCGTAGAGAACAGCCTCCAGCCAGGCCAGCACAGCGACAAGTAGCACAAGAGACTCCTCAACAACAGCCAGCACAAGCTAGGGTTGAGAGGGTAGAGCAGCCGAGACCTCCGGAGATAGAGAAACCGCGTGAAAAGGTAGAAGAGGAGGCTCCACCCAAAAAGACGGTTGAATGGGGTTCTGGTGAAGCTATATGTGATAGTCTAATACTTGCATTATTGATATCGGCTGCATCAACCTTGGATGTCTACAGAGGTGACTATCAGGGGCTTGTTAATAAGCTGTTAGAGCTAGACACGGATCCACAGAGTTTCCTATTACTCGTTGGTACCCTTAACGGGGCTACGGTAAGGGCTACCTACAAGGATTATAAGGTGTTCTCTATAATGGCTGAGGTTGAGGGAGAAACTCTCTGTGGAGGTAAGGCTTTGGAGGAGCTGGGGTCTGTGAAGGAAAGGAAGTTTGACCTAGTCATATATAGGGTTAGGTGGGATGCCCTAGGTGGGTGGAAGGAGTACCTGTTAAAGGAATTAAGAGGATAGATATACCTCGGAATTTAGCCTAGCTACTTAAAATTTTATAATCTAGCAGTTGGATAGTGCATCTCTATGCTAGCCTCGACGCGATCTTAACGATCTTTTCCGCCACAACTAGTGCGTCTTCACCAAGGACTCTAACCATAGCCTCCTTACCAAAATCCCCTTCATCGTATATAACGTCTGGCATTTTACCAACCTCCTTAAAAGCCTCTCTCACAACCCAGGGCAGGGTTCTACCCTCTTTTTCCTTGACCTCTGGCGGCTCCTTACTACGATCTATCCTAACCACGCTATATCCAAGATCCTCAGCTGCATCCACTATCTCCTTATCATACTTAATGTTTGCCGCACTCCTTACCCTCTCGTCATAGCTTAACGCTGTCAGTATGAGCCTTGCTATATGCCTTGAAGCTCCGAACTCTGGCTCAGCCTTAAACACCAGCCTACCCCTATAAACGCCGATCCTACCGGGGAATGCTGCAACATCCAGAGGTGTTCTAGCATAGAGTGCTGGAAGACTCATTCCTATATTCATCTGAACTTCTGGGACAACCTTTGCAACGACTGTCTCATGTCTTCTAAGAAGGGATGCGGCTTCTTTGAGGTTCTCTAGAACCCTCCACCTCTCAGCTGGTATAGCCTGCCAGGCGACTGGGTTTACTGGGCCGACTCCCTCGCCTATTTCAAGCCCGTAGTCTATGGCCATTGTGATGAAGTGCTTAGCTACACGTACTGCTTCCTCTATACTCCGACCCTTAGCTAGCCCAGCAGCTATAGCCGCTGAGAAGGCGCATCCAGTCCCATGTGTGGTATTCTTATTTACTCTATCAGCCTTTAGTTCAATGATCCTCCCATTGTAATATAATAGGTCTATGCTATGGGCCCCACTCATGTGGCCCCCCTTAACAACTACCGATTCAGCCCCTAACTCCTCCACTATAACCCTTGCAGCCTCTTCCTGGCTCCTCCTATCAGTTATCTTGATGCCACTTAGAACCTCTGCCTCGGGCACATTTGGCGTGACGACGGTAGCCCTGGGTATGAGTAGCCTCTTCAACGCATCTACGGCATCCTCACGTAGGAGTCTAGCTCCACTCTTAGCTATCATAACTGGGTCTACTACCAGGGGAAACCCATACTTATCGACAACGCTTGCAACAGCCCTGATTATGCCAGCATTGCTGAGCATGCCAGTCTTAGCAGCATCAACTCCCAAGTCGTCAGCAACAGCCTCAACCTGAGACACAACCATCTCCGGAGGTAGATCAAAGATAGCCCTGACCTCCTTAGTATTCTGAGCGGTTATACTAGTAATAGCACTAGTCCCATGAACACCCATAACAGCAAAAGTCTTCAAATCAGCCTGAATACCAGCACCTCCACCACTATCACTACCAGCAATAGTCAAAGCAACAGGGATCTCAGCCAAAATCCTACCACCAGTGAATAGGGATTATACCAATTCTAACCTAATAGTTATAACTCTAAAATTTCACGGTCATTCATGATATCATTACCTCTGTCGGGGATTAGCGGTATCTATTTATCTTTGCAATGGTGTATATCTTCCCACTTTACTTTAAAGCTGACAAATGCTTAGCTTATATGAGATGAGATTATTATATTAACACAATCCTATTGCACGGATATAGAAGTAGTGCGAATACTATAT
>WAQN01000109.1 GCA_015520195.1 Desulfurococcales archaeon | reverse complement strand
TTGTAGGCCTGCAACATTGACTAGTGATATATATGCATTCCTCCTGACATAATCGGAGAGCACGCGCCCTCTGGGGAGGCCTTTGCTTAGCGCGAAATCAACATATTCCTTATTCATCTCCTCGATCATACTACTCCTTAATACTCTGATGAATATAGCTAAGTGAATGTATGCTTGAGTCAGTACAGGCGGTATTAGATGCTTCACCGCGTCAACAAACACTTCAAGATTTCGGTTAAGCAAAGAGTCTATCGTTAAGAGTCCAGTATAAAATTTGAAGTCCCCGTATGGTGGCATATACTTGAATCTCACTTCCAGGCTTAGTCTACCTGGGCCTACAAAATGCAAAACATGATAAAATAGGTATAGTAGCATTAAAGCAAGCCAGAATACAGGCATGGAATAGCCGCTCAGGGCCAGAAGTCTTGAAGCATGATCTACTAGTTTATCTTTATTAGCGGCTGCCTTTGTCCCTAAGTATATTCCAATTATTAGTGAAAGAGCAAAGGCGTATATAGCTAATTCCAGAGTTGCTGGTAGAAACGTTTTAATGGCTTCTGTTACTGGCATGTTAGCCGTTACAGAGTACCCTAGGTCCCCCTTTAGGACGCCTTTAAGCCAGTATATGTATTGAATGTATATAGGATCATCGAAGTGATACATTTCCTTTATTCTCTTAATATCCTCCGGAGTCATATCCGGGTGTATATATATCGCTGCAGGATCTCCAATAAGCCTTGTCAGGGTAAAAACTAGGATAGATAGGCCAAATAAAGTAGGAATAGCGGCAAAAATCCTATAAATAATGTATCTTATTAACATTTACTTGTCCCACCCCTGCAGGGATAGCCTTTCAGCCCTTTGTTAGCGCGTAGTACCATATTCCACCATAGAATGGGTTGTAGTAGTAACCGTGTATCCAATCCCTCATTACAACGAATACTGTTGGATATACAGTGTATATCATGGGAACATCCTGCTGTATTGCTATTAACTGTATTTGCTTATAGAGTTCTTCCCTCTTAACTGGATCAGTTTCTATGGCAGCCTTCTTTATTAGCTCGTCAACCTTGGGGTTCTTATATCCTCCCCCGAGCTTCTGGAATAGGCTATAACTAGCTAGCTGCTGCTCCACAGCTATATGCGGATCTAGATAGTTGATCCAGTCTCCAATGGCGAATAAGGGCAGCTCGAAATTCTCCATTTTCTGCAGGTATACTGGCCAGTCTAATGCCTGTATCCTTAGCCTGAACTTCGGGTTTATCTTTTGAAGGCTCTCTGCTAGCAGTTCTAGCGCTATTCTTCTTTGCTCGTTCCCTGCATTATAGTAAGCGGTTATTACGAAGCCCTCCTCCCATACTCTGCCGCCCCATGCTAGTTTGAAATAGTATTCAGCCTTCTCTGGATCGTATTCATAAGTATACGCCTCAACGTAGCCAGGCCATCCAGGTGGTACTGAAGCCCTGGCTCTAATTGCTAGCCCTTGGTATGCTTTCTCGATGAACTCCTCGTAGGGGAAAGCATAGGCAAAGGCTTTGCGCACATTAACGTCTGAAAAGAAGTCTGGCCATATAGTGTCCCCCTCTGGCACCTTTGAAAGGTTAAAGCAGAACTGTATGAACTCAACAATGTTAGTAGCGGCGCCCGTGAATATCTTTATACCAGGTAAGTTCTCCACTTGCGACTTATAGGCTACGGGTATATCGGCTATGTCGACATCTCCATTCTTTAGCATTAATAATCTCGTACTCAACTCTGGAATGAAGAGTATCACTACTCTCTTGATGGGAGCGGGGCCTTGCCAGTAGCCATCGAATCTCTCAAGTACTATTCTTTGGCCTGGAACCCATTCTACTATCTTATATGGCCCTGTTCCCATTGCGTGTCTCATTATATAGTCATTTATCTTACCTCTGAACTTGATCCATTCAGATTTTGGTAGGCTTGGATCCCAATCTCCGTGCTCAATAGCCCATTTCTTGTTTATGATTACGAAGGCGTAATCGCTAGCCAGTATTCTTAAGAATGGGGCAAACGGTCTCTTCAGGTGGAATACAACAGTGTATCTGTCTATGGCCTCTACTGCCTTGTCTATTTCATCGGGGTCCCATTCATCTATTAAGAATGGCTTTATTTGCCTCACGTGGCCTTGCGGTAGATCTAGTACTAGAAGCCTTTCAAAGGAGTACTCCACATCGTAGGCTGTTAGCTCTTCGCCATTGTGGAATTTCACACCTTTTCTAATGTGGAATATATAAGTAGTTCCATTATCCTTTATCTCCCAACTCTCAGCGAGCCAAGGCTTTATCTCTTTGTAATCTCTTGTAGTCCATACTAATCTTTCATAGACATTGTCTATTATTTCACCAGAAGCTGTAGAGTGAGCGTAAGCAGGATCTACAGTCTCGGGTTCACCTATTCGTGCAACAACTATCGTATCAGGGTTTTTGAGTTCTATAACGGCCTTTTTCTCGGCCTCGACTACTCTTATAGTCTTAATTGCTGAAGCTGTTTTTCCGTTCTTCGCTTTAACGGTTAATTTTACAGGGTAAGAGCCTGGTTCTGAGAACTTGTGAGTTACGTTCTTTCCGGTAGCTGTGGTACCGTCTCCGAAATCCCATATATACTCCACTATCGCCTCAGTGGATTTCTTGATAGTTTTACCCTCCTCTCCCTCTACTTCTATCCATGCCCAAGAGGATGCGCCATCAAATTGTACCTCCTCTCCTGGTGTCACAACATCCTTATCGCTGGATATAATGGCCACAGGAGGAGACTCCGGTGACATGGGAACCTCCTCTGACTCGACGGTTATAAATAGCAGGCTCTCGTCATTAGTATCAACTAGGCCTTCATTATCTTCTACGGTTAGCACTACTATGTATTTACCAGGCAACTCATAGGCGTGAGAGACTTTCACACCCTCTGCTGTTGTCCCATCCCCGAAGTCCCAGATGTACTTTACTATTTCACCATTAGGGTCACTAGACAAAGAACCATCGAATTCGATAGGCTCACCCACCTTAGCGTAGAATTTAGAGGCCCTGGCCACGGAGTAAGGCGGCACAGCTTGGGCCTCTTCTACTGTTTGTGTTCCGGTGACGCTGGTCTGAGAAGGAGTTTCCTCTATTGGAGCTCCTGGCTTTCTAAGGACTTGATATGCTCCTGCTATCACTATTAATATTATTAATAAGGCTATACCTATCCTAA
>WAQN01000108.1 GCA_015520195.1 Desulfurococcales archaeon | reverse complement strand
TTTATGATTGATTCGTCTAGAATCACTGCTTCAACTATATAGTCTGTGAGTTTTATATAACCTTGTTTCCTGTAGAGTATTAATCCTAGTACTACATCTATTGGTAGTAGGAATATTTTGCCAGCGTTTCGTATGCCCGATTCTACTAATGTTAGCCTCGATCCATCTCTCCTCACTACTCGGAGATGGAGTAGATGTTTGCCTAGGGTCTGACCATTGTGGGCTTCCAGTAGTGTTAGGAATATGAATGTCGCGAAGAACACGTTAGAGTATCCTATTATGCTTCTATCTAATAATCTTGTCATCCCGCTTATTAATGTTGATGCGTCTAATGACATTATACCTGTTATTATCTCTTTTATTCCATTAAGCATGTGTGGATCTAGTATTGCCCCTGTTGATATGAAGAATACTAGGATATCTATTATAAATGCTAATGCCCTCTTTGCTGGGGTTGAGTGAGTTATTATCTGGCTACTATCTATCTTTGTTGTTAGCGTTTGTATTGTTCTGTAGAGTTCTCTACCTCTCCATGTTAGTTTGTAGCCGTTTCTACCCTTATCTACTAGTCCCTTCATCTTTTTTAGGTGATGGTTTAATAGACTTTCACTTATCCCCACCAGTGTGGCTAGCTCGCTGTAGGGCACTTCTACCCTGTTGTATAGTACCTCTGCTATCGCTAGCCTAACCTTGTTGCACATTATGCTGCATAATTCCTCGTTTTCTTCTATCCTGCTTCTTGCCATAACCTGTTTTCCCCTCGTTTACGTATTGCCTGTTGTTTTGATGTATCCTGTGGATACTTCTATTATAATATATACTTTATTGGGAGTTTGTAAGTCCTTTTGGTTATTTTTCAGCGTTAAAGTTTACTTGTTTGCCTGAAAGTTTAAGTTGAGTAGTCGCCGGCTATCCTTAATTCTCATTTATAATGTACTCAGTTAATGTTAAGATGTTCATTTTTATACATTAACAGTGTTAAAGTGAAATTGGTGTAAAGGCATGGAGTTAGGGGAAATAATAGGGATGCTAATTGACCAGTGGAAAAGCTATCCAAGACCCGTAGAGAGGCTCATATCAGCCATTGGAATAGACGTCCACTGGACTATACTACAATATGTAATGGGCTTACCCTTCATGGCATTCATAGCACAACTCATATACCTAAAGACCAAGGATAGATTCTGGCTAAGCCTTGCAAGGACGCTTGTAAAGGGATTCGTAATAGTATTCGCTGTGGGAGCCGCCACTGGAACTACTGCGGAGTTCGGCCTCATACTCCTATGGCCTGGATTCCTGGAGATTGGCGGGAAGTTTATATTCTTCCCGTTCTACGCGGAGATATATGCCTTCCTCATGGAGGCCATATTCGTCTATTTCCTATACTATGGATGGTTCAAGGTGGGAGACAAGGCTAGACTACTACTAACCGCACTAGTATTCACTGGTGCATGGTATAGTGGCGCGATGATAATGGCCGTCAATAGCTATATGGTCACGCCTACAGGGATAGAGCCTGCATATGACCCCTCCACGGGAAGCATGCTATACGCCCAAGGCTACCCGAAGATAGAGCTAGCTATACCAGCTAACCTATCTGAAGCGTTTAACCCTGAATGGCTAGAGGCAAACTACATAACCATAGAGGGAGGAGAGGACGGTGTCATAGCAAAGATCCCGGCTAGACTAGTCTATAGGCTATTCTGGGAGGCAAGCAAGGGATACACTATCAGCCAAAGCATACTCTGGGATGGGATAACACAAGAATACAGGCAAGAGCTAGGAGGCGTAGAGGTGTCAGACGTCCTAGACTGGATACTCTATGAGACAACGAGCATCCAAGACCCGCTACTATACCCGCTCAAGAGCCCCTCATGGCCTGCTAGTGTAATGCATGTAACAGGGGCAGCACTGGCAGTAAGCGGCTACACGGTCATGGGTGCATATGCCCTAAGGATAGTGGCTAGGGCTGGTGATAGGAGTAGAGCCTATAGGGCACTAAGATTCGCCACGCTATATACCCTTGTGGTAATGCTAGTTCAGGGCATAGTCTTCGGCCATGAAATGGGTGTTGAAGTGGCACATTATAACCCGGAGAAGTTCGCCGCTATGGAGGGCACTAGCAGGCTGATAATAAGTATACCTAGAGATGTCATGGCTGGGCTAGGCGAGAAGCTAGCAGCGTTACTAGCCTATGGAAGCCTAGACAAGCCCCTCCCAGACTACGATTCTATACCCCGGGACTGGTGCAGCTTTGCGGGATCACCCGTGAGTGATTGCAGGCCCCCACTCATAATCCACTATGCATACTACACCAAGCTAGGTTTAAGCATAGCACTTGGAGCCTTCACCATAGCACTAGCCGCTAGGCTGACACGGGGAGTAGAAATCGGGAAGGGCATGCTTATAGCTACTGCTATGAGCCCCCTCATAGCGCAGGCAGTAAGCTTCCTGGGATGGTTTGTCAGGGAGGCTGGCAGAAAACCCTTCACAGTCTACGGGCTATTCACTCCAGCGGAGGCGGGGAACCCCGCTGGCCCTAACATGCTCCAGCTTGGCCTAGTCGGCGTGTACCTCATAGCGATGCTGGGGATACTGGCATGGGCATCATATAGGTTCCTCTGGAAGAGTGGAGGTGAGGGTTAGTGGAGCCTGGAGTAGTGTGGTTATCCATAAGCTTCGGCCTACATATAGTCCTGGTGAACCTAGGGGTCGGGATAAGTATAGTGGCTCCTATACTCAGAGTACTAGCGTATAAGAGGGACAGCGAGAATCTGGAGAGAGAAGCCTATAGGCTTACAAGATTCTATGCCGCAACATACGCCATAGGCGGCGTCTTTGGAACAGCATTCACCGTATACCTCTTCAGCTATTATCCCAGCTTCACAGCCCTTCTAGGCAGGATAGCACTATACAATTATGCCCTAGCCATAATGGCGTTGGTTGCACACTTCCTCAGTCTAACACTATTCTACTACGGCTGGAAAAGGCTCTCCCAGGGTATACACATGCTAGCTGGTGTATCCCTGGCAGGATCGGCGCTTCTCATAGTACTCGGCTTTAGGAGCGTCTTTGCCCAGCTCTCAAGCCCTGTTGGAGTAGACCTAGATGCAGGAGTCGTCGTGAACCCGCTAGAAGCGGTACTAGGCAACCCACTACTACCACCACTCTACATAAAGAGTGTGGCTGCTGGGGTCACAGCAACGCTTGTAGCTATAGCGGGGTGGCATGCATTCCGTGGCGAGGAGGAGCTCGCTGCTATGTATATAAGACCAGCACTAGTAGGCCTCTTTATAGTCTTCTTAACAGGTCTATGGTATGGTTACGAGTTAAGAATTGCCGAGTACAAGTTTAATAATATATTCGGTGGCCTGGGGATAGGTGGAGAGCCCAGCCTAGACCTATCATGGCTCCTGTTAGCCAAAATAGGGCTCTGGCTCGTCCAACTGGCAGCCATGGTAACAGCGTTGGTTAGGGGGATAGAGGCCTCCCGTAGCTTACTCGTAGCCGCCGCCATATCCGCACTGCTGGCAGTACCGGCAGGGGAATACTTGAATGCCTATAGCCAGTATCCATACTTCATACCCCCCGATGAGGCAAATAGCGAAGGAAACCTCCTCCCAGTACTTAGCCTGTTATCAGAAAACGCTAATACCAGGAGCACCATACTACAGGCCATTACAATAACATTTACAACAATCTTACTACTAGCAGCCGCCGTATACATATACATTACAATGATTAAGAAAAACAATGCAAACATGGAATAAGCCTTTTCCTCTTAGGAATATCACTCTTTAAAACAATTTCTAATCATATTTATCTCTTGGGCTAGGCTTATTCTATATTCCAGCTGTGGCGTCTCTGGTTCTCATCTTCACAACTAAAAGTCGTCTTCAAAGGATGAAGAGAAGGCTAGGTATTCAGTTATCTTTTTATCCTCGAAGAACTTAACAGGCTCTTCTTCAGGTTTTGCCTCTTTAATAATTAAAACTAATTATATAT
>WAQN01000107.1 GCA_015520195.1 Desulfurococcales archaeon | reverse complement strand
GGCTTCTAAGCTGGTTAGGCTACTATCAAGAGCCTCTATGCACGACCCTTACCTGGAGGCCTTAACTGGTGATGGGAGGCATTGTGATGGTTATGGATATGTTGCTGCTTTGAAGTTTAAGGATAACGGTGCCTGGACAATCATATATGAGAGATTCGGCGCCGACCCCCTGATCCTGGGAGAGGAGGCTTGTACCGAGAACCTGGATAGACTGGAGGAAGCTTCTCGTAGGTTGTCAGAGCTCATAGGCGATGCTGTTGAGGCTACTGTAATAATGCATTCACGAAAGGCGAGTAGTAAGCCCTACGGCTCAATAGCCGCTCACCCATATAGGGAGGAGGCTTTGCTTAGGTTTAAGGGGGAGCCCCTACTGGGTGAGATATACTTAGCGCATAATGGGAGTGTCTCTAAGGACAGTCTCATACGAGAGCTGGGCCTTGAGGGGTTTATAGACAGCTATACCGACTCCCACCTACTCCTAAAATACATAGCTTCTAGGCTGAGTGGTAGCGAGATAGGATCCATACCGGGGAAACTAGCCAGAGGCATCTTAGATAAAGCCAAGAATAATACCAGGCCTGGATCAGCACTAAACCTAGCCATAATGATCCTGCCCCAAAACCAGGACCCCCTACTACTAGCCTACAGCCACATAGAAGACACCGCCAACCAGGCTAAACGGGACTACTACAAGCCAATAATAGCATGGACCCAGGATATAACAGCATACATTTCAAGCACAATATGGGATCTAGCAATACAAGAAAACATACAACTAGAAAACCACACAGTACTACAAGGCGAACTAGCCATACTACACAAAGGCAAACCACCTGAAATCATTAAAAACACAACTCCAGAGTAAAACTACACTATCTGAAACTATATAATTAAGGCAAAGCGAAGGCTTACAATAACTCCTACGAATGCCATGTAGCTAATTGAATTAATAACGAAATATACAGTTTATATGTTAGCCGCTTCTAATTCGACTTCAGTTCTAAGCTTAAATTTAAATCCAAATTCCTACTTATATTTAATATGATCGGCTGTGGTCAGGTAAAACATTATTAGGCTGGTCTGGTTTGAGCGAAGAGGGATTAAAGCCTGTTTGGAGTGCTATTAAATGCGAGCTTAGAGATACATCCCCCGCTGGAGATTATAAGCTGGCTAGAATTCTGATCGGCGTCAATCTTGTGTTCTTCATGTTAATCCTACCAATAATCTATACAAATAGTGGGGTCTTGGGCGAGGGTTTCAGGTTATTTAAGTATCTTCCTTTACCTGCATGTGTAGCTTCTGGAGGATGCCTTCCACAGGTTATAATATCTATGTTTGGTCATGCGGGTTTAGTTCATCTTTTAGGTAATATGTTCTTCTTATATATTGTAGGGGATAATGTAGAGGCGGTTCTTGGCAAGGCTAAGATGATATTTATATACATTACTGCTGGCGTTTTTGGCGCTGTCGTTCAATCACTAGTAATAGTTGCAGAGAGCGTGGATAAGCCAATATTATACATGATCGGGGCATCCGCGGCTATAAGCGGGCTTATAGGCGCTTATCTAGTCTACTATCCGGGTAGCCTGCTTTGTAGATGTCTAGGCTTTGTCATAGTATATTATTGTTTTAGGATCAGGGCCTCTAGCTACCTGGCTATATGGATTGTCTTCCAACTACTAGTATCTCAGGTTAGTGTAACCGTAGCAGTTTGGGCACACATAGCAGGTCTCCTAATAGGCATAGCGCTAGCTAGGCTATTAGCTGATCATACAAGGATCGATGAGTTGCGGAATCAGATAGCTCAAGGTATATATAGAGGGCCGTCTATAGGTCGGGATGAGCTGCATAAGCCCTCAATTAGTCCTATAGTGCAGCTGCTGGTACTCATAGCATTTTTAGGGCTAGTTATGAGTCAGGTGCTGGCCCTGCCTACACTGTTAGAATTAGACGATAAATACTATACAATATATGCAGATGCTTCGTTACGTACTGACGGAAACAGGGTACTATATAGGGTCGAGAGCATAAGGGTGGAGGTTATGGATAAACCACCGGATCATCTAACGATTGACGTTAAAGGTAGGGATTACAGGACTCCATATGCTCCAATAATCATGACTACCCTGATAAAAGCAAGGGAGACAACGTATACATTAACACTAACACCAGTATACCTTGAGTGGATTAATCAGGGGACGGTAGTTCTAGCATCATATAAGCTAAGCTATCTAAAGGAGACCAGTATCGCCACACTGTTATTAACGATACTAGTAGGTATATTAGCGATGCACACGTTAATAAATGAGCCCCACCGCTATGAAATAACCTATATGCCAGCAGATATGATACCCACAAGCCCTAAAGAAAACGGGGTAAGTTCAGGTGATAACAATGCAAACCATTAGGCCTTGCTAGGTGAGGCATCCTGACTCTGGCGCTACTGTTATTACTGATGCTAGTAAACCCGGTGATTACATCATTAGATGTTAATACAGGGTCTAACAATGAATTGATAGTAACGATAAGTTTAAGGACGGAGACCCAGGATAGATACTATTACGTGTGCATTGAAGGCTCTAGAATAGTATATGGGTCCACTATAGGAAAAACTCTCATGGGGGAAATACACGCCATTCTTTACGGTAGGGGTTTTGAAGAGCTAAACGGGGTAATTAACGTATCGATAAAAAACAACACATTAAAAGGAGACCTAATATGGATAACTAGGACATCTGGTTTGATTAAACTAGAAACAGTGTTCAAGCCCCTGGGTAATTCCACGATAGATCCTAGAGAGATTGAAGACCTACTTACAGCGATCCCCAGCGTAGAGGAGGCTGAAGCTATGCATGACCATGATAGAATTAGAGTTATAGTTAAAATTAAAAATATCATACTATATGAGCTCCCGTTAAGTAAATTAGAGTTTGCAGAGGTTGACATCAACCATGACGGAAATATATCGTTAACCGCAATCTTTAAAGGGAAGGTGATAGGGGGCCTAATGAGTGTATTAATCTTAAACATACCCCATAACCTCTATAAGGCTTTAAACAGCGTCATCAAGGAAGATACAAAGATCTGCCTAGAAAGACGCCTGAACAACACTAAAATAACCATAGAAAATAAAGCTTATAATATGGATGACCTAGAGGAAACAGCTGCACAAATAGCATGGAACCTACGCTACCATGGTCTGCTACGGAACTTAGAGTATATGTATATCAATGGGGAACCTGTAGATATTGATGAGCTCCTAGTCAAAGAGATAGTAGAGGGTAAAAATAAAAATATGTTAGGCGACGACTTAGAGATCCCCATAGTAGATGTAAAACCAACATCATTAATCTTTATCATAGCTACCATAACTATAGTAATCCTATTAATGTATTCTAAGAGTAGTCATAAGTCATAGACTCCACTTAATAAGGGCAGATTTCTATCTGGAGCAACCACTAGGGATTTATAATATATTAGAGTACATTTAATTTCCCCTAAACAGCGCTAGGGGTAACTTAGGTGAGTGGATGGCGTGGGCGTCCTAATATTAGCTGTGGCTTCGCCTCTTGAGGAGGAGAGGATCAGGTATGTTAAGAGCTCTTTGGACATGCTGAGTAATAGGCTTAAGGGTAGGCCTGGCGTTGAGGCTGTAGAGCTTGCAACTAGCCTGTCAGAGATTAGGGAGGCGCTGGAGCGTGTGGGGGGTAGGGTTGATGCGGCGGCTGTTGTCGTTTTGAGTGGCGGGACGGATAGGATGATTTATGAGACTGTGAGGAGGCTGGGTAAGCC
>WAQN01000106.1 GCA_015520195.1 Desulfurococcales archaeon | reverse complement strand
AGATCTACACGCGTCAGATCGTCGGCAGCGTCAGATGTCTATAAGAGACAGGTAGAATTGTTTAGTTCCTAAACGCTATTGATATTATTTATATAATTATTATTAATATAATAATTAAAAAGTAGACGGGAAATGCATGCTTCTGGTTTTACTCGCTTTCATGACTTCTCGTAACTTCTAAACTCCTAGGGGCTATGATATATGTTGGAAGCCGTATACCTGTGCAGTCTCTTCTCTCTCAATTAACTTCTCATATGCTCGACTTTTCGTCGTCCCTCTCGGGTCTATTAGTATTGGTGTTAAACCTGACTTTAGTGTTGTCTAGAGTTGTGGTTAAGTCCTAATTGTAGCCTGATCATTTTAGCTTATTTACATTAATAGCTTGGGGAAATGGAGAAGGGGCGGCAACCCCGCTAGCCTCCCGCGGGCTGCCAGGCTACCCTACCCCGCTGTTTTACCCCGCCGTTTATGTATGTTTTTGTGTTTGGGGTTTATATAGTTGTTTGTGTTCTCTTAGCTGTGGGGGGTTTTAGAGTTATGCGCAAGTTTTATATATAAACTGGGTGACTCCTAGTATTTAGGCTAGATGAATGTAGGATATTAGGTGGTTTAAGTATGAATAGGTTGGCTACACTGGGCCTGGTGCTCTTGCTGTTAGCGGCGCCTCTCTTCGGCGCTATTAGTAGTATGGCACAGCCAACAACCATCACTGTCGGTTCTCTGCTTCCATTAACTGGGGATTTGCAGAGTTATGGTGAGAGGGCTAAGGCTGCTGTCGAGGTTGCCGTTGAGGACATGAATAAGTTCCTTGAGGAGCAGAATGCCTGGTTTAGGCTTAAGCTTGTAGTGGAGGATACCCAGACCAAGCCTGATGTTGCTGTTCAGAAATTTAACTCATTGATAGCTCAGAATATAAAGTTAATAGTGGGTCCGATGACAAGCGCTGAAGTCAAGAAGCTTAAGGATCTCGCAGATCAGAACAATGTACTGCTAATAAGCCCGAGCAGCACTGCAATCGAGCTTGCTATACCAGGTGATAACGTTTTCAGATTCTGCCCAGCTGATGACATACAGAGTAAGGCTATAGGAGCCTTAGCTAGGGATCTAGGGATAAAAGCGGTAGTAGTTGTCAACAGAGCTGATACATGGGGTGAAGGGTTAAAGGACGCTACAATAGATGTATTGAAAGCGAACGGGATAGAGGTTAAAAACGTGTATAGCTACAACCCGGAAAGCCCTGGATTCACAGCTATAGCCAGCAGTGTAAACAACGATGTAGAGGCTCTATTAAAGGAGTATAACCCAGCCCAAGTGGCAGTGGTAGCTATAGGATTCAATGAGATAGTCCAGCTATTTAAGGAGGCAGCCAAGTATCCAACCCTGGCTAAGGTGCCTTGGCTGGGAAGCGATGGAACAGCAGTGCTAAGCGAGTTCACAGAGGACCCCGTGGCAGCAAGATTCGGCACTAATGTGCTATTCATAAACCCGATATTCAGCCCCGCGGCAAGCGCTGTGCAGGATGATCTCAAAAAGAAGGTTGAAGCTAAGATAGGTCAGGAGCCAGACGCCTATGCTATGGCAGCCCACGACGCTATTGTAGCTATAACACTAGCCTTACTACAGACAGGGCCAATAGAGGATCCAGATGAGATGGTAAACAGGATAAAACAGTTACTCCCAGAGATAACGTTAAGCGATGACTTCGCAAAGTTTGCTGCAACAGGTAAGTTCCCCCTAAACGATGCAGGAGATAGGGGTACAGCAGACTACGACTGGTTCATACTATACATGGAGGGCGGAAAGGCTAAGTGGGTCAAGGCGGGAGTGTACAAGGGCATAGAGGACAGGAACGAGTTTTACAAGCTGCCAGACGGCAAAACATACCTAGACATATATTCAGAGAAGTTTGGAGTAGAAGTAAAGCCGACCCAGCCCCCACCGCAAACTCAGACTCAGACGGTTACCCAGACAGTAACTCAAACCCAGACAGCTCCGGGTGAAGCAAAAACAGTAACTGTAACTCAAACAGTAAAAGAGACAGTGACGGTAACTCAAACTGAAACAGTAACAGAGACTGCGGGTGGCGGTAATACTCTAACAATTGCACTAGCTATATTAGTGGTTATCTTGGCTGTTGCACTAGCATTGAGAATGAGGTAAACAGAATATTAATAATAAAAATAATAAATGTATTCTATTATTTTTATTTATATTATTATTATTATTCTAATCAATTTATTGTAGATGAGTTTCTACTAAGGTTTTTAAATATACCCAGATAACATAGCCCACTTGGAGGCTAACGCCTTAAGGTGGGAATAGTGGCTCAGGCTACTGTTGCCGGTAGCTCAGGATTCAGGGAGAGTGGTAGTGAAGTCATACTGAGAACAGAGAATTTAGTGAAGAGATTCGGTGGAATCGTAGCGTTAGACAATGTTAATATAGAAATTGAAAGGGGGAAAGTTACACTACTCATAGGACCTAATGGTAGCGGTAAGACTACACTAGCAAATGTTATAACTGGGTTCATAGAGCCCGATTCAGGCCGCGTCATATATAAGAATCGTGATATAACCAATCTGCCGGCCCATGAGAGAGCGAGGATCGGGATAGCGAGGACGTTCCAGATACCGAAGCCCTTCAAGAATTTAACCGTGCTAGAAAATGTTATGGTGGCTGCGGAGAGGAATCCTGGTGAGAATCCTTATCTATCAGCCCTATTCAAGAGGAGATGGGTTGATTTCGAAGAGAAGCTTGCTGCTAGGGCATTTGAGGTGTTGAGGTGGGTTGGTTTAGAGGAGAAGTGGGACTCTAAGGCAAGCGACTTAAGCGGCGGTCAAATGAAGCTTCTTGAAATAGCCCGATCTATTATACGTGGTGCAGAACTCATAATTATGGATGAGCCTGCGGCGGGTGTGAATCCCAAGCTAGTTCACGATATATTTGAGAGGATACGTATGCTTAGTCGTGAGAGGGGCCTTACATTCCTAATAATAGAGCATAGGATAGGCCTCATTTCAGGCTATATAGACTATGCGTATGCAATGAACATGGGGATGGTGATAAGCAGGGGTGATCCTGAGAGGGTGTTTAATGATAGAGTTGTGCTTGAGAGCTATCTGGGTGGCTAGTCATGTCAAAGGGTAAGCCCATGGTGGAGGTGGTAAATATAAATGCTGGTTATGGTAGGTTACAGACGTTATTTGACGTTTCGACGGAGATACCAGAAGGGCTTATAACCGTTATAGTAGGGCCCAATGGCGCTGGCAAGAGTACCCTGCTCAAGACGATATTTGGGCTGACAAGAGTATACAGTGGGAAGATATTATTTGAGGGTAGGGACATAACTTCACTGCCCCCACATGATAGAGCTAAATTGGGTATGTCATTCATTTTCCAGTTAGATAATGTATTCGCGGGGTTAACAGTTTATGAGAATTTAAGACTTGCAGGGTACGATCTGCCTGAGAGCGTATTCGAGGAGAGGCTTAGAGAGGTATACGAGATGTTCCCCCGCTTGAAGGCTAGGAGGAACCAGAAGGCTGCTACACTCAGTGGTGGTGAGAAGCAGATGCTTGCTATGAGTATAGGCTTAGTGAGGAAGCCTAAGCTATTCCTTATAGATGAGCCTACAGCAGGCCTAGCACCTAAACTGGCAAGGGAGGTTTTGGCGTCTGTAAGGGTGCTTAATGAACAGGGCTACACTGTAGTCCTAGTGGAGCAGAATGTTAAGGCAAGCCTGGAAATAGGGGATAAGGGTATACTCGTGGTTAATGGTAAGATAGCCTTTGATGGGCCAGCAGAAGAGCTCCTGGCGAGGAAGGATCTAGCTAAGATGTACCTAGGCATAGCAGGGTGACCTCGTTATGGTTGACTTCAACGTTCTAACTAGTACCATAATCTATGCCAGCGTATTATCCCTCCTTAGCCTGGGCATAGCATTAATCTATATGACAACCAAGGTCTTCAACTTCGCTCACCCAAGGTTAAGCCTTGTAGGATCCTATGCAGCTGTAACCATTATGGCGTACTATGCAAGCAAGGCCTCCCTAGAGTACAACTTTGAGCCAAAAGAGACGATCCTAGGCCAGGCTATAATACCCTATCCAGCCTCATTCTATATCTTAGGCGTTATAGCGGCTATAATAGCAGCTACCGTGGCTGGATTAGCAGAGTATTATCTTATACTCAGACCCCTACTGAGGAGAGGAGCTGACTACCTTAAGCTAATGATCGCTACCCTGGCGTACGACTTCATACTATTAGCCATCCTATTCCTCTACAACACGCATTTATCGGTGAAGAAGCTAATGAGGGAGGCACTCGGAGTTTCAAGTACAAAGATGGACTTAAGCAGTTATGACCTATCATTCACCATGGGTGATCGAGTTATAAGCGGTGCCTTCATATACTCACTAACAATAACACTTCTCCTAACAATAATACTCTACCTCCTATTATTCAAGACAAAGCTAGGCATAAAGATGAGGGCCAGCATAGAGAACCCGCCTCTAGCAGAAGTATTAGGGATAGATGTTGAAAGGGTATACGCTATAGCATGGATAATAAGCGGGATAACCGCTGGCATAGCAGGATTTATAATAGTTATGTCGCCATCAGCAGGCAGCCTAAAGCCCGTATCAGCTACATCACCAGCAGACGAGATAGTAGTTAGTGCATTCGCAGGGAGTATAGTAGGAGGAGTTACGAGCATATTCGGCAGCTTATTCGGAGGAGCACTAATCGGCTTCATAGAAACCCTATTCACGAACTGGCTACAGGAACTGACAGGCTTTGGAAAACTATTCCAATACAACAAGGTCTTCTCAATGATGGCAGTAGCTATAACCCTACTCTTCGCCCCCAAGGGCATAGCTGGCCTTAGAGAGAGCAAGGCCCTTAGAAGGGTCTTTAACAAGTTAAGGCCTAGAGGTGGAGTGTGATGGTAGAGTTATCATCACTAGTAGAGCAGATCATAGGGTTCATAGCGGTATACTATATATTAACGACAGCTCTAAACATAAAGGCTGGTATGACGGGTATCCCTGACTTCGGCCATGCAATGTTCTTCGCCATAGGTGGTATAGCAGTAGGTAACTTGGCGTCACAGCTAACAGCGTTAATGGCTGGGTACAAGCCCATGGATGCAATATATAAGAATACGGAGCTAATGGCCCTCTTAAACAGGGAATTCCTACCACACGAACCCCTAATATCAGTGCTCGTATTAATAGTAGCTGTACTAATAGCCTTAGTACTAGGCGGCCTCCTCGGACTACTAGCATCATACCCCGCATTAAGGTTAAGAGGGGACTACCTAGCGATAATGCTACTGGCAGCTAGCGAGGGCCTCAGGATATTCACCACGTACACGCCACAGCTAATGGGATCCACTCCCACTGTGGGGCTAACAAAGCCAGACTTATTCGCATGGACGGGAGACAGCAGCTTATGGGGCACAGTATTCACGGTGGTAGTAGCAGTAGCAGTCTACATATATATGGAGAGGTTCTATAACAGTCCAACAGGCAGGCTCCTTAGAGCAGTCAGAGACGATGAAGAAAGCGCAATGGCCGTTGGAAAGAATGTTGCAGCAGTCAGGAGAGACTCAATGGTTGTTGGAAGCGCGCTAGCAGCGTTAGCAGGCGTAGTCTATAGCGTCAATCCATGGATGGGCGGAGCTAGTGTAGCTGCGCAGAGCATATTCGATAGAGTCCTCTGGACCTTCTGGCCATGGGCCTTAATGATACTAGGCGGGATGGCTAGCAATAAAGGAGTAGGCCTGGTGACCGTTATAGTGGGTATGCTAATAATAGGACCAATCAGAATAAATAAGCAACAGTTAGCTGAGCTCATCCCAGTAGAAGTAGTAGGCTTAGATCCTGGGAATTTCGCTAATGCATTAGAATACATACTAATAGGCCTTTTAATACTAGCGGTTCTCTTTGCAAGGCCTCAAGGCGTAATACCAGAAGGTCCAAGTAAGACTTTGCCAGAATCTTATCTAAAGAGGCTAAGGGAAACTGAATAAATTAAAAAAGTTATTAATACTCTCTTTACAGTGATCATTAATCTGCCTGCTATTCTAGCCTCCATTATCCTTAGAATGAGGCTTTAGGAATGAGAATAGTGTTATTGTAGGCTCACAACATTCTTTTTAATTCTGTGTAAATTTATGGTATGACATATTAGGATCTTATGGTTTCCTGTTTTTGTTTATAGAACAATTGTATTTTTATATTTACAGTTATAAACAATTCTTCCTTCTATGATTT
>WAQN01000105.1 GCA_015520195.1 Desulfurococcales archaeon | reverse complement strand
TTATATTAATAATTGTTATTAAAATAAAAATTAAAAATATTTAATTTAGTGTTAGAGAATCCCATTATGTTGTGTATTCGATTCTGGTAGTGTAGATGTATGTATTATTGTGATGGATTGTTATTTATGTTATAGTTAACATAATTATAAGAGGATGTTGAAAGAAGCTTGCACAAATTAGGAAAATTCAAACGAAGGTAACAATTTAAAGTCTTTATATTAATTTGTTGAAGCATGCTTAATGCTACATAGCAATGTTAGATAGTGTGCCTGAGGGATTACTATTGGATGCGTATAAGAGGTGCCTCTGGAAAGGGCTCTCAGCGGGCTTTATAATCGCTGGCATTGTATTAGGGATAATGGGTATTATGCTTTACAATTGGCTTAGCGAGGTTGCTAATAAACTGGATGTAGTTCTTGCAATTACTAGTAATCCCGAGTATCTAAGATTTATAGATAGACTAGCTGAAGCAATGAATGACGGCCAAGATTTAGTTATATCTAAAGAGGAGGCTAGTATATTGTATCCATTAACATCCAGCATACGAACTCAAATATTAATGATTAACGTTGAAAAGGGAGGTGCTATTAGTAACTTGCTAATGTTAGCTGGTATAATAATGGCTGGAACAGGTACAGGCTGGATTGCTGGATTTTCTCTTGCAAAGAAAAGAAGTGGCAGGAGTGGCAGTATATAAATTAGACGAAGCTTTTCCTAGAGACAGGTGAAGCCACGGAAGAATATATTTCAAGTGACTCTGTTTCCAGTTTCATGAGATGCGGTTGTCTCATGACAAATATTTTAAGAATGCTTTAAGATTTAATGTTTCTATCATAGAGATCTAGTGATTAAGGTTTTAATGTGTAGCATCTAAAAGTTGTATCTCTGGAATATCTGTTATTATTTGGGGCCGGTGTCGTAAATGGCATCTATTAAAAAGACCGATAAGACCCACATGGACTACGCATACGATCTAGATTTAGTTATAAGACCGGATTCTACTGTGCCTGTGCTTAATAGAGAGTTTGGGGCATTCTCTGGAGCAGGGATACCATTATTTAGTATAGGTGGGGGAGTATTTAGGGCTGTATTATCGGATATCCTAGTAAACTTCCATGCAAGGCGTGGCTATTTTATAGCGGATACACCTTTAATTGCCAGTAGTAATCTCTTTGAAGTCTCTGGTCATCTTGAGTTTTATAGGAAGAACATGTTCCTGTTTGATATAGAAGGTCATGATTTTGCAATAAAGCCCATGAACTGTCCTTATCACATTCTAATATTCATGCATGAACTAGCTAGATATAGGAATAAAGTTAAACTACCCTTTAAGATATTTGAGGTGGGTAGAGTACATAGATATGAGCCAAGTGGAAGCCTTTATGGGTTATTAAGGGTTAGAGGGTTCACGCAGGATGACGCGCATATTATAACTCCTGAAGATAAGGCTGTGGATATAGTAGTAGACGTATTTGAAGAAATGAAGATGATCCTGGAGAATGTGTTTAACTTGGAAGTTGAAACAAAAGATCTCCATTTAAGACTTAGTCTATCTGATAAATCATTAATAGGAGAAGAATTCATGGGTACATTAAATGAATGGATAGGAGCGGAAAA
This sequence comes from Desulfurococcales archaeon, assembly GCA_015520195.1. Taxonomy (GTDB): domain Archaea; phylum Thermoproteota; class Thermoprotei_A; order Sulfolobales; family Acidilobaceae; genus WAQN01. Next base: position 14,427 of record WAQN01000105.1, on the reverse strand, counting down.
TGTTATAGAAGAGGCTGCTTCTATAATAGAGAAAAAATACGATGTTTCATATTCAAAGGAGGAGGGTGAAGCTGCATTCTATGGGCCTAAGATAGATGTTGTTATGCGAGTTAAGGAGGCAGGAATAGAGAAAGAATGGCAGCTTGGCACTATACAGTTTGACTTTAACCTGCCAAGGAGGTTCAGACTATATGAGCTTGTGAGAGAACTGTATGGTGATATTAATATCTACATCATACACAGAGCTCTTCTTGGTTCTATAGAGAGATTCCTCGGCGTATACCTAGAGCACTATAGAGGCCGCCTACCTTTCTCTCTGGCTCCTCTCCAGATAGCAATAATAGGTATTAAGAGTGGAGGGGACTACGATAATGTGATAGAGGACCATGCATTTACACTAGCTAACATGCTTATAAATAAGGGATTTAGAATCGGGGTGAAAATTACAAATAAAACTTGGCTTTCAGGAGATATTAGATTATTGGAGACCACAATAAAACCTCCATTACTGGTATTTATTGGCGAGAGCGAAATTAAAGGGAAATTCGTGACCTTAAGCATGTTTAGCCACAATGATATGAAAAGAAAGAAGTATAGGATTATTTATAGAGAGAGCTTTACCGAGGTTCTAGGCGAGTTAAACAGTATGATAGAGGAATTAGAGTCAGGTATAGTTAAAATAGCGGGTCAGATACCAAGAATACCAATGAATTTAAGTCATCTACTTTGATAGCATTTTCAATCTATTTGACGTTAAAATGAATAGATCCTGACTTCTGCATTTTAGTGGAACAACTTCTGCATCTTTAATGCTAATATTCAAATCTAGGTAGCCTAAATCCTTTAACATTGAGATTATATGATCAATTATATGTGGAGCGCAGTTAATCATTACTATCCTGTCTATCATCTTAATCTTGTCTAGTAATTCTTTTATTTGTCTGAATCCATAAATATTCATAAGTAGTAATATTGTTTGATTTTTAACCCTAGCTCTTTTAGTGGATAAGTCTTCTTGAGTGTATAATAGGGCTAGCGCTATCCTGCATGGCGATATTTCCTTAGTTATGCCTATGGCTGTGCAATCTCTGTATTGCTTATCTATGTCAGCTATTATGGCTGGATTCACTGGTTTATTCAAGTTTATTATGTGCATTACTATCTTATCCCATCCGACATCAAGCTCCACAGTATTTATACGTTCTCTACTGTCTATTATGCTAGGCATGTTCCAGGCTAGCCTCCTTATATGTTATTAAACGTTTAAATTCATACTTTTCCCAGGGAAAGACTATCCATTTATCTGTGATATCAGCATAATAATCTGGTATCTGTTTCGTCCATGGTTTTACATATAATGTAGCCGTTTTAACTTGTCTAGGCATATACATGTTTATTAATTGTAATGCTAGTTGCAATGAAAGCCCTGAATCGCTTACATCATCTACTATTAAAACGTTTTTACCATAAAGCTCAGGTAATGCTAGTTGTTTTATATAAGGCCTAGCGTGTCTAACCCCTACACCAGTATATAGTTTTACCTCTATGAAGTATATGTCGCTTACGTCAAGTGCGTCAGCTAATAGGCGTGCTGGCACAATACCGCCTCGTAGAATGCCTATTATAACGTCTATATTATAATTTGAGTTAGTAATTCCGCCAGCTATTTTATCTATAGCATCCTCTATTTCTCTCCATCCAATAACTAAGGGTTCCTGGCCATGAGTGCCTCCATGATTCACTGGAAGCAAGACTATCTCTTTAGGCTTGTAGCCCTTACTTTCCTCCAGTAGCCGTGAGTCAATGCCATCCACGAATACTAGATAACCCGGTCTAGGGTTACCTCTATCATCTATAGCTATAGATAAACCATTATACTTCTCTTTTAGGATAAGTAACGCTCTTCTCCAGTCACCAGCTTCTATGACAACCTCGTGTACTCCTCCTGCAAGGTCTCGTAGTGACGCTAAAAGCTTAATTTTAACCTTATCAGCCACTCCTCAAACCCCCACTTAAATTATGTTGCTCATACAGGGATTATTATTGATTGGATATAAAGGGGACCTTTACGTTAGGGAGCACTGCTACGATCAAATACAACCTACTATTCCCTTAGGGTAATTTATTGTTTAAAAAGATTAGGTGAATGAGAACGTTACCTTCTAGAAAGAAGTATTGCGCCTGCCCCTAGTATTATTCCTACTACGAAGAGTCCGACTGCGACTCCCCAGTTTGTTACTGTAGCGGTCTCAGTGACGGTTTGGGTTTCCTTTTGAGTAGTTGTAATAACTGTAGTGCTTACGCTAGTTGTTGTTTGAACAACTGTACTTGTTATTGTAGTAGTCCTTTCAACAGTCTTTGTTACTGTAGTTGTCTCAGCAACAGTCATTGTAAGAGTGACTTCTGTAACCGTTGCAGTCGGGGGCATAGGTGTACCTGGTTTGAACGTTCCTGTAACTACCGAACGTAGAAGCCCTAGTATATTGGCTGTAAATTGGGGTCCGTCTAAGGGTTCATCCTTATATGAGGGTACAACCATAGGCTCATATCCGCCATACATGGTTTCTCCTGATGCAAGGACCATCCTATTGTTGTCCATGTATTCGGCTATCATTAAGGGGAATGGGCCAGTGTTAACTGTATCATTCAGTGGATCGTAGAATTCTGCTGGATGCTGTCCTTCCAAGGGATTGGCTTGATGCTCAACTGATCTAGACTCCTCCGTCGTTCTAACTACGACGTATACATTGTCGGGTTTCAGGTCAGGTTGCTTAACTGGGTTTATAGGCTTATCATCGACTAAAACGTATAGCCCTCCTGGTCCATGGAACAGGACTCTCTTATATTTGAGCCCCTTTAGTATGATATCTGCTATAGCTGGGTCTGGGTCAACTACTCCCTTAACCCTGTAAGGTGCTCCCGCTACGTTCTCCCTATCGTCCTCTATGCTTACATAGTCTATCCTAATAACACTGCCAGTAGCCTCCATTACCTGGTTTAGAGTGAATTGCGCTATTTCGCTGCCCTGAGCTGGATAATCGCTGTCAGCACCAACCCATACAGCTTTTGAACCCGTTGAGAACCAAGATTCAAGGGCAGATAATTCTTCTTCGGAGAGCGTAGCTGTTGCCTGACCTATTAGTAGTATGTCAACGTCATTTAGGGTATCTTGTGTTAGTCCTCCTACTCTGACTTCATTAAATAACTCTAGATAGCCGGGTTCTATTGCTTCTTTTTGGTCCTCAGTTTGAAGAATTAGTATCCAGTAGCAATCTTGGCATGATGACACTATTATATCTATGCCTTCTGGAGCCTGTCCGTGGCTTAGGTCTATAGCTATCTTAACAGCCTCTTCTGCCGATACGCTTATAGAACTAGACATACCTATTAATAGTGCTATAACAAACATCAGGATAGAATAGTGTTTTGCTCTCAGCAATCCACGACACACCTCACTTAGGAGATATGATATGTCAAGGTTTAAAGAGTGTTACCTATCATAGACATACAGCGTGTAAAATCTATGAGCCTTATCTAGTAATTCCTTATAACCACTTAGCCTATGTCTCTACTATATGGTGACTACTATTGCTACAAGACTGGGATAATGGATATAAACTAAGGGTCGTGTTACTCTTCCTTGCACTTATAATAGTTAGTCAACCAATATTGTTAGGACTTCATGCCTTTGCTGAGGAAGAGATAGTGCTCAGAGTAATAACCAGACATCCCGGCGAGATAACCAAGAAGGCTAAGGAGGAATTCCTTAAATCGGATATAGCCAAGAAGTATAACATAAAAGATGTGAAGTTCATATCATATGACCCTACCCAGTGGGTAGTTGCTATAAACAGGACATACAAACCTGGAAAATCAGGTTTCGATGTTGCCTGGGGAGGCGGACCCACCCTGTTCGATACGCTCTATGAAGCTGGGCTACTGGCGCCACTAGAATCTCCGGAGGTTCTGGAAGCAGTAAGTCAAATCCCAGATACATTTGCTGGAAGCCCCATGAAGAGGGTCTCAGATGGTAAAGTGTATTGGGTTGCAGCCAGTGTAGCGAGTTTCGGCTTCACAGTTAATCACGACCTACTTAAGAAATATAATCTACCAGTTCCAAAGCGTTGGAGCGATCTGGCGTCCCATGTGTTCGCTAAGACTTTGATAACCGAGAATAAACCCATGGTGGCGATAGCAGACCCGACTCGGTCTACATCTAATACGAGGATGTATGAGATCATACTACAAGCGTATGGATGGGATAATGGATGGGTTAACTTGACGTTGCTAGCAGCTAATAGTCTAGTTGAGGGAGGTAGTTCTGATGTAAGGGATGACGTAATACAGGGCAGGGTTGCTGTAGGTATAACTATAGATTTTTACGGCTACACGGCTATGCAGGCTAATCCCGCATGTGAGTATATACTTCCAGAAGGGGAATCAATTGTGAATGGAGATCCCATAGCTCTCTTAAAGACAAGTATTCATAAAGAGGCTGCTCAGGCATTCATTACATGGGTATTAACTGAAGGACAGAAGGTGTGGTTTGATCCAAACATTAACAGGCTACCTTCAAATCCAAATGCATTTAATTTACCTGAGGGTAAGGAGCGTCAGGACTTAAAACAGGTGTATGAATCATTGAAGACGGCCAAGCCAATACAGTTTAATGATACATTAGCTTTGATGTATGAAAAAGCGATGCAAATATACTTTAAATCCGTGCTTGTAGACTTAAACAGCCTATTAAAAGAGGTCTGGAAGAGGCTGGTAAAGCTATATAATGATGGATATATAAGCAAAGAAGAGTTTAGGGAATACTCAAAGAAACTTGGAAGTCCATTAAAATACACTGATCCATACACTGGTGAGGAAGTAGTATTTACACTGGAGAACGCTATTAAAGTTACAAAGAAATTAAAGGACCCGAAGATAATGGCAGAGGCTACAACGAAATATTCAGTTTCATGGAGGGAAGCAGCAACCAATAGGTATCAAGCAATATTAAGCGAACTTGAGGAAATAGAAAGAACCCGAACTCCAGGAGCCGCTAAAACGGAGACAACATCACCACAAACAACGCCTCACTCGCCAACAACGCCAGTAGAAAGCCCAACTACAGCTCCTCAAAAGGTAACGGAAACCGAAACAACGACTGAGACAACAACCACTGAAAGGACTACTGAAACAACTACAGGTGGTGCTCCTATTTTACCCATAGTAGCAATAATTGCAGTATTAGTGATTCTAGCAGTAATCTTAAGGAAGAGGTAAAGTAACCATAAAATAAGCTAGTAAAAGTAGATTGTCATTCATTTTCTTAAAATTGAGATATTAATCCTAAACTTGTTTATAAAACTATCTTGGAGGATCTGGGGGCTTGAAAGTTAATGAAACCCAGACGTCATGCTAGAAGCCAACTTATTAGATTAAGGCTGGATGCGCCAATTGTTGCTATGCTTATAATAGTTATTTTAGTATTTGCGTTATTCATGATTATTCCATTAGCATCGCTTATAGTTATACCCATTGAGAATATTAATTTCGATATATTAAAGAGTTATCTACGCTATCCCTATATGACTCTAAAGCCGCTAGGGGAATCGTGGATCCTGATAAATGAAGTGGATGGAGTAAAACATGTAATAGTAACATGGAAGAATTATGGTATAATACTTAATACACTCATAGCAGCATCATTAGTCACAGTATTCACGTCGATAATAGGGATTATAGTGGCCTTAATAATGGCTAGGATGGATTTCCCTGGGAAGACTATTATGAGGATCCTAGTTATAATACCGTTATTATATACGCCATTCGTCAATGCATTTGTTATATTTAAGTTCTTTGGAAGTGATGGCATCATAAGTCATATATTACAGAGTCTAGGGCTAAACATGACATTAGAATTCCAGGGACTCTCTGGAATGATACTGGCGCAGACAATGATGTTTTGGCCCATAGTCTACTTGAATGTATACTCCAGCATGCTGCAAATAGACCCAAGCCTAGAAGAACAGGCAGAGAATCTAGGTGCTAAGGGATTTAAGCTATTCAGGAGCGTAACACTGCCATTAAGCCTTCCAGGCCTGGCATCTGGTGCTGCCATAGTATTCATATTCTCTATGGAGGATTTAGCTGCTCCGCTAGCATTTAAAGTAGATGATGTTATATCAATGAGGATCGTGAGAGAGATACAGTCATCGGTTAGTATATTAGAATTAAGTCTAGATGCTGTTATACTATCACTAATCTTGTTATCTATGGCTGCTGTATGGTTTATAGCTGTGAAACGATATGTGAGTTTGAGACAATATGCGATGATAGTCAGGGGAGGCAGATGGACTCCTAGGCTCCATAAACCTAGTATAGCTGGGTATATTGCTATATATGGCATCCTGCTACCTTGGGTTATCTTCAGTGCGATACCACAGATGGGTGTTTTGGTGTATGCATTCACGGAAGAATGGATTGGAGTTTTCCCGTCGGGCTTAACCCTGGATAATTTCAAATACATATTCTCCGAGGACGTCACATTTAAGGGTCTAAGAAATAGTTTAACATATGCGACTATAGCAGTCATGTTAATCATTATAATAGGCGTCTCCAGCGCATATGTGGCTAGTAGGATTAAGAGTAAGGTAGCTGAGCCTTTGGATGTGTTAGTTACAATACCTATAGCAATACCCGGATTAGCCTTAGCTACTGGAATGATCATTCTCTATGGGTTTGGGCCTCTATCAGATATACCAGTATTCAGGTATCTTAACCCTGTAGACTTTAATCCAGCAGTGCTACTTATAATGGCATATGCAGTTAGGAGGAGTCCTTTCACTACTAGAGCAATATATGCAGGTCTCCAGCAGGTTAGTGAGGCCTTAGAGGAGGCTGCAATGAATCTAGGAGCAAGCAGGACTAGGGTTCTATTCAGTATAGTTGTCCCATTAATAGGTATAAACGTGTTTAGTGGCGCGTTGATAAGCTTCGTGTATAGTATGGCTGAGGTTAGTACTAGTATAACCATAGGAAGGGTAAAACCAATTGATGAAGGATATGCTCCTATGACTGCGGTTATGTATGACTTCTTATTAGGCGGATATGGTGCTGGTAATTACGTGCACATAGTCTCAGCTATGGCTGCATTAATACTGTCTGTTCAACTGCTTGTGATCGCTTTAACCAATATAGTCCTTAAGCAGAGATATGCATTCATAGGGGTGTAACTTGGATTGGTCAACTTGAGACTAGAAAATGTATCAAAATACTTTGGTAGGTTTAAGGCGGTGGACAACGTTACACTGGATATATATAGAGGAGAGATATTCACTCTGCTAGGGCCTAGTGGTTGTGGCAAGACTACAACCCTTAGGATAATAGCTGGATTTGAGATCCCCGAAGAAGGCCACGTATTTTTCAATGGCAGAGACGTAACATTTGAGAAACCTTATAAGAGAGGTGTAGCCATGGTTTTTCAGAACTACGCCTTATGGCCTCATATGACTGTATTTGATAATGTTGCTTATGGACTTAAGATAAAGAAGCTTCCGAAACATGAGATAAGGAAAAAGGTCAGATGGGCTTTAGAACTCGTAGGCCTTAGTGGATTAGAGAAACGTTATCCACTGCAACTTAGTGGTGGACAGCAGCAGAGGGTAGCGCTTGCTAGGGCTATAGTAGTGGAGCCAAGTGTGCTCTTACTAGATGAACCCTTAAGTAATCTTGATGCAAAGCTCAGACTGAAGATGAGGGAGGAGATAGTTTCTCTGCAAAGAAAACTTGGGATAACCACTGTATATGTTACACATGATCAGGAAGAGGCTATGAGTATTAGTAATAGAATAGCCGTTATGAATAAGGGTAGGGTATTACAGGTTGGTTCCCCCATTGATGTCTACATGAAGCCTAAGGACTTGTTCGTTGCAACATTCATAGGGAGAAGCACCATAATCAGGGGAGTGGTATCTAGCCAGCTTGGCAAAGACCTTTACGCAGTTAAAGTGGGTTCATATAAACTCATAGGGATAAATGTATCAGGAGGTGAACTTAGTTTAGGTGAGAAAGTAATCCTCATAGCAAGACCTGAGGACTTCGTAATACTGGATAAGGATACCAACTCCACTCTAGCCGAGAACCTATTATACGGGATAGTTGAACTTGTAATGTTTATTGGAAGCTTTAAGCATCTCAGAGTGAAATTAGCTGATGGTCAGAGGATTACAGTTTACGCGTCTCCAAAATCACCTATAGGTGAGGGTGATGAGATACGTGTTACAATAAGTCCAGAGGATCTAAAAATATATAGGGAAAAAGCTTAGAAGATGTAATGTGATAATTACTACTAATTTATTAATACAGGGATATAATATAAATTATATAAAGCCGTTGTAGCCGATATCAGAACTTGGGCTAACCATTGGAGCATGCTAGGCAGATAATTCTGTTAATGTCATTGGTAATAGTCCTAGTATTAGTATTTCCCATAGCCTCGAATATAGCCGTGTCAACTATAGAACCTAATACCTCTGTAAAACCATATATTGTTAGGCCATTCTATGGGCTACCCGTTGTATTAGAGCCGGGATCAAATCTAGAGATTCTAATTAAGACAGATCAAGAAGTGCCTATAACTGGAGCTAAGATATATTATTTAAATACGTCATATGAACTTTCAATAGAGAAAATTTATGGGATAACACCGTTTAGACCAGACAAGAATCTTGAATATAACGTTCAGAGAATAATTGTTAAACTGCCGGATAACGTTAAACCCGGACTCTACACTTTAGAGGTGACTACTAAAGATAGCTCGTTATACATGCCAAGATCGATTATAGTACGTGAAGATCAGGATGATATAAACCATGTAAGAGTACTCCACATAACAGACCAGCATCTAGGGGCTTCAAATAAGGGGATACCTAATACATATAAAAACACACGTTATATAGCATTAGCTAATACGCTGGCTCTGCAATACAACGTAGAGTTAGTAGCGGTGACAGGAGACCAGGTGGATATCGGAGGGGATTTGATCTCAAATAAGAACTATTATGCACAGATGAACCAGATATTAATACCGACGATAATAGTTCCGGGAAATCATGACTGGGCTCAGGTTTCATCGTTGAAATCATTTCTCGTATCATTATATGGTAGATATCAGAACACTCAGAGATACTGGAGTTTTGTCTATGAGAACTTTATATTTATAGGTATAGATACTAGAGGCGAAGGCTATCCGGAGGATTATCAATTAGACTTCATAGAAGAGGTTTTAAAGAATAATATGGACAAGAAAGCGATAATAATGTTTCATCATCCTATATTTAATCAAGCAGGGTTCTATCAGGGTACACCTGAGGAGCTAAGGTCTAGCCTATACTATAGTTGGAGGGGGAATGGATGGGAGCAGGCTAAAAGATTCATAGACATAATATACAAGTATGAGAATATAATAGCTGTTCTCTCAGGCCATGTACATAGAGATGCAGATGCGGTTCTAGTAAGGCCAGATGGATCAAAAGTTTATTTCATTACAACCACAACTGCTAACCATGGGTATCCAGAGGGTTATTATTGGGGTGCTAAGATAGTTGATATATACACTAACGGCTCTGTGAAAGTAGTATTACCGTCTGGAAGACCCTACTTCTTTAAATCGGGGAGCCTTAATACAGAGTCATTTATGGTTATAGAGCATGTTGACGCAAACATGAATGCTGTTACATGGACTTTCAATACTACGGGCTTTAATGAAATGTCTGTTGATAACCTAGTATTAGTATTCTTCCTAAACAAATCGATAGATACAGGTGAATATCGGATATATGGTGATAGAGAGAAGATAAATAAACTAGAATACTATGAATATGGCCCCTACCACCTGTACCTTGCTTGGGTTAATGCAACAAGCCCAGGCAAAATAACAATATCCTCCTATGAAGACAACGAGCCTCCAATCATAAAGATAATCACGATATCCCCTAAGAAGCCTAAGTTAGGCAAGGTCGTTTCAGTGGTAATAGCCGTCAAAGATGAGGGTTGGGGTGTGTATAGGGTAGAGGGTCTACTGGAGACACCGAACGGCGATACAGTGAAGGTTAAAGCAGTCAATACAGGTTTTGGAGATAGATATATAATAGTATTCACTCCTGAAACTCCTGGTACATATAGGTTAAAGGTAATAGCAATAGACTTAAACAATAATTATAAAGAGTCTAATTCCATCGAATTCAATGTAAAGGGAGGCCGGAAAACCACAACAACAGAGAAACCAACGCTAACAACCACTACAACAACCACCGAAGAAACCGCAAGAACTCAGACAACAACAGCATATAAAGAAAAATACACCAAAACCCAGACTCAAACAACTACTACAACCACATATGAGCATATAACAACAACGCCATCTACAACAGGACTAATAACCTCAGAAAGTAAACCTGAAACTACGATAACTCAAGTTGAGGAAACAACCGCAATAGGCAAAGGAGAAGCCCAAACCGGAGAAGTTACTACTAAGGTAGAGGAACAGAAGGTCCCATTGTGGGTGATGGTGACGATAACCTTGATAATAGTGGGTTTAGCGGGATTCGTTCTACTGTCAAGGAGATGAATCTATAAATCTGGATGCATATGTTACAATAACGGTATGTATACGCGTTTAGAACCTAAAATAGCCTCTCCGAGTCTAACATTATATATTTTTTCCAGCAACCTCCTTGTGACATTCTCTGGAGAACCGTGATATGCTATACCCCCTTTGTATAATACGGTTATTGTCTTGAACAAGTGAATATAGCTTAAGTCGTGCATTGACATGATAACTGTAGAGTTCTGTGAGACCTGTAGTAATAGATTCATTATCCTATACTGATTATGAACATCTAGGAATGCTAATGGCTCATCTAATAATAACACTCTAGGCTTTCTAGCGAGTGCTCTAGCTATACACACCAGCCTCTGCTCCCCACTACTCAATTCCCCGAATGTTCTATGCAGGAACATTTCAATTCCAGTTAATTTAACTGCATCCTCTACAGCAACCCTATCTAGTTTCCTCCATGTGAGCCCTCCAGATAACCCGTATCTTGATGCAAACAGTATGTCGATAACCCTAGCCCACGGGTCAGTCTGAGGAATAGATGGAACATAGGATATCAGGCTATGAGCCTCCCTAGGCTTCAACCCGCATATAGTTATGGATCCGTCAAACCCTATAATGCCAGCCAATACTCTAAGAAGGGTAGTCTTACCAGCTCCATTTGGCCCAATTATGCCGTGAAGCCCGTTTGGCCCTATATCCAGGTCTATATCCCTGAGGATGGCAGTGTCATTTATATACACGTTTACCTTAGAAACCCTTATCGAGCATGTCACTATCATAACCCCCTCATAGACTTTAATGTCAGGTAGAAGAGTATTGGACCACCATAGAGAGCTGTTATAGCTGTTAGGGGTAACTCGCTAGCCCCTCCTATGATTCTTACAGTTATATCGGAGCTGAGTAATAACGTTGACCCTGTTATTAGCGATGTTATGAGGGCTTTAATATATAGAGAGCCTACAAGTAGTCTTGCAAGCCATGGGCCAGCAAGCCCGATAAATCCTATGGGGCCAGCTAGCGCTACTAGACTAGCGGCTGTTATGGAGGCTATAGCCGATGATATTATTCTGAGTTTATTGACGTCTACACCTAAACTAGTACTTACGTCGTCTCCTAGGATAAGCGTGTTTATCTTCTTTGAATAAATAATTAATATTATTATTGATATAATTGTTAATATGGATGAGTAAAGGAGCTCATGTTTAGTCGTGTAAGCTACTGTACCGAATAACCATAAAAGCGCTCCCGGTATCTTATCAGCATTCTTTACTATCAAGATCATGCTAACTCCACCTAGTAGATAGGAAACAGATATACCAGCTATTATGAGGCCAGTGGCAGAAGTACCTATGAATACTGATATAAATAAGACCATCATGAACCCTAGAAGGCCAGATGCTAAGGCTATAGTATAGAGGGCTGGGAGGTGTTTTCCTCCGAATACTAGTTGGGATATAACTACTCCTAAAGCGGCTCCAGCGGAGACTCCTAGGAGGAATGGATCGGCTAATGGGTTACGTAGTATATATTGCAGGGTTAGGCCAGACGCTGCTAACCCTGCTCCAACAATTACTGCTGATATAGTCCTTATTAGGCGATATGATATAATGTTTCTTATAATACTATTACTGGTGTCACCACCTGTAAGGTAGTCTATTACGTCTCTGACATTAACTTGAGTATATGGGCCTATAGAGAGTGATGCTAGTGAAAGTAGCATGAGGAATGTAGTGATTAAAAATAAAATTAACATTTTCCCCATGTTTTTAGGGTTAGCAGCCATTATCTGGCAACCTCTAGGGGTAGTGGTGGCTCGGGTATTTCTGGTACTGTTTCAGGTGATATACATTTAGGTATGTCCTTATAGTCAAATCCGTAGATTTGTGGGTGGAGTATATATAACAATAACTTGAGCCCCTCCGTTATTCTAGGGCTTGGCCTAGATAATATATCCGAGTATGTCCCGTTGATGCAGAATATTAAATTATTTGATACAGCGTTTATATTATAAGCTGAGTCTCCTATTCGATTCTCCAGGTAGTTTATAAAGGACTCGGGGTCAACGCCGTATGCAGTGAGTATTATTATATCGGGGTTGACCTCTAATAATGCCTCTGGAGATATAGACTGCCATCCACTTATATTTTCGAATGCGTTAACTCCACCTACAATGTATAGTAAGTCTCCCTGGAACGTTTTATTGCCAGCTATGAATATAGGTTCTACCCACACAATCCATGCTACTTTAACGCTATCCACTGAAGATGCTGCCTCTTTAATCCTTGATATCATTGAGTCAAACTCTAACGCTACCTCTATAGCTCTATCTAGGTTACCTGTAGCTACTCCAACCATTATTATAGACCTTTTAATGTCATTCACGTTTTCCTCTGGAAGTAATAATACTGGTATACCGTATGCCTGTAACACGTCCTTATATCTCGTGTGAGGCGATGTAGCTACTCCTACAACGAGATCTGGGTTGAGACCTATTATTGCTTCGAGATTAGTATCATATACCCCTCCAATATCTAGCACTTTTCCAGACTCTCTGAGCTCTACTATCTCTGGTGGATAGTCCGAGAATGAATCAACAGCCACGATCTTATCAAATGCCCCAACGTAATAGAGAGTCTCGGTGACGCTAGGCGCAAGTGATACTATGCTCTCAGGTTTTCTAGGTATGATGATTTCATCTCCAGTACCATCTATTATAGTTACAGGAAATCTGAACTTGCTTTCAAGAGACTCTATCCTATCTCTTACATAATTCAACTCTTCATTTAATGAGTTAATTTGCTCTACAAGACTTGTTATAGACTGCGAAGTCTCTCCAACTTCGTTTTTAAGTACGTTTATTGATGCCGATATACTATTAACCTCTTCTTTTAACCTGGTGAACCTCTCTATAATATTAGCTATATCATCAGCTGTCGGTGTTTTCTCTAAGCTCTTCTTTAACTCCTCGATTTCGGATGACAACCTATCTATTACATCGGTAGTTGGAGTTTTTTCCACTGTTTTTTCTAACCCTGAAATTGAATCTCTTATACTGGCAATATCCTTTGATATTTGAGAAAACGTTAAGAATACACTGCTCAGAGCTATTAATGATATTAACAGACTAGTTACCGCAAGTGAAACTACCCTATCAGGCATATTGGACACCCTATCCAACCTGTCTCAATATTCTCTAACTCAGAGAGAAAATAAATGTTAGTCATTATCCTTGTTATTTGCTATCAGAGTTACCCGATAGTAGATAAATGGTAATACCCATGTTCACTTTTAAACTTCAGAATTCAAATGATATATTAAATGGGCTAGCTAATTTGGCAAGTAGTCTAGAAAAAGATATCAAAATAATAAATAATATATTTAAAATTAATGGAAACAATGGGGTAAACTCAATATACTCTAAGCTATATAATTTATATAAGAAAAAAGGAATAGCCAGATTCCATGTTATACTGCAATATATTATGTCAGCTTACCTATATAATAGAGGATACGATGTATATGTAGAAGAGGACATTGGAAAAGGATACAAGGCCGATATCTATGCGGAGGCTCCATGGGAGAGCCTTATTGTAGAGGTCGAAACAGGCTATATACCTCCTTCGAGACACCTAGATTTCGAAGATTATCTAATAGGCAAAATAATATATAAAACATTGGTTTACTCGCAGTACGCAGATAAATTTAGTATTGCTATACCTTCGCATTTAAATATACGATTCCCTAGATACTTGTTGTGTAAAAGATTATTAAATAGATATAATAATTTAAAAGAAATCATTTATTATATATATAAG
>WAQN01000104.1 GCA_015520195.1 Desulfurococcales archaeon | reverse complement strand
GAATAGATCAGCTCTACCTGTAGATATTGGAACCTCCTTCACTATTCTTTTAGGTCGTCCATATTTTTTAAAGATTAAGGTATTAACAAGTGGTTCCATATATTGTTCGGATGGGATAGGCCTCACCTCAAACTTAAAATTGCCTCCAGAGCTCTGATTTATTTTTCTCAGTAATATTTATTGCGTTTATGTGGTTATATGTTTACTGCATTCCAGTACTAGTTGTTCTATGTCTTTCCCCTTATCCTGTACTATTTGTTCTACTGTTTGTCTTAGTTGTTCGGGTGTCTCGGCCCTTTCTATCAATTCATCTATTTCTTCTATTGTTAGTCCTGCTTTTTCTAGTATGCATGCTATAAATCGTGTAGCTGGACACTCGTACTTCATGCATGCCTGTTGTCGTTCTCTCCTGCGTGATGCTGCTATTAGTAGTGCTACTGCTGCTAGTAGGTTGAGGGCCATCGCTATTCTACCCCGTGGCCCTATAAACTACATAGAATACCCCTACACCCACAGCTATAGGGATCAGTATGTTTAATGCGAAGTCCTTTACAGTCCTGTATAAGTCATCTAGTTTGCGTTTGAAGTCTACGCATACATCTAGGTCTGGCTTTATACTACACAGTAGGAATGGTATGCCAGCTATCGCAGCTAGTACTAGTGCTATTAGTACAGCGAGGGGCAGGGGATTATGATCTACTTCTCCGTCTAGGTCTGGGTTATAGTATAGTACAGTCTCACGTCCAAGTCTGGTTAACCCGCTTACCTCTGGGTCACTGTAAATGTATAGTGTCCTTCCATGCCTCTCGATGTAAACGCCATAGGCTAGGCTGTCAATAAGTCTTTCAAGTGGAACGCTCGGGTTCTCAACCACTACAACCCCATTATCTATATACACGGTGTCACGCACGCCTACCACCCCTCCCCAGTCTACCCTGTACAAGCCTAATGAATAGTGCCAGACCGCCACCAGCAAATGCAGCTATAAGCGTGTTCCTTATGTATCTAGGTGTGCCACCGCCCTGTTCTCCAGTTGGGAAGGTGAATGACACGTTGTGTAGCTTGCCGCACTCTGTGTATAGGGTCTTCGTTAGGCTCCTCCCATCTGGGGATACAGCGAGTATGGTATGCTCCATGTCGCATTCACTAGTAGTATACCTGAGGTATCCTGTGTCTCCCGAGTCGGCCACGCCTATGAACTCCCCGTCAAAGTATACCTGGACTCCCCCTGGATCAGTGTATATGTCTATAACCGATACATCACTGGGTATAGACTCGACATAGAATGGAAGGCAAGCGCCAGTACCATCCTCCTCGTCCTGGTCAGTCTTGAAGCATACAAGGTGTCTGCCTTCACTTGATGGGGCAGTGAATGACCCCGAGTACTCATCCCTGGGATCAAGTGGGTCATGGAGCCAGCCTGAATCCTCGAATACTACGCTATCATCGACGTATAGCCTAACAGTATAGTGGTCTGGGTTACTACATGGCCAGTACTGTGATTTGAAGGCTACTACACCCTCCCAGTTTATCACTTCTCCTGGTAGAACGCCTGACACCTTGTCTATTGATAGCATCTCTACACGGCTGCATCCCACTATAATGCACCATAAACATATTATAGTCTCTGACATTAATATTAGCTAACTGGTGTAGGACATGCCAGTGAGGATAACTAATATGGAGCTAGACGAGAATGCAGGAAAGAAGTGTGGTGCAGCTATAATCGCTGCCCTTGACCTAGTGTCTAGGCATTGCAATGGGATTAAACCGTCAATAGTCCTCTTAGACAGGGACAATGCACTCATACACTACGGCAACCCGAGCCTGCTGGAGGAGATAGGAGATATGAAGCCTGACATAAGCCTTGAGGAGAAGATAAGGATAATAGCGGATACTAAGTGGGCTAGGCACCTAGCGGAGGGATGGTGTACTAAGGTTGCTGGGTTCACGCCTGGGACAGAGGAGTATGAGAAGTGCTTTGAGAATGCACGGTACTATATAGCTAAGCGTGCTGCTATGAGCGGGTAGCTACCTGTTTCCGAGTAGTATTGCCTCCTCTGCCATTGGGTCGTAGTCTATGTCTAGCATTGACGCTATTATATAGTATGGTTTTGTCACGTACCAGCATCCATACCTCCTCTTACACCTCCTCCTAGCTATTACCCCCTTCCTGTTAAGCTGTTGCAGTATCCTCATTGCCACTCTTGGGTCTACGCCTGCGTGTTCAGCTATCTCCTCTGTGTATATAGTCACGTATTCTCCCCTGTGGTACGCGTAGTATACTATGCTCTCGTATACCTCCCTGTATACATCCCTGTACAGCCAGTCATCCAGCCTGTGCAACCGTGAATCCATACTGGTTCACCTCTTCAGGTTCTTATTAAGCCTTATACTCGGTATGCCCTTAGTGTATATTATCAGTATATTGTATATGGCCAGGGTCTTATATGCCTCCTCCAAGTCTTTTATCATGGGACACGTTGCAGTTGACCCCCCACTACTACTATTATTAATAATAGAGCATAGACCAAAGGTCTCCCCCATCTCTCTTAGTAGTGTGGGGAACCCATTCCTATCGAGATCAGACACCCAGGCCCTTCCAGTTCTCTCCTCGATGGTTAGGAGAACCTCTATTATGAAGTCCTCTGCATGACTAAGAGGCCTTCCAAGTATACTACTAGCCCTCTCCTTAACAATATCCCTAACAGATTCACCATCAACTTTACCTATTAGGAAAGTGTCATTTGACACTTTTCGACACCTTTTGACACCTTCCTTATAG
>WAQN01000103.1 GCA_015520195.1 Desulfurococcales archaeon | reverse complement strand
GTATTAAGTATAAGGCTTTACCCTAATTCTTTTAATTAAATGATCATTGGGATCTGAACCCGATCAGCTGGAGGTTGGTGGGCAACCCTTCTCTACCTCCATGTATTAACTTAAATTTACATGAAACAGGAATAGAGGCAGGATAAGGGAAAGAGGAACTTTTGTTCGTCAAGTGCCTTGCAGGAAACTAAATTATAAGAGTATGCCTACTGATGTAAATGGCTTTAGTCCTAAGTTTTATAAGGGTGGGAGGTGAACCATATATTTGGTGGGAAGTTGGAGTTTATACTGAAAGTAGATAGCAAGGGTAGGATCCTTATTCCAAGCGAGATAAGATCTATGCTCAATATTAAGGGTGCTGTCTATGCCCGTGTAAAGGATGGGAAGCTCATCATAGAGCCAATTAAGGATCCTATAGATGTTCTCACGTCATCGGTTATACGTGGAACCATAGATGTTGAGAAGGAGATCAGGGAGCTTAGACAAGTAGCATTTAAGGAGGCTGTGAAGAAGGTTGAAGAGAGATGGTCCTCATAGAGACTGATGTGGTTCTAGCATTAGCCTCTAATAGGGATAAGCATCATAACGAGGCTGTTGAGATAGTTAAGAGAATCAGGCCGCTTAAGCTATCACCATACACACTAATAGAGCTAGACCTCCTGATACTCTCTGGCAAGCTAAAGGTGAGGGTTCCAATGTTTCACGAGGGGCTTAACAAAACGTTGTCATACTACGGCATAGAATTGATTAGGCCTAGCCCTAAGCACTTAGAAGGGGGATGGGAGCTAAGGGAGAAGTATGGCTTAACGTACTTTGATAGCCTGCATGCATCAACAGCGATGATAGAGAAGGAAGTGCTAGTGAGCTACGATAGAGCCTACTCAAATATAGAGGAGCTGAAGTACACCACCCCCCAGGAAGCACTAAAACAATACGGATCCATTGCAAAAAGCTAATAGCTCAAGGCCTTTCACAAGCGACTCCTCATATAGCACACGAGACGCATATTTACGTAAGCGCATAATCCTGCCGAGAGGCTTAGTCAACCATGTATAATGGGGATTTCATATATCATGTATTACGTTTATTGTAATACAGTATTTTAAATGGTACGGAACACATAGTATATGAGGGGTGGATTCGTTGGGTTATGTCACTATTTCCGCTAGGATCAGGAGAGAGCTCTACGAGAAACTCAAGAGGTATGGAATTGTTGTTAGCGATGTCATTAGAAAGGCCTTAGAGGAGGAGGTTAAAAGGAGGGAGGAGGAAGAGGTTAGAGAAGCACTGAGAAGAGCCCAGGAGCTCCTCTTAAAGATCCCGCCAGAGGAGATAGTTAGCATTATAAGGAGTGGTCGTGAGGAGAGATGAAGCGTGTCTTCGACGCATCAGCACTACTAAATATAATTAGGGTCCTAGGTTCTGAAGCCCACCCATACCTCAAGGACAACTACATACTAACACTAACATTATACGAGGTAGGTAATGCTCTCTGGAAGGAGGCTGCACTACTAAACAGGTTATCCATCAGCGAAGCCCTATCATTACTAGAAGCGATCAAACAAGCTTGCAGTCTATTAAACATGGTATCCCCCATCAACACATCTTTAGCGCTAGAGCTTGCACACAAGCTCAAAATAACATACTACGACGCATCATACATCACAGCATCACACGAGCTAAACGCCGAACTAATAACAGATGATGAGAAGCTCAAGAGGAGAGTAGAGAAGGAGAAAAACACGCTTCTCAAAACCCTAGGCAGAGAAGTAGTTATACGCTCAACCAGAGAGCTCATCAAAGGAAGGAGATAAACTAACCATCCCCCACCAGCCACTACAAGGCGAATTAACCCTTTAACATAGGATCCATTAACTTCGCAATAAACAATGCGCTCTCGATAGTAAGTGCTCTCATCTTGTATAATAAGAGGTATATAAGATAGGTGAACCCGTAACTTTAACATGCGCATGGCCTCTGAACCCGGTGATCCTACAATGTCTAGTATGAAAGGCATCGTTAAGGCATTGTTGATTAAATGAGGTAACTCCCAGCTCATCAAGGCATTCCAATAATTTAAAGTAATTGGAAGTATTAGTGTTATCTCGGTGGGTAGAGGTAGTTAGTGTATTGGTTAAACTGCCTCGGGGTGCTTGTAGAGAAGTTGAGGAGGCTTTCAGAAGAACGTGGTGTATCCGTTGAGGAGCTTGTTATAGATAAGCTCTTGGAGGAGGTGGATCCTGAGAATAGAGGCGAAGTCCACTGGGAGATGGCCAGGGAGTACTTGAGGGAGGCGAGAGAGGAGCTGGATAGGGGTGATTATAGGCAGGCTAGCGAGAAGATATGGGGTGCTGCGGTGCTAGCAGTTAAAGCACTAGCCTATGAGAGGGGGAGGAAGAGGCTGACCAGCCACGGAGAACTATGGAGATACGTCGATGAGCTGATCAGGGAGACAGGGGATGAGGAGCTAGGAGACCTGTGGAGGACGGCAACAGCCATGCACATAAACTTCTACGAGAACTGGGCACCTAAGGGAGAAGTAGAGAGGTCGCTAAGGAGGGTAGAGGCCCTCTTAGGAAAAACTCTGCGGATTAAGGCGATCAAGGGAAACATGACTGTGTTAGTGCTCTCATGAAAGCGCATGCTCTAACCCCCTAGAAAACGGTTAAGAGATCAAGTCCTAGAAGCCCACAGGGATATATAATGGAGTTACAGTATTGTGGAGGGTTCATAGCCATCTAGGATTCCGCGGCTACGTGTATCATGAAGGAGTCTCTCGATATTTCTAGTTTATCCTAGGGTTTGTATTATTATGTTTGCTATTAGTGTTGCTATGACTGCTCCTGTTAGTAGCCATGAGACCCTGGCAACATAATCAATCCTCTTATCCAGCCCATCAATCCTCTTATCAAGACTATCCATCCTCCTATC
>WAQN01000102.1 GCA_015520195.1 Desulfurococcales archaeon | reverse complement strand
GGAGGGCCTTCAGCGCTTTATCTCCTGTCTGGTTGCACCAGAATACTGAGGCGAACCAGTCCCTGGCTTCGTATAGGTGCCTAGCAGCCTCGAGGTCTCGCTCTGCCTGCTTTAACCACATAAGTGCCTCGCCCCTCAACTTTTAAGCCCCTCCTACATGTCCTCATCTAGCCCTCATCTAGCTGCTGGGGTGCTAGTCTGTAAGCAACTGTTTTGCACCCACTTAGCTTTATACAGAATCAAGCCAATTAGCCTTCTCCTGTAGGAAGTCTCCAAGCTATCATTTTTGAATTCCTCCAGTTTATAGTTTCCTTATATTAGTTTTCGTAATATTAGAATGATACCTATGCTTCTCAAGCTTGATGATCGAATAGTCTATCTTTTAGGGTTGAAAGCCTGCCTTTTAGGGATAGGAGGGGTCAGCGGGCGAGCTTAGGGATGCAATTGTCATATCGACATAGACTGCTAAACTTATGGTTAAAGTTAGTATTAATAGGTTTAAGGTAATAGTGAGGTGGAGTAAACTAGTAATTTATACTATATATACTTGTACTATTAAAGAAACAGTCCTGGCCTGGCATAAGTCTTATATAGGCTACCTAAGTTTTTAAATTTTCCATTATTCCTCTTCATATATGCGTTCTCCCCTATAGAGTTTCAGGGCTATCTGGGATATTTGTTTCAACCTGCGCTGTGTGGGTGACTGGGAGGCTATGTACCTAGCCATAGCGATCAGTATTGTTTTCCTGTCCTCGGGGTTTTCCAGCTCCTGCAGCAGATTTACTCCGGCCTCCAGCATCTGGACTGTGTGGAAGTCTGCATCCTCCCTGAGTACGGCATGGCTTAGAGTCTTTACGAGGTGTTCCTCCTCGTACCCGTTGGCCAGGTAGTCTGCTACTATACTTGAGACCTCATCTATCATGTATCTCCTATCTAGGGTGTCTAGGAGGCTTTTCAGTAGGCGTTCCCTTGATTCTCCCGGCGACCCACGAGGGATCCTATAGGGGGGCTCGTTAAGATACCTATCTAGATAGACTCTAAGGGCGGCGTGATATACTCCTTTAAACACCCTGGGCGTAGACACTCTTTTAACAACCTGGTGTATAGCGTTTGCATAAGAGAAGGAGTGGAGAACCCTTATCCAGTCCTCCAGGTCATTATACCTGCTGAACCTTGCTACTCTTATAGCTGCAGCCAGCGCTACACCCAAGGATATGTGCCTTGGGCTGGTCCCATTATCCAGTAGCTGGGTTATACTTGTTGCGATACTCCTCGGGTTATCTCTTAAAACCAGATTAGCAACCTCAGAAGGGTCAATAGGCTTGTCACCGCCTAGAGTAACCCCGTGCAGCCTACTACTCTCCTCATCGATTATCGCCACCAGATCTATCGGATGCCTCCACTCATGCTCCTCTTCATAACGTGAGGCCCTAGCAAGTAGTGGTGCGAGGCTTCTAAGCATGTTTGGATCTACATAGCCCAGAGAGCGTGCTAGCTCAAAGGCTTTATTGGCGAAATCCACGCTGTGCCCGTCTGAGAGGTAGTGCATGGTGGCCGCCTCGAAGAAGGCCTCCTCGATCATCTCTAGGGAATATCCCCATCCTGCCATAGATGCTAGCAGCCTCTCCAGGGCGTCACTATCCCTAACCTCCGTCAGCCATGTAAGCCATGACTTGACCCTGTCAAATGGGGGCCTGCCTCCGGATAACTGTTCTATAGAGGGTCTAGGGGGCTCAGTCCTTGCCTCTCTAGAGACTATTTGGAGGCCTCTGAGTAGTCCCATTAAGAGCTCATCCCTTCCCAGGTAACCCTTGATATTGTTTATTGCGGAGATGAAAACTCCTCCACCGCCCCATGAGATGTCCCTAGATACATACCAGTCTACAGCCGTTCTATATGCTACACCTAGGTCTCTCCCCTCGTATACAATACTGGTTAAGGCCTTAGCTACCAGTAGCATAATACCGTGCTCTAGACCCCTCCTAAGCCGGCCTAGGATTACCGAATAATCCTCTCTAACATCCTCTATATTAACCCAGACCTCGCCATCAACTACATCCACCTTGTACTTGATGGCATCATCTGCCCACAGGTCGAATGTACATCCACTCTCCATATCGAAGCGTGCATGGTGCCAGTCACATGTTAGTATCCCATTAGATATAGTACCTCTAATTAGGGGAAACCCCATGTGGGGGCACCTATTGTCGAACGCATATATCTTGCCGTCATGATAGAATAAAGCTATAACCCTTCCTCCATGTGATAATAGGATCCTTCGCTTACTCTTTAAATCCTCTAAACTACACGCCTTCACCCTCAAGCCTCACACCTGCCGGATTCTAATCGAAATATAATGATTCAAGAT
>WAQN01000101.1 GCA_015520195.1 Desulfurococcales archaeon | reverse complement strand
GGAGGGCGATGAGCCCCAGGGTGAACCCGCCTTCGATGAGGGGAGCCAGGAACGCCAATGACTGGCTCCCGCAGTCGGGGGCGGGGGATAGCCATGGGTGATGAAAGCCTACGTAGGCACACCAAAACCTACGTAGGCAAGAACCCTGTATATGTGCCTCCTATCACTCACACTCAACTCCCTGAGGCTACAGCCTAGGTGTCCAAGGAGCTCTCCCAAGACCTCCCTGGCTAGCCTCTTCACCCTGCCCCTGTAGAAGCCCTTGACCCTGGCAGCGGAGTCCTGGCATGCTGTGTAGGCGTAGTGTGATGGTAGCTGGGGATAGAGGCTCCTCAGCCAACGGTACTTAAGGGCCTTTAGCCTTGTGAAGCTTTTAATGTTACTCCTGGCGGCGTAGAGTACTAGTTGCTCTACCATGTTACGGTACATTCCCTCAAGCTCAACGAATACCCTAAACACCCTCTTAGGAAGCCTAACACTCCTAACAATGACGGTCTTAGCTACCCTAGCCATCCTCCTCTACCTCTCCTAGGAGCTTCTTGAAGCCCTGGATAAGCTTCTTCCTCCTACGACTCCTCAACCCGTAGAGTTTGCCGGCAAAGCTCATTACTATAGCTAGTAGGTCTTCAACCAGCTCTTGGCGTGCATCCCTGGCCTCCTCTCCATATACAGCCTCTACCCTTACGCCATACTGATTGAAGAAGTACTCTAGATACTCGAACCCGAACCTCGTAAGCCTATCCCTATAGGTGACTACTACAACGTCTACCCTCCTATTGACCACGTGGTCTAGGAGTTCCATGAGGCCCCTACGGCTGGTTTTGAGCCCGCTTGCGACATCGCTTAGAACACCCACGACCCTGTAGCCCTTAGCTGTACAATACTGTGTGAGGTACTCTATTTGCCTCTCCAGGTCTCTCTTCTGGTCTGGAGAGCTTACACGGGCGTAGATAACGGCTCTAACCTCCTTCGCCTCCTCTTCCCCGCCAATAATCCTCTCTACCTCGCCCTCAGGTATCATCCACCTACCACTAGGAGTCCTAACAGCACGTATCTTGCCAGAGTAAATCCACCTCTTCAATGTAACGTAGTGGATTCCTAGTCTTTTGGATGCCTCCCTAGGTGGTAGTAGCCTCTTATTCATACGCTATACTCCGCTATAAAACACTACAGTCCGCTATATTTAAATGTTACTGCCCCAAGAGAGTTCAAATGCATTTACTACTGTTGTAGCTGATGCTATCCTGGAATCTATTAGCCTTCTCAGTTTTTCAACAGTAGGTTTCTTTCCACGTAGAAAATCGATTAATACATCCGTATCTACGACTACTTTGCTTACTTTATACTCCACTTAGACCAGGCCTCTTCAATTTCTCTTAAAATCTCTTGAATCTCTTCATCACTTACATCATGCCATGTACCCGCCAGTTCTGTTATGTTGCGGTGCTTCCTGACTAACCTTAATATGACGTCTGAAAAGTTCTCTCAGGTTTTTGATGCGTAGCAGTGCTTCGTATGCTTCAAGTGATATAGTTATCGTCTTTACTCCCATCCACAACACCACCTTATAAGTGCATGTATGCATTTATAAATGAATATGACGTTTGAATGTTCAGCAGATTAGATAAAACGTAGATAGCAGTTCGACTTTAAGAGATCTATAACGCATATCTGTGTGCTTTATGTTTTAAGGGTCGAGGTCTAGAAGTGGGCTAGTTATGAGTTTGGTGTAGCGAATTTAGCTCTAAGTTATCTATAATTAAATCTTTAGATACAGGCAATTACTTATATCTCTTAAACTGTAATAATAAAACTTAGCATGTGGAGGGTTAGCAGGGTTTGATTAGGGTTACCGACTCCTATGGGAGGCCAATGGCTAATCTAAGGATCTCAGTTACTAATGAGTGCAACTATAGATGCATATTCTGCCATATAGAGGGTGACCCTATAGGCAAGCCCCTAAGGCCTGGACAGCTACCCCCAGTCATGATCCCTAGAGAGTACGGGATAGTGGCTAAAGCGGCCTGGCTGCTTGGAATAAGGAGCTATAAGATAACTGGCGGCGAACCCCTGATCAGGAGAGACATAGTGGATATAGTAGGTGAGATCAACGAGAACTCCCCGGGATCCGATATATCCATGACCACTAACGGGTTCCTGATGAATGTGTATGCAGAGAAGCTGGCCTCCGCGGGGCTTAGGAGGGCTAACATCTCCATACACAGCCTGAGACGGGCTAGATACAAGTTCATTACCGGGGTCGACGGGTTAGATAAGGCTATGAAGGGGCTCAGCGCGGCTCATGATGCTGGCTTAAAGCTTAAGGTTAACATGGTCGTGTTGAAGGGGATAAATGAGGATGAGGTACTTGATATAGCAGAGTATGCGGCTAAGCATGAAGCAATGCTCCAGCTCATAGAGCTCCACCCGGTGGGTATGGGGGCTAAATTCTTCAAGCAATACTTCTACCCCGTGGTAGAGATTGAGAAGAAGTTCCTTGAGATGGGAGCTAAAGCTGAACGGAGAGGCTTGCATAACAGACCTGTATATACGCTTCCCAATGGCATAAAGGTGGAGGTTGTACGGCCTCACGGTAACCCTATATTCTGTGCTGGGTGTACGAGGATCAGGCTAAGCGCTACAGGTCATCTAACCCCCTGCCTGAACTGGAAGGGTGAGAGGATACACCTACTCCCACGTCTAAGAGCGGCTGAATCACTTGAAGATGCTATTATAGAGGCTGCCAGGGCAATATTAGAGGTTAACACTCTAAGAAGGCCATACTTCCTGCCTAGAAGATCCAGGTTCTACGACCCTCTAGGCTGGCCTGTTAATGGAAAACCGGAGGGTAGGATTGATGTGCCTAAGCGCTCTCTCTATCAGAGAGTTCTACAGGAGCTAGAGTCCCAGATACGAGGAATAAGAACCCAAGTAGCCACAAGCTAGCCTCTAGACCTCCCCATCCGAATATGAATACGAGGAATGCTCCTCCAACAGATATAATCGAGCCAAGTAGTATCAGGTACTTATCACTTTTGAATGGACATTCAGATATATCCACTAATCCAGATGATGCTAATAGTACTGCCAGGCCTGATGCCAGTATTATAAATCCTGTGAGTGGTTCTCCGAGTAGGGCTATGGGAGAGGCGGCTAGAAATATTCCTGAGTGGAGTTTACGTGTGGAGGCAATTAATGTTAATCCAATGAGCACTACAGCAATTGCCGCTATAATGTTAAAGTAATTTGAACCTGAAAGAGCTAGTGATACAGGAATTAACGAGGCGGAGGCCGTGATTGCCTCCATACTCGATGTATATAGTGTAAATGCGGTTATCGCTAAGGCCAATATAATTAGATGTTTAGTGTATCCAAGGGCGCCTAGAGATATCAGTAGCATTGACAAGGGTAGGATCACTGCTACTAGCCAACTCTTAGATGTAAACGTGATTATTGATGAAGACATTAATACTATAGCCAGAGCTAAGGGTAGAATGGGATTATCCGTTATAAGTGATAGTATAGCGGCGAATCCAGACACAGCTATACCTCCACAACCAAGCTTTGCGTAACCCCTACACATAGGCATCCAGCCACACCATGCTCATGACAGCATTCTCTCAACGGGGATCCCAAGGAATGCAATAGCTATTAGAGGGCTAGCGAACTTTATCATGTTAAGCGCTGTAGACTTAGAGGGATGTCTGGAGAAGTCTAATACCTTCAGTATAGCTTGAAACGCCATAGCAGACGTTATAATTGATGTGAACAGCCCATAACCCTCTATATACATGTAAGCCCAGAGAAGCACTGGTATGGCCCCTATAGATACCGCCAGGAAAAGGGAGAATGCCCTAGTAGATAACACATCCGGCACCGTTGGTATCCCTGCTCTCCTATAATCCTCACGGAAGTAATAGGCAAGGAATGAGACGTGCATAGGCTGCCAGAAGAACACGATACCAGCGAGCAGGAGGCCTCCGAGGGTAATAGCACCTTCACCAGCAGCCCAACCTCCAAGTGCAGGCATTGAACCTGCAAAGCTTCCCAATACAAGGTTCCATGCGGTGCTCCTCTTAGTGAGCTCAGTATAAGCTATTATATCGAAGTAGAGACCTGCTAGTACTGCAAAGGCTACATACTTATTTATCAATGCAGCAGCTATAATCCCTACAAGAATCATTATTGTTATCCCAGCGAGAGCCTCTCTATCACTTAGCTTGCCACTGGGAAGGGGCCTCTTCCGGGTTCTCCTCATCATAGAATCTATATCTCTCTCCAGATACATGTTGAGGGCTGTAACACCACCTACACTGCCGAAACCCGTTATCGTAAGCAAACCCACGGAAGCAGGCTCTAGTGGGCCTCCCGCAGCGAAGTATGCTCCGTACATAGTCACAAGTAGTAGTATGAGTTGTCTTGGCTTGGTCATTTGAATGAGCGATTTTATTTTATCCAATTTGTCATCCACTTCTCTCTACCTACTCCTAGTAGTACTTAAAGCTATTTACCTCCAAGTTGATCCCTGGATTCTGGAGGCTTAATAGAGTAATATTAATATCTTGGTGTCAATGATATGGGCATACCTATCGGAGACGAGGACGTTCCATCCCCTGAGCCGCCGATCATAAATATGACTATAATATTTTTAAATGTGGTAATATTTATAATAGGGGTACTGTTTCCATGGGTGATAAAGCCCGATGCATTGACTTATTCTGACATTGTGGAGTCGCTTGGAATGGTTCCAGCCTACATCATAACAGGTGAGAGGTTCTACACCCTCATAACTTCGATGTTCCTTCATGGAGGCCTAGCTCATCTTATCGGTAACATGTTATATCTCTATATATTCGGGGATAATATAGAGGCTTTGATGGGTAAGGTGAGGTACCTACTATTTTATATAGCCTCTGGCCTAGGAGCCACGCTATTCCACCTTGCAAGTATAGTATTCATGCCTGAAAACGCGCTTGTAAATGCAGTCTTCCAGCAGGGGATTAACCCGTGGCTAATACCAGCTATAGGGGCATCTGGTGCCATTTCAGGAGTACTTGGAGCCTACATGGTTCTATTCCCTACAAGTAGAGTCAGGGTAGTTACCTTCTGGGCATGGATACCATTCTTCTTAGAGTTCCCTGCCTTCATCTACATATTAATATGGTTCATATACCAGCTCATAATGGGGTTATCAACAGCATTTACAGGAGTTCAGGCTGGAATAGCGTTTTGGGCTCATATAGGCGGCTTTATAACTGGCATGGCCCTCCTACCAGTATTCATATCACGCGATAGATTAAAGCTACTATTATATTATAAATATAATAGAATAATCAGAGGATACTAACCCTAGATTAATAACATATGGTGTAATCCTAATGCATATTAAAAAACGATACTTAACTGCCCTTGCTGTGGCAATTGGGTCTAGCGTGGGCATGATATCATGTATAACAAGGAATATAGATGTATGCATAGCTCTAACATATACAGGAAGCGCTTCTGTAATTATACTTTTACTCATCATACTGATAAAAATAGAGGGCTATAAATGGCTCCATTTAAGCATAGGGCTCTTAACAGCGTCAGTTGTTAACGAGGCATTAAAGATCTTTATAGGAGCTCCAAGGCCTCCAGCTGAAGAATGGATTGTGTCCGCTGAGGGTCCAGGATTCCCCAGTGGACATGCAGCTATAACCTCTGCATTTTGGACATTAGTATATATGAGCTCTAGAGATTGGATACTGCTCCTAGCAGGCTCCATGCATATAATAGGAGTTGGGTTAAGCCGCGTGGAGCTGGGAGTCCATTATCCTATAGATGTGGTTGGAGGTGTAGTACAGGGCTCCTTAACAGCTTATATTACATTATTACTTATAAATAAATCTAATATTAAAAATATAGATTATTATATTATAGTAATTCTATTAATTGTATCACTTTCATTACTCTATAT
>WAQN01000100.1 GCA_015520195.1 Desulfurococcales archaeon | reverse complement strand
CTACGAGACTGAGCTTACTCCAAGAGCTAAAAGGGCTATTGAGCTTTTAGAGGAGCCAGTCACATCTGTGATTGTTTATAATGAGTTACTCCACGTAACATTCAGAGCATACGCTAGACGCAAGTATGGTATAGCCAGCTACTAAGAATTTAAGAGGTTCTTTGTAGAAAAGGGGATAGAGGTGTTCAGAGAGCCTCTTGAATGGATACATAAACTGCTAGATGAGCTAGGTGTGAAGATTCTGAAAGACTATCAGTCAGTTGAAGAGCTTCGAGACATTATCGCCCAGTATAGGCTTTTACCCACTGATGCTCAGATTGCACTCACGTGCAGATATTATGGCATATCAACTATTGCATCGCTAGATGAAGATTTTAAACGGGTACCATGGCTAAGGACAATACCATAGTGTCCCATCACACCTCATTATCTCCTCGTTATACCATCCCGCTATCCTCACTTTATCTTATTCTTACTACTTGTCGAATAAGAGCCATACACTCAGGGCAACGTTTCACTTAGCATGCGTGACTATAGCTCTGCATATTCTAGTGTTAGATAATGTCTCGGTTTTTTATCAGTTGCTGAAATGTAGGTTTATAAGTCTCGGGCCTCCGGAGCCGGAGGTCCTCGGGTCCTTTTAATCCCAGTGAGTTTGCCACAAATCGATATATTTGCACTTTCACAATATCTAAAAGCGTGCCTGGAAATCAGGGGTAACGGTTAATTGGCGTCTTGGGGGTATATGTGTTCTTGGAGGTGTTAGTTTTTGTCAAGAGTGGTTCGCGCCCGCTATGAGAAGGGTGTCCTGAAGCTGCTCGATGAGGTAGACCTTGAGGAGGGTGAGGAGGTAGTTATAAGTATTAGGAGGGATATACGCTCCGTCCTCCGCAAGTACAAGGGGGCTCTTGGAAGGGCTAGCTTGGAGGAGCTTCTCCGGCTAGAGGAGGAGGCCCACGCCCAATGAATGGCCTGGTCTACCTCGACACTAGTATTATACTGAGCATTCTCTTGGAGACAGAGAAGTACCAAGTAGCAGAGGACGTGGTAGCATCGTTTCAGGATAAGACATTTGTAACCTCGGGAATAGCTTTGAACGAAGCCTTCTACGTTGCAGCTTTCGAGTATTATAGGCAGAGAGGTCTAGTGAAGGGTAGGTACAGCTTTAGGGAAGTTATAGGGAAACAAGGCTATCCCCGTGAGGTCGTAGAACTAGTCTTAGGGTTTGTGAGTGATTTGCGTATAAAGGTTCTCGAAGACTACTATGATTTCAAAGAATATATCCAAGTAATGACAACATATAGGCTATTGCCTAATGATGCCCAAATAGCGTTGACTTGCAGGCATTACAGTATTGATACTATTCTGACTTTTGATGAGGATTTTAAGCGTGTACCCTGGCTTAAAGTGATCCCCAATTACTAAGCCAATCGATGATTCCATATTACCAGCAATGACTCCCCACGCGATTATCACCTGTGCATTGTGTATCCATTCTGTGGTTTCTGCTGGAAACATTGTTTATAGTCTCTGGCCCCCGGAGCCGGGGGTCTCCGGGTTCAAATCCCGGCGGGCCTGCCACACTAACATGGCTAGCGACTGTATTTATTTTCCCTGTTTTCTAGAGAGTTTTTATCATGCTCATGGATTGATGTAAGGAGTAGCCTAATAATGTGGTTAGTTAATGTATTATGCGGCCTTATAGTTGCCTGGGTGAATAGGATGTCACAGTGTGAGCGGATATAGCTCTATAGTGGAGGATGAGACTATTGCTAGGATTGGCTTATCCTCGAGTACTTCTAGGGTTTTTGCTATGTTTCTAGCAAGTTTCTCGACGTTGTCTTTCCTTATGGGCTCAGCAATATAGAGGAGCCCGTACCTTACCCTTCTTCTTAAGTTTACTCTCAAGAAGTCACTATCCCTCGTCAATATTACTCTCTCACTGCTATTAGCTAGGTCTACTACCTCCCTATCACTTATGCCTCGGTAGCCTGTTTCAGGTATCCATATCATGTCTAGCCCCATACTCCTAAGGAGTCTTACGAGTGGCCAGGGTATGTTCTCATCGGCTAGAAGCTTCGACTGCGATCACCTCGACCCTCTTCAGGGTTTCTAATGCGTATCTTAGCGCCTCGTAGACCGCCTCCACTGGTATCCTGTAGTTCTTGGCGGCTTCCTCGACGCTCCAACCACTGGCCAGCGCTTCCAGGATGTCGCCAACAGTTATACGGGTCCCCTTGACTGTGGGCCTCCCACCCCGCCTACCCGGTACAACTTCAAGCCACTTATACCCTGGTAGCATCACCATCTCGGGTACCTCCATGATTTATTAGGAAGAATAGCATTATATTCCTTAAGATATTCCTTAAAAGCTTAGACAGTAGAAAGTCTACACGATTTTAGCCGTAGAGTATCGTGTTTACTTTCCGTGGTTTCCTAATTACTTTATTAAACTTTAGCTGTAATAATGTTGGATGGAGATGGGGGCTGGGGGACGAGCGTTGAAGAAACCGAGATAAGGATGAGCCCAGCCCCACCCCCAGGGGTTTCGCCCGAGGGAGGCACGCTCCCGGAGGGCAGGGCTTCTGGAAGCCCAGGGGTGATG
>WAQN01000099.1 GCA_015520195.1 Desulfurococcales archaeon | reverse complement strand
CTTCATGACCGGTGCTTTTGGTACCTATGGTCAGATGGCTAGTAAGGCTTTAGAGATAGCTAGGGATGAGATCAATTCTATGGGTGGCATACTTGGGAGGAGTATAGAGTTTATCTCAAAGGATGAGGCTGATAGGGAGAGGGTTGTTGATAATATAGTTAAGATGGTTCAAGAAGAGGGTGCTGAGGTCCTAGTAGGTATAGATAGCAGTGGTGACTCCCTCAAGCTAGTTAAACCCGTAGAGGAGGAGCTTCAAGTCCCCCTAATAGTCACCCACGCCGCTACACCTAAGCTAACTGAGTGCGCTAAGAGGAAGTTCATATTCAGGGTTAGCATGTACGAGGAGCCTATTGATATAGCGGCTGCACAGCTGGTAGCGGAGAACTACCCTGACACTGTGAAGGTGGCTAATATAGGCCCTGACTACGCCTATGGCTGGGATTCATGGGCTATATTCTCCCAGAAGCTCAAAGAGCTCCTACCGGGAGTAGAGCTCATGGAGCCAGTATATACGAAGCTTGGAACCACTGACTACTCTAGCTACATAGACGAGTTTATAGGAGAGAAGCCGGACGTGTTATTCTCAAGCCTCTGGGGAGGTGATGCGGCAACCTTCTTTAAGCAGGCATACCAGAAGGGCTTATTCAACAATATAAAGGTATACGTGAATCCAATGTTAGGAGCGACTGACACTCTAAAGGCTATAGGCGATGAGAATGTGCCTGAGGGGGGAGCAGATATATGGGGTAGTGGCAGGTACTGGTTTGATTATCCAAATCCAAGCGTGTATCCCATTAATTCAAGGTTCGTGTCGAAGTTCAAGGAGAAGGCGGGAGAGTATCCCGCCTACGTGTCTGGAACCAGTTATACTGCTCTCTATGCATTGAAGGCGGCTATAGAGAGGGCTTATGTGGAGCTAGGCAAGTGGCCTGACCCGGAGGATATAGCTAGGGCAATGGAGGATATAGCGGTAGCTGGCCCTATGGGCCCAGTATTCATTAGGGGAGAGGATCACCAGGGTATGTATGAGGTCTACTGGGGTAAGCTTACTAAGGGTGGGGGCAGGTATCCTCACCCGGTGCTATCTGAGTTGAGGGTGTTCAGCCCATTCAAGGTGTTCCCAGAGCCCTTGAAGACGCTTGTGGAGTGCTAGTAGGTGCTGGGTATAGTGGTTGATCTGGGCTATGTAGCTGCTCAGACGGCTAATGCACTATTCTACTCCTCAATTCTTTTTCTCATAGCATCTGGGCTTAGCCTTATATTTGGAATCATGCGTGTACTCAACCTTGCCCATGGAGCATTTTACATGGTCGGAGCATATGTTATGTATACAGTGTTCACTAGGCTGGTTTCGGGGGCTGAAGTGGGCGTTGTCGCGGGTATCCTGGCTGCTGGGCTAGTACTAGCTGCTATAGGGTATTTAGTTGAAGTCGGCCTTCTTAAGTGGGTATATAGCAAGCCAGAGGAGGTACAGCTGCTCCTGACATTCGCTCTTATACTAGTATTCGATGATACCGTTAAGATCATATGGGGCACCGAGTATAAGGCTCTGCAATCTATTCCTTGGGGCTCCTTTAGGGTTGGAGAATACCTGATTCCAGTGTATTACATTGTAACGGTAGCTGTGGCGGTGGTGGTAGCTTTTGGCCTCTGGATAATGTTTACCAGGACTATAACTGGGAAGAAGATAAGGGCTGCCGCTTCCTACCCCGATATAGCAGCTGCATTGGGGGTTAATACGAGGATCTTATTCTCACTTACATTTGCTCTCGGAGCCGCCTTAGCTGGAATATCTGGTGCTATGGCTGCTCCCATACTCACAGCCTATCCTGGTATGGGTACTGAGGCCATAGTGCTATCCTTCGCCATTATAGTTATAGGTGGTATGGGTAGTATACTCGGCTCCTTCATTGGAGCGCTTATAGTTGGCTTCTCCAGGACGTTCATGGCGATCGTCTACCCCGTACTGGAGATAGCCCTTGTATACATAGTCATGGCCCTTATACTAATCATCAAGCCCACCGGATTATTCGGCGAGAGGGAGGTTGAGAGGAGATAGCCATGGCAAGGATTATGACTGGAGTGAACTGGCTAATTCCTGTATTCGCTTTACTAGCTGTTGTACCCCTAGTTGCCGGCCCCTTCTATAGCAGGCTTGTGGCGACTGGTATATTGTATGGTGTGGCCGCTG
Organism: Desulfurococcales archaeon; assembly: GCA_015520195.1. Classification (GTDB taxonomy): domain Archaea; phylum Thermoproteota; class Thermoprotei_A; order Sulfolobales; family Acidilobaceae; genus WAQN01. The sequence continues at coordinate 11,145 of WAQN01000099.1, read as the reverse complement.
TGGGCTTCAATGTATTATTCGGCTACACAGGCCTTCTCAGCTTCGGGCATGCAATGTTCTGGGGTACAGGCGCTTATGTAGTTGCTATAGGCACCGTTAAGCTTAGCCTGGGCTTTCCTCAATCCTTTCTACTAGCACTGGGAGTCGTGCTATTACTGGCATTGGTTACTGGTTACCTTAGCCTTAGGCATACTAAGATTTACTTTGCCATGCTGACGCTAGCCTTTAGCCAGCTGGTGTACGCTGTAGCGCTTAAATGGAGGAGTGTCACGGGAGCGGATGAGGGGATCTACGGTATACCCAGGCCTCTAGGTGATATAGAGGATTACTATTATGTTGTTCTAGTAGTGTCATTTGCTACCCTATTCCTTACCTGGAAACTTCTCCGGAGTCCTTTGGGTCTAGCCTTTAGGAGTGTTAGGGATAACCCCTACAGGGCTGAAGTCGTTGGTTACTCGGTTAATAGGGTGAGACTTGTCAGCTTCCTTGTTAGCGGGCTTGTGACGGGGATAGCAGGTGCTCTATACTCTCCTCTACAGTCGTCTATAAACCCTGACTCGCTATACTGGACGTTTAGTGCCGCTATAGTGTTCATGGCTATATTAGGCGGATCCAGGGTTTTCCTAGGACCGTTCATCGGTGGGCTTGTGTACGTGTTCATCCAGGATATAGCTATGGGACTGACAGAGTACTGGTTACTAATAACAGGGCTCATACTTGGAGCAGTCATATTCATACTACCCAGTGGGATTGTAGGGTTTATAGTTAAACTTGCTGGAGGCGATGAAGAATGAAGCCTGTGCTCATAGTAGAGAACGTTAGAAAGTATTATGGTCGAGTGGCTGCTGTAGATGGGGTGAGTCTTACTGTCCCGGAGGCTACTACTATAGGGCTCATCGGGCCTAATGGTGCTGGCAAGACTACGCTGTTAGATGTTATCTCTGGCATAACTAGGCCTGATAGTGGGAGTGTTAAGCTGGCTGTTGAAGGGGGAGTCGTTGAGATTACAGGTAAGCCTATATCAGTTATAACCATGCTTGGCGTCGCTAGGGCATTCCAGATCCCAAATGTGTTTGATGGGTTAAGCGTAATTGATAATATTAGGACGGCTATAATAGCTAGTAAGAGGCTCTATAAGAGTATATCAAGGAACTATGATTCACTAACAGAAGTTGATGAAGATGCAAAGGGGATCTTAGAGCTCGTGGGACTTTATGAGAAGAAGGATGTTAAGGCTAGCAATCTTAGCCACGGAGAAAGGAAGCTTCTCGACATAGCAATAGCTCTTGTAGCTAGACCTAGGGTCTTATTACTTGATGAACCCACCTCTGGGCTCAGCGCCTTGGAGAAGGGAAGAATCACTAGTATAATAGAGTCGTTGAAGAAGGAGAGGATACCCATGTTAATAGTGGAACACGACTTAGACGTGGTGTTTAGTGTATCTGATAGAGTTATAGCAATGCATGAGGGTAAGATCCTGGTAGAAGGGGATCCTGAGTCCGTGAAAGCCGATCAAAGACTTAGATATGCATACTTTGGAGAGTAGATGGAAGGGGTGTCTACCTAATTGGGGGTTAGGATAAGTCTTAGGGATGTATGGGTTCGTATAGGCCCTGTAGAGGTGTTACGTGGTGTAAGCCTGGATGCAGGCGGCGAGAATATAGTCCTGGTTGGCAGGAATGGTGCTGGTAAAACGACTACACTGAGGGTAATGCTAGGGCTTTTAAAGCCCTACAGGGGGAGTATAGTTGCTGAGTCTAATGGTGTCAAGCTCGATGCAGGCAGGATTCAGCCTCACGTGGTTGCACGGTTAGGGGTTGGATACGTGCCTCAGGGTAGAATGATCTTCCCCGATTTAACCGCCTTAGAGAATCTAGAGGTCTCGTACGGCTCAAGTCTACCCGGTGATGTGCTTGAATGGCTATACTCCCTCATACCAGACCTTAAGAGGTTCATCGACAGAAAAGGAAGGTATCTTAGCGGAGGTGAGCAACAGATGCTGGCCGTCGCCAGAGCACTGGTTAAGAGGCCTAAACTGCTTATATTAGATGAACCTTTAGAGGGTCTAGCTCCTAGGATTGTTAAAACCATTGTGGAGGTCTTGAAGTCTATAGAGGAGGAGGGGGTCTCGATCTTCATCACGGAGTCCGGGTCTCTAGCTAGGGTTAGAGAGCTTGTAGATATTGCATATGGGATTGATAGGGGGGAGATCGTGTATAAGGGTCCTGTAGAGGGGATCGAGAGAGATGAGAAGGCCAGGGCTAGGATATGGGGTTTCTAGTATTGTATGGATGATCTCCCTCTTATACGTGGATCCCGAGTCTACGAATTATATCGAGTGTCTCTACAATTAATAGCCTGATAGGAGCTAATCTAGGCGTTTTTGACTTATAATCCCGGTATTCACTAGCTTTTTCCTCCAACTCCGCCTCCTCTATTATGGTTACTAGGTATAGCCAGGCGTATAGTATTGGTATTGATGCTATGGGGAACCCAAGTATTAGCGCTAATCCCATTGTTGTAAGCAATGCACCACTATAGGCTGGGTGTCTTGTGATGGCATATGGGCCCGTAGTTATTAGTGTAATCTTTCTTCTGTTACGTGCTTTATTATTTTCGGCTGACGTGTCTATCTTGTTAATGAAGTACTCTATTGTTTTTACTTCTGAATCAAAGTATTGTCTCGCTCCTCCCTGTAATCCTACTACTCTCCTCATAACTTTTAAACCTATAATAGATATGTATAATCCTATAAGTGTAAGTAACATATTATAGGGGCCTACTGGTAGGCCTAGTTTGACCCATATAAGGAATCCCATGTAAAGGGTTAGGCTATAGGCTATTATCGCCCCTGCAAGTGGTATCAGCCATCTCATTTCTAGCATCTTAGGGGTCTCTAGCTATCTCCTCCACTTTCCTTCTGGCCTCCTCTATTGCTTTCTCCTCGTCTGGACTAGTTGTCTGCGGGTCGAAGGGGTACTGGCTCAGTATTAGTTTTACGCTGCCATCCTCTAGCTCTGCGAAGAGCTGTGGCAGCCATGCCATCCCCAGGTCGTCCGTGTCTCCATGATTTATTGCATACACGTAGTCCTCTTTTAGCACCTCAAAGTCTACTCCCAGGTCTTTAGCTATCTGTTCGCCTAGTTTAACCCATGCCTTATGTAGTGGGTGGAACTCTATTGTGTCTAAGACTATTTTACGGATCTTCCCCATCCCGTCTCGCACCTCTAATCCCAATTAGGCTGTTATATGGGAATTATAAGGATGATGGAGGGTCTTTTAAGCCTCTCTGCATATATCCCTCATTACTATAGCGTCCTTCTCAAGTATGGGGCTTTCACTTATCACTACGGCATTTATACCTGTCTCCTTGTATGCTCTACATACTATACTCCAATCTGGCCCGTACCCCTCTTCTCCTAGCGTGTGATGCATCCTCTCTCCCCCTTTACCGTATTCTATCTTTGAGAAGTGGGTATGTAAAGGGTCAATTGCCCACTTACCAAGTTCCCTTTCTATGTAGTCTATAATCTTAACGACCTCGTCTACATCAACTATGCGTTTTCCCTCATATCTAGCATATAGATGTGCCCAGTCAACCGTGGGCTTGCATCTATCCACTTCTCTACAGATAACTACTACTTCATCGATGTCCCCCACCTGGCTTACCTTACCCATAGTCTCCGGAGACAGGCTTGGCCTTTTAACCCAGTCTGGCAGTATATCATTGACTACTTTGAGGCCCTCTATCACCTTTCCCAACGCCTCCTCTCTAGATTTCACCCCTTTATAATAACCTGGGTGTATAACCACTACATACGCACCCATCCATTCAGCAGCGATCATTGATTCATAGATCCTCTTTATACTCTTTCTCCATGTATCCTCATCTGGCGAGGCTAAGTTTATGTAGTATGGCGCGTGCATGCTCATAGTCACGTCGTTTCTTTCAGCCTCCTCTCTAAGCTTTAATGCCTTTTCCTGGCTTATACGAACCCCTCTAACCGCCTCATATTCTAGCGCGTCGAGGCCTATCTTCCTAAGGAAGCCTGGCACACCCTCCATGGGGCCCTTGTATTCGACGGGTTTACCTGCTGGACCGAATCGTAGTCTGCCCATTCTAGAATCCCCAGCTGGTTATGAGTGCTTCGGGGCTAAATTAGGTAGCATACTGAATAGGTCTGAGTTATGTTATCCTAGGAGCTCTGATGCGAGCCTGGCTATGTTGGTGTTTTTCCTGACTTTGAATATCCTGTTCTCCGGGTAGCTCGAGTATGAGTGGAACCATTTGGGTATGCTAGGCCTTAAGGCTACTATTTTCACCTCGATGTCCATGTTGTCTAGGAGGGATATGAATAGGTCTATAGGCGTCTTGGGCCTTGAGGCCATAGACCATACTAATATCACCTTGTAGTCTTTAATACTGCTATTCACCCTTTCGGTTGAGTCCATAATCATGTAATATGCCTCTTTCAAGCCTAGTCCAGGTTCTGGCCTTCCAGGTATAATTGGGGATTCCGAGTATGCCTCTCCTATTTTTAGGGTCTTATCATTAGAGATATCTACTAGTGGGATCCCCCTTCCCCCAAACACTACTAATCCTAGGATGAATCCCTCTCTCTCCGCTATAGAGTCTGCTTCATCCATTATCCTCAATGCTGCCTCTGTGTTGGTCGATTTACTTTTCTCTACTACAACTAAACGGTACATTACCCTCACACTCTAAATACTAGCGCTGGCCTCTACCTTATCACCTCAATGACTCTTGAGAATAACTGGTTTTTAGCGCCTACCTGAGCGTATGTGCCCCCGGTTATCTTAGCCGCCGACATGAATGCCTCCATCCTTCTAGGCTTGTCGCCTATAACGATTATGTCAACCCTTACATCCATGTTCCTAGCATATAGTGCTGCCGCCTCCAAGGGGGCTCCTTGGTTTATTTCTCCATCTGTTATCATTATTACCTGTTTCCTCCTTCCCGGCCTCGACTGTCTTAGTAGTTTCACGGCTTCTGCTATACCGTCGCCTGGAGCTGAGCCTTCTCCGGTGAATGTAAGTTTATACAGTGTATCTATGAGTTTCTGCCTGTTATTAGTTAATGGCAGTAGAGGTATTGATTGGCCGTAGAATGCTACTAGGCCTAGCCTATTGTGCTTGTATTCGAGTAGTCTGCCTGATATTAGTAGTATTGCCTCCTTTGATGCCGCTAGCTTTGATGGGGTCATGTCTGAGTATGACTTGTTCATGCTGACTGATATGTCTAGTGAGACTACTAGGTCTAGGGGTTCTCTTTTCACTTTACAAGTTCACCTACTATGTGGTCTGGTAGTAGGTATGGTATCATCCTTAATCCATAGATTACTTCTGAGGCCCTTACAGGGTCTATTATTCCCTCCTCCACGCCTGTTAGGAGGATTGAGAGCGAGCTAACTGCTTCTACACCCCTCTCCCGCGCGATTAGCCTTGTCCTGGCGTCATCGCTTATTATAATTGTGTCAGTTGCATCTGCATAGTTTATTATGGCCTCCTCTATGACTGTTATAAGGCTCCTGGGCATCTCTGAAGGGACGGGTATTGGAGCGGTAGCCACTATCCTTACAGGATCCATGCCTCTCCATATCCTCCTCGCCTCTGCTATCTGTATGTATGACCTGCTCTTCTCCGGTGTCAACATCTTTATTCCTCCATTCCTACTCTTAGTAGCTACGTCTGCTAGTTCACTCTTGTATAGGATATGGATTGTTAGTGGGTCTACGAGGTATACTCCCCTATCGAGTATTTCTACATCTTTTCTATCGAGTACTCCTATGAGGGGCACTACCTCTTTTGAAAGCATATACTCTATCATGCTGTCGAATGTCTCCTCCGCGAAGTATGTGGCGTACTGGAATGAAGCGTTCTTAGTAGTGTATATCTTGAGGGCTATCTCCCTCATATCCGTTGATGACAGCATGTTTCTTACTGCATCCCTAACAGCCTCAGCTACACTACTATAGACTCCTAGGTCTACTAGCCTCCTTAACTTCTCTTCTAGTACTCCCGAGATCTCTACTGTTACTACCACTAAGCGTGTACCTCCAGTTTAACCTTAGATACTTGTCTTGCCTTCAATTTAAATCTAATCTATAGATCATATTTAAATAAAGGGGTAAGCAGGGTACCCGAGAAAATTAATAATAAATATTAAAAATAATATGCTAGATTATGTTATATGGTTAGTTCCTTAGCTTGTGGTGACTGTTAGGAATAGCGGTATTACTCCTGGCGTTTCTAGTATTGGTGTTTTGGCTCCCATCATGTTTACTCCTATACTATAGGTGTTCATGTTTGGCATCACTAGTAGTACTGCTATCTTAGAGTCTGTCTGTGGGGTGACTTGTAGTGTGAACGTCTGGTCTGGGCCGAATCCTAGTCTTGGCGTCGATGCTGTCACTGTGGCATTGCCCTCTACGAGTACAGGGTTTACGTATGCCCCGCTTATAGCGAATGAACCAGTTACTCTTACATCAACACTTCCCGTCTCGCCTGGGTTCAGGGATAGTGTGCTTGTGTAGTAGGCCCTTATGGGTTTCACCACTACCTTGAACTCCTCCGGGTACATGTCTCCTCCGCGTAGTAGCGTGTTGTGTATGACCAGCCAGAAGGGCTTATCCGTGGACTGGATGGGTACTAGCATTGTGGTGTATGTGGGGGCTGGATTGTCGTAGTGTGGGAACCAGCCTCCCGTGTATAGTGGTAGTGTTAGTTTACCTGCTATTACAGCTCCATAGAACGTGTCTATGGGCTCTCCAGCTAGTACTGGAACCCCGTATCCAGCCATCATTGCGTCTATAGATGTGTCTGAGCTATCCCACTTTACGGTTACCATTAAGCCTACTACCGTGTCGTCTTCTATTAGTAGTGGTATCGTCCTCCAGTCGCCGCTCTCGTATCTCCAAGTCCAGTCAGCTTTGCCTTCAACCATGTAGTTCTTATAGGGTGTATCCTCCATGTCAGATTCCAGGAGTAGTTGCTTGCTGTCCTCTGTGAGTGTAGCTGCTACTGGTATCGACACTGGGATCAATACTGTCTGCCCGCCTGATGTTACCTTCACATAGCCCTGGTATAGCCCTGGCCTTGCATCTCCAGGCACGCTTATCTGTACGTTTACAGTTGATGGTGTATTTGATACTGTAGTTGAACTTGGCAGGGTTATCCATGTCCAGCTTGTCTCGGTTGTCCTCCTCAGCTCTAGTTTAAGGGGTACTACTAGGTCTAAGCCTGCTAGTGTATATACGTTTACGAGTATCCTGAAGTCTAGTATTGGTGCCTGTGGTAAGCCGTTTATACTGGTGTTTAGATAGTCTTCGATAGCCTGTTTTACTAGGTTTACTTTCTGCTCCGGGTTGCCTACTGTGATGTGGAATGTGTTTGCCAGTCTAATATCATAGTTCATCCTGGCTGTCTCGTTGGGAGTGTATACACCGTTTCCATCAACATCTACGCCGTATTGGAGCTCGAAGCCGCTATAGAATAGGAAGCCGTAGCTGCCCCTCCTGCCAAATGGGTCTTGGACGCTGTAGGGGTATGTAGCCACTATCTCCACCAAGCCGTCTCCCTGTAACACCTCCTGCTTCATAGGCATCAGTATCCTGCCACTCACTACTCCAGTCAGGTTTAAGTATATTGTATTCTCCTCCTCGTTAACGTTTACTATTAGGTCGCTTAGCGGAGTTAACGTACTTCCCACTACTAGGTAAGCGTTGTTAAGGTCTAGGTATTTCAAGAGTCCCTCAGTCTCCTGCTTGAAGGTGACAGCCTCTAGCGATGCACTCGCCGAACCCGATAGTGTTTGCAGTGTTAGTGTCAGAGTCTTGCTCTCCCCAGGCTTCATGACTCCAGTGTATAGCTGGGTGTCTATTATGCTTGAGACGCTGTCGCCAGTAGGCGTGAATCTATTGTTCTCCCCCATTAGTGAGTATAGGTTATCGTATGCCGTGGTTGAATAGGCTATGGGTATGCCTCCCTCTATTATTGCTTTCACAGCTGTATATGCGTCAACATGCCCGGAGCCCTGCACGTATGGGTCGTATCCTAGGTCCTGAGCTGTACTCTTCAGTACAGCCTTGATCAGGCCTGGGGCTGGATCACTGCCATAAGTCTCCCTATAGGCTTGAAGTAGTAGCGCTACTACTCCACTCGTCATTGGCGTAGCCTCGCTTGTCCCACCGAAGAGGTCTACAGCTTGACTTCCATCTCCTAGGCCTGTCAGGACTGGAGTCATTGACCAGGCGAATGAGCCTATGTTGACTACGTCTGGCTTTGCTAGTCCAGCATCTGTCGGGCCCCTGTCACTCCAGCTCACCACTTCTCCCCATGCTCCTGGTAGGTAGTTGTAGAATGGCCTGTAGTCGAATAGGGTGCTCGCGCCAACGCTTATCACCATTGATGCCGCTCCTGGGAGTGTTGCTGTACCGTATCCTGGTCCTCCGTTGCCCATTGCATGTACTACTATTGTGCCTGTGTTTGCTACTATGAAGTCTTCTATGAGGCTGTAGGGGTCGAAGGTGCTCATGAAGCCGATTAGGCCTATGTAGCTGTTGCCCCAACTGTTACTTATTATATCGACCTTGTGTCTCCCGGTGTACTCCCATTTCCAGGGGAACCCTGTAACGTCTAGGCCGCTGAAGAATAGTTGTGAGACGAAGGGGTTTATCAAACCAGTGTTGGCTCCCAGCTTGGCTTCTGGGGCTATCCCCTTTAGTTTGAAGGAGCCGTAGCCTAGATCTACGGTAGTCACGCCTCTGCCAGCTATTACGTTGGCCACGCTTGTCCCGTGGGCTATGAAGTCGTATACGAATGCCACATAGCTTCCCGTCTGCGTGTCTAGGCCTGGTAGGATCATTCCAGCATAATCGAATGCTCCATCCCATCCCATGGGTGTTATCTCGTTGCCAGTGAATAGGCCTAGGTAGTCGTATATGTAGCCTGCCAGGGCTCCTGCGCTGAAGTCGTTTATCCCGTCTCCCGTGAAGTCTCTTGCTACAACCTCACTCCCGTAGGTTACCGGGGCTTCATCTGCGAAGCTAAGATCTAGTAGTGCTGGATCTGGGCTGACATTCATTATTCCCGTCTGGTTTAGTGCTAGGAGGAAGAGGTAGTACATTGATGATAGATCCGCGTATACAGTATCATAGGATCCGTCCATGTTTGAGTCTGTTAAGAGCACTGGTAGCGCGTATTGGAGTATGCCTAGGCTACCGTATAGTAGTAGCTGCGTCTCTACTGCGAGGCCGAACTTGAATGGGGCCCCACTCTCTATGTCACCTACATAATACCTTCCCACTGGTACTTCAAAGTATGCAACTGCCCCGCTTGGGGCTACGTATAGCAGCCATGATGAGTTGGTCTCTCCTATTTCTAGGAAGAAGCCGTCGAAATATACTACTGGTAGGCTCACATTTATGAATCCATCATCACCCTTCACCGCCTGCGATAGGGTTAGGGTTAAGCCTATCAGGTCAGAGTCGAGTGTTAGTGGGAGGCCGTTTTCATCCCTTGCTATCGCATCTACACCCAAATCGCTTATGCCAAAGTCAACTCCACTATCAACAACGCCCACCACTACTCCTTTGCCGGTAATCCCGTATTCTTCCCATACCCTTGATGCTCCTAGTACGTCAACAGCCTTGTATAGTGTGGGTTGAATGCCCTCATCTAGGCTGACGTCTAACGACTCGAACTTGCCCTTCATGAAGAGGAGGTTATCGAGTGGTGGTGTGAAGAGGGATATACCATAGACCCCAGGTGTCCTAGCAAGCTCCTCAACGTCGTCCTGCGTTGCCCAGGCCTTATAGAGCATGTAATAGCCCAAATCAAACCCGAAGAATACACCATGCGTCTTTGACTCTAATAGCTCGGGGGATAAGCTCTTAGAGGCCACGATCGATACTATAGCCTGGCCCTCTCTTAATTTTATCCCCTCAACTCTCTCATCAGCTATCCTAGCAATATCCACTCCAAGAGATCGGGATGCCAACAGTGATTCCACATTATATGTCTCGTCTAACAGGAGCCTTGGATCTACCATTGCCTGGTAGCCATATGATGGTTGACTGGCCTGTGTCATGCCTACGGGGAGTATCGACACGATTAGAAGGGCTACTATTATTAATGCCTGGAGGAAGTGTATTCTACTCAATATATCCACCCTTTATTCATCGTAGTCGATCTATATGTTTACGAGATATTTAAGCATTAATATTAAACTTTACCATACATTGATCGATAACAGTATTGTGAACGTAAATTCCTATAATTGAATTCTATACTATAGCATAAATTCCGTCCTTTCATTTTCCGTGGAGGAGAAAGAATAAGGGTAATATATGAATATTAAATAAAAAAGATTTTAATTTATATGAATTTTATTATTTATAGTTTTATTTATGTCCTACGTGAGAATACGTATACTAGTGCTGCTACTATCAGTATCAGTATCAGGTTTATTGCACCGAATACTGTTGCCCTGCTCTTCGCACTGTCAACGCTGCTTACTACATTGTCCTGTACTGTGTCTAGCTTGCTGCTCAGCTGGTCTACCTTGCCTGATACCTCGTCTATCTTGCTTGGTAGGGTGTCTACTGTGGCCTTTACTCCTGATAGTGTTGTCTTGGTGTCTGCTAGGTCGCTCTGCACTGCTGTTACTCTTCCTGATAGGTCGCTTAGGTCGCCTTGTATTGCTGATACCTTGGTGTTTACATCAGCTAGTGCACTGTTGGCGTTTGCTACCTCGTTTAGCACCTTGTTGAAGTTGGATTGTGTTGCTGATGCTAGGTTGCTTATATCGACCCTAACGCCGTTCTCTATTAGGTCTCTTAGCTGTGATGCACTCGCAGTTATTGCATCGTTTATCTGTACTAGTAGCTGGCCGTTCTTCTCAACCAGACCCGTTATCTGGGCCTGGCCGTCTGAGAGTGTCATCTGCATTTCTCCTAGCTTTGTGTCTAGCGTGGCTACTCCGTCTCTCACGTCTACTACCTTTGCGTCTAGCTCTTGTAGGCTTGCTGATAGTGTTGCTATTATCTCATCTCCCTTCATGACTACTATGTTCGCTAGGCCTGAGACAGTGTCGTTTAGTCCTCCTACTGTGTCAACCATTAATAG